>NZ_JAQFCE010000007.1:0-112703 GCF_027690675.1 Bariatricus sp. TF06-38A
TTGTTTGGTGCTGTCAGCTTTAAAAAACGTTATTTACCGACAGCCCCGTTTTTTTGCATTCTGTCCTGTGAATGAATCGAACGCACATCCACTGGGACAGGATTTAGAAAAATACATTTCCCCCAACGTTGATCCCGGACATTCCGGTACTTGCGCTTCGGAACTGGTAACATCCGCTTACAGATGCAAGCCGTGCTCCGCCGAGTGCTTCCTGAGCGACCTGATAGCATAAGGATACAGGTCCTCTTTGCAAGACGCGGCTTAAGCTTCCGTCCCAGGTTGGAGCAAACTGACCGCTCTGGTAGACGACACCGCTGATTGTATTCGGATACAGCGGACTCGCTACACGGTTCATGATGACTGTAGCAACGGCAAGAATACCGTCATAATTGTAACCGCCAGCTTCACACTGCAGAATTGCAGCAAAGAGAACCAGATCTGTGGTCTCGGCAGGAGTATCCGGAACTGTAATCGTTGTATTGCCGCCGGAACTACCGGAATCCGTGTTCCCGGAGCTGCTTGAAGTATTATTGGCAGCAGTCTGTGCAGCTTTTGCCTGTCGTTGTTGTTCTGCAGCTTCTTCTTCCTGTTTTTTCTTAAGTGCGGCAGCAGCGGCTGCCTGTGCTTCTTTTGCTTTTGCCAGTGCTTCGGATGAAGCCTGAAGTTCACCGGAAGTAGAGGAAATCTTATCATTCAGTTCCTGTTCCTGTTGGTCGAGATTTGTTTTCATCTCTGCCAGAGAAGCCTGCTCTGCTTTCAGATCAGAGTCCTTTTTAGCGACAAGCTCGTGAACCTTCTGTAATTCATCCAGCATATTTCTGTCGTATTCTGTAATGTTCTTGACAAATTCTGCTTTGTTTAAGAAATCTCCCATGCTTTCAGAAGAAAAGATGATCTGCAAGAGTGACGTATTTCCTGTTTCGTACATATATTTGATTCTTTTCTTCATAGCATCATACTGTAACTGCTCGTCCAGTTTTGCGGCGGCAAGATCCAGTTCTGCTTTCTGTACGGAAGCATCCGTATCCTCAATTTTTGATGCAAGATCTGTGATCTCAGCGCTGAGACTTGTGAGGTCCTGATTCAGAGAGTCGAGCTGGTTCTGAAGACCGTTTGTCTGCTTTTCGAGAGAGTCTACAGTGTCATCGGCGTAAGCTTTTGTAAACGGGGAACAGACCAGGGCAGCGGTAAGGAGTGCGATGGTTGTCCTTGAAAATGCTTTTAACCTTTTCTTCATAATTCTTCCTTTCTTCAAAATTGAGCCTTTATCAGTATACTACAAAATGCCTGAATCCGCAAATTTTGTTATACATACACGGGGAATCGTGTTATACTAAGATTTGAAATGTATTTTTAGCTTTACCATAAATGAGGGAATTATTCATGAAAAAGATAAAAATGATAGGGCTTGATCTGGATGGTACTTTACTGAATGATAAGAAAGAACTGACCAGTCATACAAGAGAAATACTTACACGTGCGATCGACCAGGGGGTAACAGTACTGGTTGCAACAGGGCGTCCGGTGACAGGGATCCCGGAAGTACTCCGGAATTTCCCGGGGATGAGGTACGCACTGACATCGAACGGCGGAAGGATCCTGGATTTACAGGAAGACAAAGTACTTTATGCCAATATGCTCTCTTATGAGATGGGAGCAGCGATCCTTAAGATTTTTGGAGATTATGATACGTTCAAGGAGATCTATTTTGATGGAAGAGGTTTCGTACAGGCAGATGAACTTTTGAAAGTCGGAGAGTATCTGCGGAATCCTGCGATGGCAGATTATATCCGAACCACCCGCAAAGGCATTAAGAGTCTCTGGGAGAAGATGGAAGAGATGAATGGGCATGAGATGGATAAGATCCATGCACTTTTTAAGAGCCAGGACGAACGGCTGGAAGCAAAGCAGCGGATCATGGAGCTTGGGAATTTAAGCATCAGTGATTCGATGAGAACGAATCTGGAGATCAATGCACTGGGAGTTAACAAAGGAATGGGACTGATTCAGCTTGGCAGGCTTCTTGGAATTGAACGAGAAGAGATCATGGCATGCGGGGATGGCAACAACGACCTGATGATGTTAAAAGAAGTCGGATTTGGTGTTGCGATGGCAAACGGAGCAGATGAAGTAAAAGAGGTGGCAGATTATATCACATTGTCCAATGAGGAGGATGGCGTGGCGGCTGCCATTGAAAAATTTGTATTGAATCCCGAGAGGGGATAGAAAGAGGTCAAAATGTTAGATGTTTTAATTGCTGTCATTCTGGGTATCGTGGAAGGTATCACAGAATGGCTTCCAATCAGTAGTACAGGGCATATGATTCTGGTAGAGCAGTTCTTACATATGAGTACAAGTCATGAATTCAACAGTATGTTCCGTGTTGTGATCCAGCTCGGTGCAATTATGGCGGTCGTTGTTCTGTATTTCAATAAGCTGAATCCGTTTTCAAAGAGAAAATCAGCGAAGCAGAAGAGAAATACAATCAACCTGTGGTGCAAAATCGTTGTGGCTTGTCTGCCGGCAGCTGTGATCGGGCTGTTATTTGATGATATCCTTGACAAGTATCTTTACAATTATGTAGTTGTTGCACTGATGCTGATCATTTATGGTATCTTCTTCATTCTGATCGAGAAAAAGAATGAACACACCAGACCGCAGGTTACAAAGCTGACAGAGCTTACCTATCAGATGGCACTGATCATCGGAGGTTTCCAGGTCCTGGCACTGATCCCGGGTACTTCACGTTCAGGAGCAACCATCCTTGGAGCACTGCTCATCGGAACTTCCCGCTATGTGGCAACAGAATTTACCTTCTACCTTGCGATCCCGGTTATGTTCGGAGCAAGTATCTTAAAGGTTATCAAATTCGGATTCCATTATACCGCGATCGAAGTGGTCATTTTGCTTGTGGGATGCCTGGTAGCGTTTTTCGTATCCGTATTTGCGATCAAGTTTTTGATGGGATATATCAAGAAGCATGACTTTAAGGCATTCGGCTATTACCGTATTGTACTTGGAGTTCTGGTACTTCTTTATTTCCTGATTTTCGGCTAAAAGAGAATAATCACGAAAAAAGGTGGGAATTTATGCAGAAAAATGTATAAAAACCCACTTTGTTTTTTCTTTATAACATGATAGAATAGGGGAAATGGATAAAATTTGGAGGTTGGTATTATGAAAATGAAAAAAGTAATCAGTGTTGTACTTGCATGTGCATGTGTGTTCAGTTTTGCAGCATGTGGATCAAAGAGTGATTCATCAAAGAGTGACTCTGCAAAATCAGACAAGAAAGAAAAGCTTGTTATGGCTACAAACGCAGAATTCCCACCATTTGAATACTATGACGGAGATGAAGTTGTCGGAATCGATGCAGAATTCGCAGCAGCAATCGCTGACAAGCTTGGAATGGATCTGAAGATCGAAGATATGGCATTTGACTCTATTATCCCGGCTGTTCAGAGCGGAAAAGCAGATATCGGAGCAGCAGGTATGACTGTAACAGAAGACCGTGCTACACAGGTTGATTTTTCTGACAGCTATTATACAGGAGTTCAGGTTATCATTGTAACAGATGACAGTGATATTACAGAACCGGATGATCTGAAAGGAAAGAAGATTGGTGTTCAGCAGGGAACAACAGGGGATATTTATTCTACAGATGATTTCGGTGATGATAATGTAGAGCGTTTCAACAAAGGTATGGAAGCTGTACAGGCTCTGCAGCAGGGCAAGATCGATGCAGTGATCATTGATAACCAGCCGGCTAAGACATTCGTAGAAGAAAATGAAGGTCTGAAGATCCTGGAGACTTCTTATGTAGAAGAAGACTATGCACTGGCAATCAAAAAAGGTAATGATGATCTGGTTAAGAAAGTCAATGATGCGATCAAAGAGTTAAAAGAAGATGGAACATTTGATAAAATCGTTGCAAAATATATTACAGACTAATCGGGTACAGACTGGTGGTGTCTTATGAGTGATTTTAAAGCAAGATTTATAATGAATTTTATAAAAGATGACAGATGGCACTACATTGCAGACGGACTTAAGGTTACATTAATTGTAACCTTTTGTGCTGTCCTGATCGGTGTAGTTCTCGGATTCCTTCTGGCAATTGTCCGTTCCACATACGATAAGACCGGCAAGCTGAAGCTCCTGAATTTGATCTGCCAGATTTACATCACGGTCATCCGTGGTACACCGGTTGTTGTACAGCTGCTTATCATTTACTTTGTAATTTTTGCAAGTGTGGATGTCAGTAAGACGATCGTAGCGATTCTGGCATTTGGTATGAACTCCAGTGCTTATGTTGCTGAGATTTTCCGTTCCGGTATTATGGCAGTTGATAACGGACAGTTTGAGGCAGGACGAAGCCTTGGATTTAATTATCGTCAGACAATGATCTATATTATCATGCCGCAGGCGTTTAAAAATGTCCTTCCGGCACTTGGAAACGAATTTATCGTTCTCTTAAAAGAGACTTCTGTTGCCGGATATATTGCCCTTCAGGATCTGACAAAGGGCGGAGATATCATCCGAAGCAGAACCTACGATGCGCTTATGCCGCTGATGGCAGTTGCGATCATTTACCTGGTTATGGTTATGATCTTCAGTAAACTGGTAAGTATGCTGGAAAGGAGGTTAAGGAACAGTGACCACTAATGGAGATGTATTGATCCGTGTAGAAAATCTGCAGAAAGCATTTGGCGATTTTCATGCACTGAATGGAATTACAGAAGAGATCCACAAAGGAGAAGTTGTGGTAATCATTGGACCGTCAGGATCCGGAAAATCTACATTCCTCCGTTCCCTGAACCTTCTGGAGGTGCCGACCGGAGGTCATATTTATTTTGAAAGTGTGGACATTACAGATGCAAAGGTAGATATCGACAAACACCGTCAGAAAATGGGAATGGTGTTCCAGCACTTTAATCTTTTCCCACATAAGACGATTCTTGAAAATATCACACTGGCTCCGATCAAGCTCCTGAAAAAGGATAAAGCAGAGGCAGAAAAAGAAGCAAGAGTACTTCTTAAGAGGGTTGGACTGGAAGAGAAGGCAGATTCTTATCCGTCACAGCTTTCCGGTGGACAGAAGCAGCGGATCGCGATCGTGCGTTCCCTTGCCATGAACCCGGATGTAATGCTCTTTGATGAGCCGACATCCGCACTGGACCCGGAGATGGTTGGAGAGGTTCTGGAGCTGATGAAACAGCTTGCCCAGGAAGGCATGACCATGGTTGTTGTTACACATGAAATGGGATTTGCAAGAGAGGTTGCTGACCGTGTCATGTTTGTGGATGAAGGAAGAGTAAAAGAGCAGGGAACTCCGGAAGAGTTCTTTGCAAATCCTAAGGATGAGCGATTAAAGGAATTCCTGTCAAAGGTTCTGTAAAAATAAAGAAATATAAAAGAAAAAAGTTCTGTTTTCTTAAGAGACAGAACTTTTTTCTTTAAGAATTGCGAAAGACTATTGCTATTTTTTTATTTATGTATAGTATAGATTGTATGAAGAAAATAAAAACTATAATTCCACTTATTATTACATTTTGTATGAATGCTGTGGTATATTGGGGAGTGCCGCTATTACGGACGGGAATCAAGACTCATAATCTTTCTGGTCCGGCGGATGAAGTGATTCCTTTTATGCCACAGTTTATTATTATTTATTTTGGGTGTTATCTTTTCTGGGTAGTGAACTATTTCATGGCATCGATGCGGGAGGAGAAGGTGAAATACCAGTTTTTTACTGCGGATTTTTATGCGCGGCTGGTATGTATGCTGTGCTTTATTTTTTATCCGACCACGAATACGAGGCCGGTTCTGACAGGGACGGATATCTGGACGCAGGCAGTACGGTTTCTGTATACAGTTGATAAGCCAATCAACCTGTTTCCGTCCATTCACTGCATGGCAAGCTGGTTCAGCTGTATTGCGGTCAGGAAGAACCGGAAGATTTCCAACTGGTATAAAGCTTTTTCTGTCTTGATGACGGTACTGGTCGTGATATCGACACTGGCGCTTAGGCAGCATGTATGGCAGGATGCAGCAGCAGGAATTCTTCTTGCAGAAGTAACCTGGCAGATCAGCAGACGGACAAATGGATGGCAGATTTATCGGCGTCTGACAGAAAAAATAGCAAATAAACTTGGAAACCGGATAGGAATGAGGAGAGATGGAAAATAAAAAGAAGACGATCTTCAATGTCATATTTTTGCTGGTGGTATTTGCCGGTACAATGTATGGCGTATTTCATGGGGAAGATATTGGTGAGATTGTGAAGATCCTGGGACAGGTCAATGTATTATGGCTGATTCCGGGAGTGATCTGTGTTGTGGCTTTTATCTGGGGAGAATCGATCATTATCTATTATATGATGCGGACACTGAAAATCCGGCTGAAAAAATGGACATGTTTTCTGTTTTCATCGGTTGGATTCTTCTTCAGCTGTATCACACCTTCGGCATCTGGAGGACAGCCGGCACAGATTTATTATATGAAAAAAGAAAAGATACCAATACCGGTTTCGACGCTGGTGCTGATGATCGTTACGATCACTTATAAACTGGTACTGGTGGTTGTCGGATTGTGGCTGGTACTGTTCGGACAGGGATTTATCCATAAATATCTCTGGAGTATCCGGCATATCTTTTATCTGGGGACAGCTCTGAACGTTTTCTGCGTGACAGCGATGCTGGTGCTGGTGTTCCATCCGCGGCTTGCAAGAGAAATTCTGGTAAAAGGAATGGCACTGCTTGAAAAGCTGCACTTTCTACACCATAAGGAGGCGCGTATTGAAAAGCTGAATGCATCCATGGATCAGTACCGGGATACAGCAGTTTTTCTGAAGGAACACAAGCAGGTGATCGTGAATGTATTTGCGATCACCATGTTCCAGCGGTTTGCGCTGTTTACGGCTACATGGTTTGTATATAAGGCATTTGGGCTTGGAGGTGTAAAAGCAGTCGCAGTCATTACACTGCAGGCGGTCATTGCAGTATCGGTAGATATGCTTCCTCTGCCGGGAGGTATGGGAATCAGTGAAAAATTATTTGCCATGATTTTTATTCCGGTATTCGGAAAACGGCTTCTTTTGCCGGGAATGATCCTGAGCCGTGGGATTGGATATTATACAGAGCTGGGGCTGAGCGCCTTGCTTACGATCGTAGCAAATTTTACAATTGGAAGAAAGAGGGAGATAGAATGTTAGGGGTTTATGATTATACGGTAGTACTTACATATGTCAGTTTGATGGTATCAATTGGAGGAATGATGTTTGCAGTAAACGGGCATCTGCATCTGGGCGTGATGTGTCTTGCAATCTCCGGTCTTTGTGATATGTTTGATGGAAAGATTGCAAGAACAAAAAAGAACCGGACAGAAGTGGAAAAGCGTTTCGGAATCCAGATTGATTCGTTAAGCGATATTGTTTGCTTCGGAGTTGCGCCGGCTGTTCTTTGTTACTGTTTCGGAATGCGCGGTGTGATCGGTGTGGCAATCCTGATGTTTTATGTACTTGCAGGTCTGATCCGTCTTGCGTGGTTCAATGTGATGGAAGAACAGCGTCAGGAAGAAACAGCAGAGAAAAGAGAATGTTATCAGGGGCTCCCGATTACATCCATGGCAATCGCACTTCCGCTTGTGGTTGTATTAAAACCATTTTTAGGTTGTGAATTTATGCTTGCGATTCATGTGGTCATGCTGGTGGTCGGCATTTTATTTATTACAAATTTTAAGTTCAGGAAGCCAAAGAATCTAACAATGGGAGCAATTGTAGTAATCGTAGCAATGGCAGTAATTGGCATCCTGGTCAGACATTATATGCGTTATATGAGTATGATTTAGCAGGCAGACGGTCAGCGGCAGAGGAGGAATGAAATGTATTACATGGACAGAGAAGGTCATCGGATAAAAAAGACAACCAGTCAGGATAAGTTTTTAAAATTTGTGTATACCCATACAGCAACCAGAGTACTGATGCGCCCGCTTCTTTTACCGGCAGTATCCAGACTGGGAGGGAAGCTGTTGAATACAAAAGTGTCCGCTGTTTTTGCCGGACTATTTGCCAGAACCCACGGGATCGATCTGAATAAATATGAAAAACAGAAATTTGATTCCTATAATGACTTCTTTACCAGGAAAATAAAAGCTGAGGAACGCCCGGTTAACAGAGAAGATAACGTACTGATCAGTCCATGTGATGGGAAAGTGAGTGTCTATCCAATTCACGAAAACGGACAATTCTTCATTAAACATACTCCATATACAACCCACAGACTCATTCGCGATGCAAAGCTTGCCAGACATTATATGGGAGGCTGGGCGGTAGTAATCCGTCTTACAGTAGATGATTACCATAGATACTGTTATGTGGCAGATGGAGAAAAGACCTATCAGAGAAGGATTCCGGGAATTTTTCACACTGTAAATCCGATTGCAAATGATATCTGCCCGATCTACAAAATGAACAGCAGAGAATACTGTCTTGTAAAAAATGAAAAACTCGGCACCGTCCTGATGATGGAAGTCGGTGCACTGATGGTCGGAAAGATCCAAAATTATAAAAAAGAACGCTGCCAGGTAAAACGCGGCGAAGAAAAAGGAAGATTTGAATTCGGAGGTTCAACGGTTGTGCTGCTCCTGGAGCCAGATAAAGTCTTGCCAGACAGTGATCTGATCCGGAACACGTTGCAGGGAGCAGAAACCATTGTGAAGATGGGAGAACGCATAGGGGGAGTTATATAGGCTTGCTGGTTCAAAAGGGACGCGCAGCTGAATGTTTCCATCTTGCCGGACAGGCTTGAGGCATTAAGGGACTCTAAAATTTTGAAAAGATGCTAAAAACAGGGGAAGAAATCCACAAACTCGCTGTCGCTCAGACAATGTGGATTTCTTCCCCTAACGCATCTTCTCAAAACCTAAGATTCCCTAAAAGTCTCAAATGCCGTCAAGACGGAAACATTCAGCTGCGCTGTTCGTTTCAGAAAATTATTTAGCTGCAGCGTCCCCATTTTCACTCTACAATAACCCCTGCATCACCGGCAAAGGTGATTCCACAACGTAATCTGCCGCCTTTTTGGCGAGAGGGTGGCCGGTTGCCATGACATACGCTGTGCCCGCAGCTTTCAGCATCTCGATATCATTCTGCTGGTCTCCGAAGCAGATGCATTCTTCTTTTTTGATCCCGAATTTTTCCATTAGAACTTTCAGTGCCGTTCCTTTATTTGCATTTGGCGCAATAAAATCAATCCAGTGATCCGCAGAAGTTACAACGCGGATTTCATCCCCGATTCTTTTGTGGAAGAAGGGTTCCAGATTCTTTGTGCCACCAAAATCACAGATGGCTGCTTTGATGATCGGTTCTTTGATCGCATACAGATCCGGCACGTAGGTAACGATGTTATGCATATCATTTTCCATATAATCAATGAAACGTTCATCGGTTGAGTCGCTGTAATAAGTATCTTTTACAGAAAGGATACAGTGTCCGGTGTGATAGATCTTCCGGTATTCCATTAGGGCATCCAGAATATGCCGGATGGTTTTGGATGGAGTCAGACCGGTGGCGAGTACCTCTTCTTTATAGACGCACATGGAACCATTTTCAGCGATATATGGAATGTCGAAGCCGAGAGGAGCGAAAAGCCTGCGGATATTGGCATACTGGCGTCCGCTTGCGGCAGTGAAGATGATTCCTTTTTCATGAAGTGCTTTAATCGTATCATATATTTCTTTCGGCACAGTCTGCTGATAGTTGTGAAGCAGAGTGCCGTCCAGATCACTTGCAACTAATTTGATCATAAATTTCCTCCTGAGTCAAAATAACGATACACCGGAAACTATGGCGTAAAACTACATTGACAGTATAGCAAAAATGAGAAGGGCAGGCAATGCAGAGTTGAAAAGAGAAAAAACAAATGCTAAAATTTGAGAAAGCGGATAAGCAGAAGGTGACGAAATGCAGCAAAGCGGAAAAGGTGTAAAACGGACACTGGGACAGAAGACAGAGGATCGACTGATGAAATATATTCTGGATAAACCGGTAAAAATAGGAGAGAGGATACCTACTGAAGGTGAACTGACAGAATTATTTGAAGTTGGACGAAGTACGGTAAGAGAGGCGGTTAAAGGGCTGGTCACAAGAGGCGTGCTGGAAGTGCGCAGAGGAGACGGAACTTATGTCATCAGTACCATTTATATGGAAAATGATGTTCTCGGGTTTGGAAACGTGGAGGACCGTTATCGGTTGGCACTGGATCTGTTTGATGTACGTCTGATGATCGAACCGGAGATTGTAACCTGGGCGTGCAGAAAAGCAACGGATATGATGAGATGGATAGGATTGATGAATAACATTCGAGCCTGTGCCGATGAGATTGTATTGAATGATATTGTGTATTCCTAACTGATACCAACCGAAGAAGAACTGCTGTCAAACCGATGGCAGTTTTTCTTTTTCGGCAAGTATTCAAGAAGTCATTAAGTCGTGAGTATAATCGAAGTGGTAGAAAAGTTATCTCTTATATCGGTTGTAACTTTTTTATGAACTCTATTGACAAGAAAACTTGGTATGTGTATAATTAAAATACGCAAAGAAAACTTGGCATGGAGGTGTTTTTATGAAAAAGGACGAAATCTTAAATGCAAGCAGAAAAGAACATCGCAATAAGGACTTGGCTGAAATGGAAGTGGTATATCAAGCCGGAAGTCACGCAAGTAGAGTTGGTGCTTTAGTGTGTTGTTTGCTTTCGCTGTTATCTTCTGTGCTTGCTCATACTATGATTTACAGTCCGTGGGTTATATACTTCAGCATTATTGCAACGCAATGGTTAGTTCGTTTTATCAAAATGAAGCGAAAGAGCGATTTAGTCTTGACTGTTCTGTTTTTTGTGCTTTCCATTTTGGCATTTGTTGGATTTGTTAGCCATCTTTTAGAGGTGAGAATATGAAAGAACAATTACAACTGAAAAATCACTTAAAGGAAGTTCGCACAGAAGCAAATCTTTCTCAAGCTCAGCTTGCAGAAATGGTAGGGGTATCAAGAAATACCATTAGTTCTATTGAAACAGGACAGTTTAATCCAACTGCAAAATTGGCTCTGATTCTTTGTATTGCATTGGACAAAAAATTTGAGGAACTATTCTATTTTTAGGAGGTCATTATGGAAAATATTATAATGTTGATTTTGGGAGTGTTCATATCTGTTTTGGGAATTGTAAATATCAAAGGCAATATCAGCACAATTCACTCTTATAACAGGCGAAAAGTAAAGGAAGAAGATATACCAAAGTATGGAAAAACAGTCGGCACAGGAACGCTGATTATAGGAATATCTCTTGTATTAGGTTTTATTGTTTCGTTTTGGAGTGAAATAATTATAGATTATATCATTCTTCCAGCAGTTATTGTCGGATTAGGCTTTATATTGTATGGACAGTTCAAATACAATAAAGGAATTTTTTGAGAATCAGGGAGGTATAAAGATGGAATTGAACACAATATCAGGTCTGGCGATAGCGGGAGTTATCTGCTCCGTTGTCCTCTCGATGGGGGTACCGATTGCTTTGTTCATTGCAGGAAGGGTGAAGCTTAAGGCAAGGATTTCCTCGTTCTTTATCGGAGCAGGAACCTATCTGCTGTTTGCCATGCTGTTGGAGCAGCAGCTGCATGTTCTTGTCATTCAGTTCTGCGGACTGAACGCACAGAGCAGGCCATGGCTTTACTATGTGTACGCGGCTTTGGCTGCAGCGGTTTTTGAAGAGACCGGAAGACTGATTGCCATGAAGTTCTGGATGAAGAAATGGCTGGATTTTCCAAATGCACTGATGTATGGAATCGGGCATGGCGGTGTGGAGGCCATTCTGATCGGAGGACTCTCCGGAATCAGCAATCTTGTGTCCATGCTGATGATCAACAGCGGAGCCATGCAGAATACGCTGGCGGCACTTCCTGCTGAGTCTGCAAACCAGACCGTGTCACAGCTGTCGGCCCTATGGACAACACCGGCACCACTCTTTTTTGTAAGCGGAATCGAAAGAATCAGTGCCATCATTCTGCATATCGGGTTGTCACTGCTGATCTACCGGGCGGTAAAGGCAGGCAAATGCAGGACAGCGGCTTTTACAGCGGTTCTTGCATATGGGATTCATTTTATCGTGGACTTCTTTGCCGTGGCAGGTCCGGCGCTTCTTCCCATCTATGTGATTGAAATTGGTGTCTTTATGATGGCAGCCGGAACTCTTGTTATGGCGCTGAAGATGGGAAGGATGGAAGAACTGTGAATTCCAGTTTTCTGCTATCATAAAACAGAATATATCTGACAGAACGCACCGTAGAAATACGGTGTTTTTTGTTACCCAAAACCCATAATTCAATACATAACCACAGGTTAGTACAAATAACTTATGTGCTTTTTTGAAAGGCTTAGAAAGGGATATTTACCCCTATTTTCGCCCCGAGAAATGACACAAATAAGGATTAATGTATCTTTTCTGTGGCTTTTATATTTTCGGCAGGAAAACCTACTAATAAAAAGTCAAGTACTTTTTGAAGAAATTTAAGAGTTGAAAAATAGGCACAAGAAATAGGCTACCCAAAACGGCTAGCTTAACGGAGGTGATAATCGTTTGATATTTAAGACTCTTCGATTTGAGATTGCTCTAAGTTGTGTAAGCACTCCTTAACCTTGCCATAGTAGATTCGTAAGAATTTATTGGTACCAGCGGTCATGTAAACAAGGTATGGTTTTCTTTCAGCGCGTTTTCTATCAAGGAACTGATAGACAGGTTCGTTTACAGGCTTGGAGAAAACTTAGAGGAACTCAAGGAAAACGGATTCTATGAGAAATGCTGCTGTTAAGGCAGGAGCAAAATTCATCGTAAGTCCTGGATTCGATACTGAAATCGTAAATTACTGTCTGGAAAAAGAAATTCCGATCTTCCCGGGATGTGTGACACCATCCGAAGTGGCACAGGCAGTAAAAAGAGGACTGAAAGTAGTTAAATTCTTCCCGGCAGAACCTGCAGGTGGAGTGGCTATGATCAAAGCAATGGCAGCACCATACAATCAGCTTCGTTTTATGCCGACAGGTGGAATCGGAACACAGAATCTGAAAGATTATCTGGGATTTGACAAGATCATCTGCTGCGGCGGAAGCTGGATGGTAAAAGCAGATCTGATCAAAAACGGCGAATTCGAGAAAATCTGTAATCTGACAAAAGAAGCGAAAGAACTGGCAAAGAGCATTCGCCCTTAATGAACTGAGCCCTTTTATCAAGGGGAACACATGACCTCTGAGGAGGTACTAATCTATCCTTTATAATATACAAAAAAGAACAGAAAAGATTTTGGTATCTGAGAATCTTTTCTGTTCTTTTTACTTGGCTTAAAGTGCATTGATGTGGATCTGATTAAAACCTCTGGGAGATTTATTGTTTGGTTCAAAATAAGTTTCTGTATCTTTTTCATCACGGAAAATATCAGCAACAGAACCGTCACAAGCAACCAAACGATAACGGTTCCTGTATAGAGTAGGTTTAAGCTTCTGGTTAAAAATCTGCAAAAGTTCCCATAATGCACCATCTTTTAATTTTGTACGTTGGTGAAAAAAGCAGCTTTTGATGGTGTTTCATCGGAGCGTCCGAAAAAATGGTAAAGTTCTTCCCTTAAACAGTCATCTTCCATGGTCAGCAAAAGAAGAAGAAAATCATGGAAGCTAATGTATGAATTTTTTGCAGAATCAATCAGGTTTCTTCAGAAAAACTCACGATCACAGTTGGATATCCGCTCTGTTTTAGTCTTCGTTCCATCATGGCAGCATCATTCAATACATCGAACTGACCGACCAGAACCCGGTCATACTGGCTGCTGTCATCAATCCGGGCAGGGAAATCCATTTCGGTCAGTTCGTTAAGAAGCCGTCTGGCATACGCCGGATTTCGGAATGCACCGACCTGCACACTGTAGGTTACAGATGGAGAAGAATTAGGAAATTCGGAGTCTGTATTTTCATCAGACGGATTCATGTGAGCAGAGTCTGACGTACAAGGAGAATCAGGGACTGAGCCTGAATTTGTCAGGGTACCAACATCTGATTTTGCAGAAACGTCAGCAGGAGAAACGGAAGCAGAAGTATCTGCGTCAGAAGAAGTCCTTCCGGATTCCGATGCGGTCGAACTGTTTCTTGCGCCTTCTGGTTTCCAGAGCCCTTTTTCTTCCAGCGTATCCAGGATTCCATCTGCAATTGCCTGCGCAATATCATAGAAGTTCTTATCGAAAAGAGTGTTGTCAGAATCAGAATTGATAAAACCGACTTCGACCAGAATCGCCGGCATTTTTGTACGGCGAAGGACAACCAGATTTGGGCGCGCCTTTACTCCGAGATCCTTGAACCCAACTGTCTCCAACTGTGCATTGATATTTTCCGCCATCTCATATTTGATACCGGAAAGGTTATAGATCAGGCTTTCCACACCCATGTACTGATTGGCAAGAGGACTAGAATTCCGATGGATCGATATGAAGAAATCCACACCGGCTTCGTTTGCCTCTGTTGCTTTCTGGAAAGGTGTCTCATAAATATCTGTTGTCCGTGTGTATTCCACATCAATTCCGCTGTTTTGTAAAATTTCTCCGATCGCAAGCACCAGCTTCAGTACATCATCCTTTTCCTGGCGACCATTATACACAGCTCCCGGATCACGTCCTCCGTGTGCTGATTGTAGTTTACGCAAATTGTGATATGTATTCCCCAATATATATGGGGAGTTAGAAATGTATTGAGATTAGATAGCCTTTTTCTCCAAGTCCTCACAGTAAACGCTTGAAAATAAATGTTCCAGTTCATTTCCGAAGTTGTATGAGA
This sequence comes from Bariatricus sp. TF06-38A, assembly GCF_027690675.1. Lineage (NCBI taxonomy): Bacteria > Bacillati > Bacillota > Clostridia > Lachnospirales > Lachnospiraceae > Bariatricus > Bariatricus sp. TF06-38A. Next base: position 14,867 of record NZ_JAQFCE010000007.1, read on the forward strand.
TTTTAAGTTTGTGGTTTTCATAAACTGTTATCTGGTCTATCATTTCCACAATAATATCTCTGTCTAATTCTTCAATGTCTTTCAGTTCCAACAACCGCCTTAACCACGGTGTTTCAAAAACATCTTCTGTTACACTTTCCTTTTTCTTTTCTTCCAGCGTTTCAATCTGTTTGGAGTAAAGCGTTTCTTTTTGTTGATAGTCCTCTCGATAAGAAAGAAATTCTTCTTTAGAAATCAGTTCGTCTTTGTAATCTTCATAAATTGACTTTTTCAACTTCTTCACTCTTTCAAGCTCTGCTTTTAACTTTGTCAGTTCTATGTCTGTTGATTTTCTGATTTTTATTGCTGTGAAAGATTGTGATTTTACAAGTTCCTGCAAGTTCTCTACATTGCGGATAATCTGCTTTAAATCTCCCAGCACAATATCATTCAATACTTGAAACGGGAGCGTGTGCGGAGTGCAATAATCTTTTCCACTTCTTTTGTAAGTTCCACAATAAAATGAATAGGACTTACTTCCGTCAGCACGTCGCCAGAAATTTTTCATCATTGCCCGACCACAATCGCCACACTTGATAAAACCTGCAAAGATATTTTTATTTGTTTCTAAATCAATATCCCTATGTTTTTTCGTCAGCAGTTTTTGTACCTTATCCCACAGTTGACGGTCTATAATCGGTTCATGTGTATTTTCAACCCTTATCCAGTTTGCTTTCTCAACTGGACGCTGTTTGCTTCTCATACGTTGATGTTTCTTTCCTTGTACCATATTTCCAATATAAAGCTCATTTTGTAACATCACTTTAATCGTGGAATACGTCCAATAAGAAGTTTTCTCTAAACGATTGCAATTTTTGTAATTTTCGCCGTTGAGCTTTTTATATTCCGACGGACAAAGGATACCCTCTGCATTTAGTATTTTGGCAATGCTTTGTTTTCCTATTCCTTGTGCATACATAGTAAATACTCTTTTTACAACTTCGGACGCATATTCATCAATCACAAGTTTATTTTTATTTGCAGGAGATTTCTTATAACCATAACTTGTAAAAGCTCCGATAAATTCTCCTGCTTTCTGCTTTGATTTTACAGTCGCTTGAATTTTATTAGAAATATCTCTGGCATACTGCTCGTTGAATATATTTTTAATAGGAAGTAACATATCGTATGCCTGCTTCATACTATCAATATTATCTGTTACAGAAATAAAACGAACATTAAGCTCTGGAAATATTCTTTCCAAATATCGCCCCGTATCAATGTAATCTCGTCCGAAACGGGAAAGGTCTTTTACAACAACACAACTTACCTTGTTATCTTCAATGTCAGCAATCATTCTATGAAAGTCTGGTCTATTGAAATTCGTTCCCGTAAAACCGTCATCAATATAAACATCATATAAGATAAAGTCATCATGCTTGTTCACATATTCTGTTAAAAGTTTTCTCTGATTTCCTACACTATCGCTTTCTTCCTTATCTCCGTCCTCTCGTGATAATCTGATATAAATAGCCACGTTAAATAAGTTTGAACCTTTTTGATAAATCATTTTTCCACCTATTCAACTGCCGTACCTATGATAATATTATACCATAAAGTACGGCTTCTTTCCATTGTTTTCAAGGGTTTTACCCTCTTGATAGTCCTTTTTTTACATGAGATTTCACGATACGGACAAGCAATTCCTCTACGGAAAATTTACCTAAAAATTCCCGTTCTACGATATATTGTGCAGGTTCTTTTTTAGCCAAGTTATCAGCCCCCTTAGTCAGCTATCTATTCTCAACATACGCACATAGGCTTATCCAATATGCGTGTTTTTCACAATGTTACAGAAGCAGACAGACGGCTTTGGAAAGCTCCGTTAGTATCTCAACTATTCCCATTCTTGTGGGCAGAACCGCACCATGCGGACGTATCATTATTCTGTGAGGATAGGTCGTGGCAAAACGACTTTTCCAACAGTCGCTCTCGGATCACTGCGTGGGTCGCTCGCTTTCTTTTGAAAAGGTCGTGGCGTACAGTCCCCGTGGCTCGCTATCTCACAAACGTATCTGTCTGCTTTATTCAGTTGTCAAAGAGCTGTGGCGAAAGCGTGTTGCTTTCATGTAAAAGCAGGTGCAGAGCAGGAAAGAGGGGATTGAACAAATCATACTCTGCGGTTACTGCTTGTTATTCTTCTTCGATTTCTAAGGCGATATCAAACCCTAAAATCATTTTGATAAGTGCTTCTCTGATAAGTCCCTTTAATTCCATATCTACAACAATATAAACATTGCCGTATTCATCATAGAGTGGACGCAGACAGCACTTTGATATGTACGGGTCATAAAATGCCAGTATCTTTTCAATCGCTTTTTCGTCTCCGTCCATTGCTTGTGAAAGCAAATAGTAGGACGGCTTCTTAAATGTTTGCTTCATTTTACTGTTTCTCCTTTAGTAATTTTTTCATAAGTACCAATGAGTTATGTCGATTTTGGAATACACCGCTTCTGGAAATATTCTGCTTTTTTGCAATTTCTTCGTTGTTCATTTCCAAGAAGTAATACATCAGCAAAGTTTCACGGTTACGCTCGGATAACTGTTTCAAGGCTTCTGCCAATTCATCATCATAGACACGAATATCATTACCGCATACATTGAAAATCGTATAGTCCGTATCATAGTCGTCCCAGACAGCCAGATTTTCTACAACGATTTCTGGAAGTTCACAAAAGAGTGTTTCTTCCTTTTGTCGTCGTTTTAATTTCTTCTGATAGTCCTTAACAACATGTCGGACAACTTTCTTCAAACAACTTTCAAAACGGCATTGAACTGTTTTCTGGAAGTCAGACGGTTTCATCAATCTCACCCCCTTTCCGTTACGACGTGAAAAGTGGTTATCCCTCTTTCCGCACCATATAGGGAACGGCAGGTGTGATTTGTTAAGTTGAAACCGAAAAAATTAAAAAAATTTTTTTTGGTATGAAAAAAGCCCGCACAAAACATATAGTTTTATACGAGCTATTAAAGCTGTAAGATATTCAGTTTTTAATAAAATGCTATTAGGTAGTGTATGATTGTATAGAATTTCGCTTAAAATGTTCCATAATACAATCCCCCTTACAGCATTTGTTTTGTATTACACTTTTGTCTTTTTGGTAATCTTATAAATATATTCTTCTGGTGTAGGGCGTTTATTCCCAAAATACTTTTTGAAATTTGCCTGCACCTCTGGGTCGGTGCTATTCATAGCTTCATCAATCGTAGCTTCAATATCCGCCCGAACATCAGCCAATGATACACCGCCAGCTTTTGCACCAGCTTTCAATGCCTTTTTTATATCTCTTTTGTTCAGTCCTATCATATTCATACCTCAATTCTACTTTTTAAAGCTAATAAGTTTTCCGTTGTATTTTACAATGATGAATATGATATAAAACACTCCTACAACAATCAAAATAAGACCTATGTAATAGCCTAATTCAGAATGAGAGATTAAATTGATAATCGGCATAACAAGAATACCAATACTAACCAGTAAAGTGCCTATTCCTATTTTTTTTGTAAACACCTTTTTATCTTTAGGGTCAAGTTGTGTATAATGATAACCATGTAATAAAGTAATATTCTCTTTTATTCCTATTTGATAAGATATAAAAAGTAAAAACAATCCTATAACTATTTCAACAATCAATTCCTCTAATTCCATAATCGTTCTCTCCTTTAATCAAAATAAAATAATTCTTCAAATTTTTTATCTAAAGCTATACAAAGCACTAATGCCAATTTTGCTGTTGGATTAAATTGTCCAGTTTCAATAGAACTAATTGTATTCCGAGAAACCCCGACTAGTTCAGCTAATTCTGTTTGTGATAATTTTTTTTCTTTTCGTACAGTTTTTAATCTGTTTCGCAAAATTAAATGTTCGTCCATTCTATAAACCTATCATTAAAAATTTATAAAAGTAATACCCCATAAATAGAAGAAAGAATAAAGCAATAACAAATTTGGATTTATTTTTTGAAATATGTGCTTCATAACCCATAGAGCCAAATGCCACAGACCCAATAATTGTCATTATATCATAGTAAGGTTCTTTACAAACTGCTTTAATGAAAAGAATTAAAATGCAGATAAATAAAACAAACATTAAGCCAAAAGATTTCCCTTGAAGTTTAATATGTTTTTCGTATTCATCAAGATATAGATTCTCTTTTTTGTTTTGTGATAGTATTTTTTCTTTATCCATTATATAACGCTCCTTTCAAATAATACCAAGTACACTTGTCATTTATATTATAGCATTCGGTCATTACAAGTCAATATTTTTGCACAGTTTTCTTGTCGTTTTGTAAAAGCGTGCAAATCTGATAGGAAATGCACGCTATATCATTTATCCTACAATCTTCCAGTTACTATCCTTATGTAGCACAAGCTCATACTGCGATACCTGCGTCGCTTTTGTCTGATTATCAAGGAATTTCACAGCTACCTTGACTTTTACATTGTCCCCGTCCTTTGTAAAGATAGGGTTTACCAATTCAGAATAAAGGTAGTCCCTGCCGATAGGCTCAACCACATTTCCAGATACATAGTAAGCAAGCTCTTTTTCCGTAGCTGTCGGGTACAACTTAAAGAATGTTTCCAGAAATGCGGTAGCGTCGTTTACGGTATCAGCGTCTACGCTTGCGTCTGCTTCTGGTGTCTTTGGCTCATAGTCCGATTTTTCGATTGCTGGTGCAAGGGTAGGGTTCTGAACGATTACCATATCCCCGTCAGCGTCCACATGGACTTTTACTGTATAGGTTGCTTTCACATTGTTTGTCTGTTCTCCCTCTTTTATCTGCTGATCTACTTCGTAGGTAGCAGAAAAAGTGTCCGTTCCCGACTGTTCAATACTCCATACAATCACATTTGTAACCGTGGAGCTGGTCGGTATATCCGTTCTGATTGTATCAACATTCAAGTCCTGCAATTCCTTTGTCAGATAACCGTTGATTGCCTGCGTCCTTGCTTCAATCGCTTCTTTGCTGTTATTCCATGTGTAGTAGGACTTCGCAAAATTCTTCACGAAATTTTCAATCCCGTTGGTGTCCTGCAAGCGAAGCTCAATGATTTCTTTTTCGTGGGTCGTGTGCTGGTCGATAGCAGTAAAATTCTTATACACCCCAAAGCTCACGCTTGCAATAAGTACCACCCACAACGCAATCACGGCTTTCTTATGTGTGCCTACCTTAACAGTACGCACCTTTTTTTCTTTTGATTCTTTGATAGTTTCTGTCTGTTTCTTATTCTTCTTAAACATATTTTCAAGTCCTTTCTATTGTTTTACTCGTCCTGCACCGATTAAGTGCTGTTGCCAGTAACTACTACTTAGGTCTGCATATCCTATCGGGTTGCCTGCATGGTACATCTGTGTCGGCGAAACGAGAATACCAACGTGTGTTACATAACTTCCAGCATTATAGGTAGAATGAAAAAACACCAAGTCCCCAGCCTTTGCCTGCGAAAGTGGAAGATGTTGGGTAGCGTCATACTGTGCTTGTGCCGTTCTCGGCAAGGAGATACCAGCTTTTCCATAGCACCATTGAACAAGTCCGCTACAATCAAAGGAAGTGTTCGGGTTACTGCCACCATACACATATTTCCAGCCTTGATATTTCAACGCTTCATTCATAATCGCTTGTGCCGTTGCATTATCAAAATGTGCCACGGTCAGATATTGATTGACTAATTCGACGTAGAACATATTTCCATAGCCATATCGCCAGCCCCCGTTCTTCGCAACAGCTATCGGGTTGGTATAGGTTACTTTCTTTCCACCCGATTTCTCACGGGCAAAATTTTCCGCAAGATTAAAAGTGTGTTTCTTTCCTTTTCCTGCCACATATCCCACATAACCACCGCCATAGTTATAAGACTGTATCGCTACATTCAAATCGTCGATACCTTGATTTTTGCAAGAAGAAAGCAGGGACGCAAAATATTTACACCCCTGCTTGATTGAACTTTCCGTATCTAAAGAGTTGGGCGGTAAACCAAGACTTTCCGAACTCTGCATAACATCTTCTGCCGTACCGCCACTTTCTACTTGAATGATAGCCAACAGCACATTGACATACTCGGAAATACCGTTTTCTCTGGCGTATTTTTCTACCATAGGCTGATGTTTCAAGACTTCTGCGGATAAGTTCATACCCGTAATGCCAGAAGAAAAATTGCTGTTCTCGTCGTCGCTGTCCGCACTAATCAACACACCAAAGAAAAGCACCAGAGAAAAGAGGATAGGAAACAGACTGCCAATGATAGCGATATGTTTCAGTTTCATTTTTTCTTCTGTCCTTTCTTCATCACAAGGTTAGGAGTTTTCTCTGTTGTCTGCTGGTTCTTTTGGACGGTTTGCGTCTGCTGAACCTTTGTCCTACGGTCTTTTGTGTAATTCTGGCGTGTTTCCTGCGATACCACTTTTTCTACATTCTGCCTATGTACTGGCTGTGCAGGTTGGGTCGTTTTCTTATCAGAAGCACCAGAAGATAACGGACGCTCTTTCACAACATTTGTCTTGACTGGCTCACTTGCTTTCGGAGTTGGAGCTGTGGCAGGGCGTTTGACTTCCTGCATTTTTTCCGCACTCGATTTTGGAATGGTTGAAGCGGTGGCTGGTCGCTCATGGGGACGGGTAGCTCCCGTTGTCGCTGATCCGTCAGCCTTTCGCTGTGCCTGCCTTGCTTCTTGTGCCTTTTGAAGCTCCATACGCTTATCAGCGATATTCTTCTTACGCTGTTCCTGCTTTTCCAAGCGTCCCGACTGTCTGGACTGCTCTTCCTGCACCATGCCACGCTTAAAGTCGGACACGCTGGACTTTGCCTTTTCCTTTGCGGAATATACCGCATAAGCGGTCTGTGTCGGCATATCCTTGATATTCTCTTTGACAGCGTTTGCCTTGTCTTTCACTTTATTTTTCGTATCTAAGACAGCACCTACCTTTGAGCCTGCACGTTGTCCCATGCTGGAAGTGGTATTGCCCCGATTTTCTTTAGAAGCTGTATTTTTTCTTTCCGCTCGTTTGCCAGCAACGGCACTTCCAGCTACTGCACCAGCCACACCGCCCGAAATACCGCCAGCACTTACCGCCCTTGCAATACGGTGTTCCATACGTCTAGCCCTATGTCGCATAAACAGATACGGTCTGCGGAAAATTCTTCGTCCCATGCTTTGACTGTCGTTAGCATTAAGCGAGAACATACTCATTAAGTCGCCCAGCTTCATATAGATACCAGCGAAACATACTATCTGCAAGAACGCCACCATGAAAAACGGATAGTCCGTGGAAATATTGTAAAACATACTGGAAATACTGAACGCTACCGTTACAATGAGCGTTATTCCTGCACGTGTCATTATGGTATTAAATACCCTCACGATTGCCTGCTTTGCCATGCTTTCATAGCTCGGTATCATGGAAAGTAAAAAGCTGATAGGTAAAAACATAGCGAATATAATAAAAAGTATCTGGCTGAACAACATCATGCCTGTAAGCAAGAATACAAATATCGTTATCCCTAAGTTGAAGAACAGTAGGAAAAACACCATACCCAAACGGTTTACCACCTGCGGTATCGTCAGATTGTTGTTGTCGTTATCCTCGATTTCTGTTTTCACGACTTCCTCTCTGGTCTTTCCGTCCTCGTCCTCTGGGCTTGCCGATACCAGAGCTTCAACACGGTCTGTCCCGATTTCCTCTGCGTTGCTGTTACCGAATTGTAGAAGTAGCCACGGCTGTTGTACTTGAATAGAAAATAAGCTGTCCCGTATCAAGTCCACGCTGTCCTTACCCTCACTGTCAGAGTTGGGGAGCATGATTTTGGTTCCCAAGTCCAAAGAAGCGGTACTGATGTCTGATGAAAATTCATTTATCTTCTTGATGTAATCGGGAGCGTAGGCAATAAATGAAGCAGACAACACGAATACCACCACAAAGTTGATAACGGCGTGAAGTGCCTTGCTGGTTTCTCTTTTTATCAGTCCCGTATATGCAACATACATTCCCACTACTAAAATAATGAGAAGCAGGAAACCGACATAAAAGCCAGAACTGGAAAAACCGTTCTGTGTTACGCCTGCAAGGGTCTGTATGCCCTTTCCGATACTGTCTGCCATATCGTTAATAAAATCAAGTTTATAGGCTTCCTGCACCACATAGCCCGTTGCATTGCTTAAATATAAACTGATAGTCCAGACAAAGTTGGTAATACAATAAAGCCCGTACTGCACCGATTTTCCAATCCCGTCCAGCCAGTTCCACGGAAGCCACGACCAGCTATTATCTACATAAAAATCAAGCTGGTAGTTAGAAAGGGGATATTTTGAATAAAGATTTTCTGCGTTTATGGTATCGTCCACAAGCCCCGTCGCATGAGCCACCGTCCCCAGAAGTGAAAGCAGGATAAGGGAGAGTGCCACCACGAACAGAGCCATTTTGAGAAAGTGGAAAATCTTCTTTTTTGTGAACGCACCTTTTATCCTTTCTTTCATCACTCCACCTCATTTCTCTGTACGGGCGGTCTGGTATCAAAAGCGTGTAGCAGTTCTTCAAAGACTGGGTGTATCTGCACCACACCGACACGTCCGTATAAGTCCTGCAATAAGCATTGTCCGTTCTCCAAATCACGCAAGCGTTTCTGGTTGTTTTCGTCGTCCTTGTCGATACCGAAAAATTCTAAGGTCTGTTTTATCTCGTTGATGTCAGTAGAACGGAAAGCGAATTTTAAGCCGATATTGTTTTTCAGACTTTCCTTTGACACGTCCCCAGAAGATTGTGTAACGAAATAAACGCCTGCCTGCATAGCTCGTCCAGCACGAACCAGCTTGTTAGAGAGCGTTTCTCCTTGTGCCACATTTAAGAACGCCCACGCTTCGTCAAGGTCTACAATCTTAAAAATACTTCTGTCCGAATGGATAAAATCAAGGGCAAAGGTACTAATCACAATCAGCATAGACACCGACAACAATTCAATGGTCGTGTATTCCTCAAAGGTTGTGTCCTTATCTGGTAATACTAAGTCCGCTACTTGAATGATATTGAGCTGGTTATCCAGACTGATAGCATTTTCCACCGTACCGTCTGAAAACAGCAGGTGTGCAAAATCGTAGTCTGTGAAGCTGTCAATATGGTCTGCAATATTTCTTGATATGGGTGTATCTTCACGGCGTAGCTCGTCTATCACATGGAGCAAACCCCGACTGTCGCTCTGGGTAACGGAACGCACCGCTTTACGAAGTACGGGGAATTTCTCGCCGTCCCTAGAGGAAATACCCGTAAGGAATGTTAAGATGTCGATTGCCAGACTTTCAGCGTCTTTTACATTCTTTATAATCACAAACGGGTCAAGAAGTCCTGCATTGCCTTTATCGCTTGTTAGGTTTACGATATTGATTTCATGGGCGATTTCTGGAAGTGTTTCTTTCCAGTTGCCACGCTCACTTTTAGGGTCTAACAGAAGTGCTTGACCGCCAAACAGCACCGCGTAATATACCAGAAGATTGTTACAGAACGATTTCCCACCGCCAAGCGAACCGACAAAAGCAGACGCTAAAGCGTTGGTAACTGTACCTTTTACACCTTGACTGGCAAGGGACGGTTGCAGGTACACATTTCTTCCCGTATCAACAGAATAGCCCATATAGATACCCGTAGTTTCTCCTAACTGCTGTGTCGCACCAAAACCAAGCCCTGCTAGAAAATCTGATTTTACATACTGCACATAATCATTGATATATCGCTTGCTGGCTGGTAAAAATTCAGAATGAAGCCCCAGCATATCCCCAGCAGGACGCACCAGCTTTACATTGAGGTCGTCGTAAAAGTCCTTGACTTCATCACAACGGCGTTTCAGCCCGTCAAGATCGGGTGCAGACACCCGTATGACGTAGCTTAACTTATACATACTTTCTTTGCTCTGGTCTAAGTCCGTTTCCAGCTCGTCCACGCTGTCTAAAGCGTCCACCACATTTGAGCTGGTTTCACTTCCTGCTTGATAAGCGTGATTGTCAAGGTCTTTCAATTCCTTTTTCTTATTGCGGACGGTTGTTAATGCTTTTCGATTTTCCACGATTTCTACATTCATAGAAGTATCCACGGGGAATGTGAATTGCTGTTGCTGGAAATAGAAAATTTCAGACGACGGAAAATCAAGCTCGCCGACTATCGCATTGACGGTAAAATAGGACACATAACTTTCCTTGTCCTCATGTTCCAAGCGTAAATATCGCTGGCTTTCTTCAATCACACACCTTGTCGGACGGATAAGGTCGTAGTATTTTATCAGCGTTTCTTTCTGCAATTTCTTCTTTGGTAGCTGGTACTCATAATCTTCATAGGCGATACCGTCCCTGCCGTAAAGATGTTCCATGAGATACCCAAAATCATTGATTTCCAAGCGACGCACCTTAAAGCGACGGGAGATTTTATTTTCCAGTAACTTTTCCATTTTCATGTAACGGTTGATTTCATCATTCGGCATGGAAACAAAATCATTCATCAGCGTGTGGTTCACTTCATGGAGAAACTCTTTGAATGTCAGCCACGCTGATTTTTTGATGTTCTTCAGATTGAGCTGTTCTTCTGTAACCATGAGCTTAAAGCCAAGAAAAAAGCGGTAGTCCACTTGATTATCCCCAATCATTGATACTAACGCTTCGGTCTGTTCGTCTATTTTCTGATAAGCAACTTCCTTTAACTTCCCCGTAACTAACTTCTTTGACTGCTCCTGCATACTTCTAATAGAGCTTTCCGTCGCTATCTGCAACGCATGAATTTTACCCTCACGGGACTGTGCAATGAGCTGTCGGAAACTGTCATGCACGATAAATTTCTGCTCTGCGGATAGGAAAGAATAATTGTATGGTATCAGCTCATAGTAAGCGAACACCTCATTGTCCTTGTTCCAGACAAGGTTATTGTCAATATATTTTATCGGGAACATAGTTCACACTCCTTACTGCCGTGATTGTTTCATTCAATATCTGCTTATGCAGTTTTACGGCTTTTCCTGCATAAGTGATTTTGGGTCTTAACGCATAGGTTATCTGTGATTTCAAAAAGCTGTACGGCTTCTTTCCGTCAAAGGTTTTCTGCGACATAAACCAAGTGAGAGCAACGGGAATACCGAAGTATTTGAGATATGTTCCCTCAATCATGGAAAGTGGGGGAATATCCCCAAACAGAATGATGATAAATTCCGTAATCACAAACCATGTAATCTGTGTAAAGGTAACGGGAAAGGGCAGGTTAAAGTCATTGATTGCATACAAGACTTTTTCCACGTTCCAGATACCCGTATAAGATTTAATCTTTTTCAAGTTCTTTCAGCTCCTTTCAAAATAGAAAAGGACAGCCATTTTCAGACTGCCCCTTAAAAGAGAAATACGCTGTCAGTAGCAACAATGCTTGTCGCTGATCTTCCAGCGTTAATATGGTATCTCGCACATACCTCGGCTTGTTTCAATAAAGCAACCGCCCATATCCAAATCTCGCCCGTAGGCTTCATAGTCAATGTAGTTCTGTAAGCTGGGTGGAATATCGCCAAGTGCCTGCAATTCGTCTATGTAGTAGTAGGCAACGTCTGTCATGGTTTCACAGTCGGGATAATAATAAATGTCGTCCTTGTGTTCCACGACTTCTTCCAGCGTCCCGTAGTGGCTGATAAATTCGTCCAGACATTCTACGATATAGTCGGGAAGTTCCTCTATCATTTCATACATCTCATTGAGTTCTTCAATGGAAACATACTCGCCAATCGCAATAGGGAAGTTATCGGTATCATGGATTGCGTATTCCTCGTACTGTTCATTCAAGCCGATTTTTTCTTTTACATCTTCCTCGTCAATGGGAAACGTGAACCAAGCACCGACTAAATAGCCCTCATTGTATTTGCCAAGATTAGCAATGTAAACCGCCATATCATCAATCATAAGCACCACCTCATTTCCTACTCTGGCAGTTCAAAGATACCGTGTTCCGTTACTAAAAATTTCCCGTGTTCCTGCAAGTGAGAAGCGTAGGCTTCAAAGTCAAAATAGTATTCTTGACAGTCCTCGGATAAATGCTTGAACGTCGGGTCATTCATCAGCTTTTGCCTTGCAACATCTATCATGCTTTTGCAGTCAGGATAAACCGTAATCACGTTCCTGCAAATATAAAGAGCTTCTAAATTCTCAAACACCGTAAGTAGTGATACATATTCTTCCTGCATATCACTTGAAAGCTGGCGGTACATAAAATCTAATTCGTTGAGCTGATACACGCTTGTATGTTCGTGGACTTCATCAGCAAAAGGCAACACCTTTTCGATAATGCGGTAATCCCCACTTTCTGCACCGATACCTAACTTTTCTTCAAACTCTGCAACATCTATCGGCAGGTCGAACCAGTATGATATTGTTTCTTCGCCAGTTGTTCCTTTCGTTTCCACCAGCACCCTTGTTTCCTGCATTGTTCCTCACGTCCTTTCTGTTGTTTCATCACATCTTTTATGGTCTGGTACGACATACCAAACACATATTTAGAAAAATCGTCTAACTGTCTTTCTTCATAATCGGCATGGTTCAGTCGTTTCATTTCATGCCACACCTTACGCTTGTAAGAGGGCAGGTCAGAAATGTATTCACAGCCGATTTTTTCCTGCATATCCTTAAAAATATCGTTCATTTCATCACTCCAATCCGAAATTTTAGGTAAGGAAAAAGCAGTCAATCCTAAGACTAACTGCTTTGTGTGTATGGATATGAAATTATGATTTTGCTATTTAGATTTATCCTTGAAAAAGCCAATTAAAATTAACGCAATACCAAGAATTGCTACTGGAATATAAATAACATTAGGTATATGATAAACAAATCTATCAATTCCAGACATAACAATATAAATAATAATTCCCATACTGATTAAAATGCTTTTATCTTTCATAATGGTCTCCTTTACAACTTCTAATTCTTTATTCCAATGCTTTCTTTAAGTCCAGAACAAATTGCTTTTGTTGTTTTTTCAAATAGGTTTTTACAAAAGGTTTCATAAACCACTTTTTAGGTATTACATTTTCTGTAAAGTCTATTTTTGTTTCATTCCCTTTGTCCGTAAAAATACCAATCCAGTGACCTTTCATGTTGCTATTCTCCATATCAAATTCCCAGCGTTTATATGGTTCTACAACGGTAACGGTAAATGTAGTAGCATATCCATTTTTTGCGTATTCAATAAATTGTTTGTCATTTATTATTTCTGTTTTGCTCAAATCACTTCGCCATAAGTTATATTTATCAACAGCTAAAACAATGTTCCAAACTTTTTGAATATCATTATTGATAATTGTATTTATATTTGAAACTGCCACTTTTTCATTCCCCCTTTTTAAATTACCGTTTATTGTTTTTTCATATCCACATTATAACATTCTCATATCAGCACTACAATAAAATTTTATGCACCGATAATCTTATTGAACAGCTCTAACAGACACCATTTCATCACTCCAATCTGAAATTTTGATAAGAAAAAAGCAGTCAATCCTAAAACTAACTGCTGTGTGTGGATATAAAATCTAAATTCTATTGTATAACTTTTCTTAGCCAATTATCTCTAAAGAAAATCTGTTCGTCAGTATGAAACCAATGTTCTCCGTCATTCATAACGGTAAGATTTGCACAATGTCTATCAATAAATTTATCTACCGTTTGACGTGATGTAAGATTATCATGTTCAGCATACAAAATTTCAGTAGGCGTTTTCCAATTTATCGGGTTTGCCCGAACAAAACATAGATATTCCCACGATAATGTTTCTCCAAAATCAGTTGGTATTTCTTTTCTTTCAGAAAGTTCCTTTTCAGACACATTCGCCCAGCTCATCATATCTACTATAAGTTGTTCCATATCAAGTATAGGCGATATGAATAATGCTTTTTCAATCTTGAAATTCTGTAATGTGTGCATTGTAAAATAAGCTCCGATACTATTAGCAAGTACATATATGTAGTCATATTTTTCAGATATTTTATCGTAGACTTCCATAATTTTATTTTTTACAATCCACGGGAAATAGTCATTATAATCTACTCCAAAAACATCAAAATCTAAACAAATATTTTTGAACTGTTCAGCTTCAAGATAACTTCCACCTTTACCATGAACATATATCATTGCTTTCTTCAAAATAACGCCCCCATAAATCAGAATTTTATATATCCACATTATACCATTCTCATATCAGCATCACAATAAAATTCTATGCACCGATAATCTTATTGAACAGCTCTAACAGTACATCTTTCACACCGCCAGCATTGAATACCAAGCCGACAGCAATCAAGGCAACTACTAAGAAGCCAATGAGCTTTGAAAACTCACGCTTGAACCCTAAGTAGATACCGATAACCACAATCGCCATAAGCACCAAGCTCTGTGCGTTTGATAAAAACCATTGATACAAATTTTGTCCGAAATTCATTTAATTGTCCTCGCTTTCTTCTAATTGTTTCATTTTATAGTCAGCTTCTTTGCCGACATTCAAAATACATATCAAGACTACGCCGATACCCATTCCCATAGATACCAGCAGGAAGTCTTTTAATAATATCCACATTTTTTATCACTCCTAACTTTCCACCAAATCTTTTGCAGGGGTCGTCTGCTGTTTGATTATCATTTCATGTTTTTCACTCAAGGTTGCCTGCTTTTCGATAGTTTCCATGTAGTCTGTACCGTTTCCCTTATCAATCTTTTTCAGCATTTTCAAGGTCGGTGCTACCTGCCGTTGTACCCAACGCAATGTGCGGTCTAAGGTATAAGGCTCTGGCTTTGTTGTCAGTTTCAGACTTTGCCGATTATCGCCGATAAACCACGCCCAGCGGTCATTGAGTTTCCAGTCATTTTTTCGCTTGTCGGGTTCTTCATCAACAAACCGCACATACTGGTTGATGATAGAAAAGGCGGTCTGTTCTGCGTCATAATAAGTCAGCAAATCTCGTACTGCATAATAGGCACGTTCATTGCGAAGCCGTATTTCAAAACGGTTGATAATGTCGGCTTCTTCCAGCGGTGTCCCTAACTTGACGTACTGCTCATAGTCCTTTTCATAGATACAAAAATACACATCAGATTTCAGTGAACCAAGATAAAGGGTACGCCCCATATATTCTCTGTCGTCCTCTCTGTGCTTGATAAGCTCACCTGACTGGTAATATTTGTAACTTCTGGACTTCCCGATATATTCCCGTTTCCTGCATTTTTCCGCAAGCTCTGGAATATCCAAAATGCCCGTATGGTCGTTGATAGCAAGGTCGATACGCTTCATCACGCCACCGTCTACGAGTGCGTCCATGAGAAAGTCATACCAGCTTCTTTGCTGTGCCAGCAGGTAACTTTCAAACTGCCTGCAACCACGCCCCTTTAATTCTAAAAGGACACCTTTTTCTTCGTCAGCCGACGTATAGATAAAGATGTCCCCTAAAGAATAATGCTCCGTATAACTGTAATGTCCGTAATCTTCATGGAGCATATAATTGATATTCAATTTTAATATATCTTTGATGATGTGCTGTATATCCAGCGTGGGAAAACGAATTTTCACATAATCAAACAGCATGGTAAGCGGTGCTTCTGGATTGAACCTTGCCAGTTCCTTATGCAAAGTTTCCAGAAGTTCTTTTGACGGCTTCATTTTTCCGCTTTCTATCTTGTTGAGATATTCTCTTGTGATACCAGAAGCCACCGCCAGCCTGCCTTGTGAGATGCCGTAAACAATTCGTTTCTCCCGTAATTCTTTTATCCATGGTTCTTCATTCAGAACCATACCCCCAATCTGTCAAGTGTGAAGTTTTTTAAGGCGACTTCACAACTGAATTTTGCTAGGAAATCATGCCAGAAGCCTTATGTTTCCTATGTTTTTCGTCTATTGTCTATTTGCAAACGTACCCCTCTGTTAGATACCGAGGGGTTTTACCTGCTGGCGTGGCTTACGCCACACCAGCAACGGCTAGTCCGTGCCGTCGCCTTTCGCTTCGCACGTCGCCGTCCCGTCCTGCCTTGCTTGTGCAAGAGAGCCGATAGTCTGCAAAAAATCATGTCCTTTCGGGACTAAAGGCGTGTAAAACTCACTGATAACACTTGTTCCCACATCACAATAGCCACGCCCCTTGATACGCTTCTGAAAAAACTGCTTTTTCACATCTGAACCAAACAGCATACCGTAACCTAATTCGCTGATACGCCCAAGTCCCACACGGAAATTGAAGTTATCTCTGATACCGTCCGAGAAATACTTTGCGTCTGGACGCTGGCAGGCAACGATAAGGAAATAACCTGCTTGTCGCCCTAACATAACGATTTTCTTTAGCTGGCTAAGTAAGCTCACGCTTTCTTTCGTCCCCAGCATTTCAAAAAACGCCACATATTCATCAAAGATAAGAAAGCAGGGTGGCAGTCCCAGATAGGCGTAGTTTTCGCCTGTCTTATAGTTCGGGTGTCGCTTCATTTCCTCGCTTCGCTGTACCATGCCCTCATAAAAGGCATTGACGCAGTCTATCATTTCTTCTTTGGTATGGTAGACGTTTGGCATGACCGTTCCTAAGTCCGCAAGGTCGCTATTCTTCGGGTCTAATATGTAAAGGACAGCGTTGGTATGCAGTAAGGCTTCAATGAGCGTCAGCAGAAAATAAGTTTTACCGCCACCAGTTCCACCAGCAATCAGAGCGTGGGGGAGTGCGTCATATTCCCAGACAAGATTTTTCATCAATCTAAGACAGCCTTTTTCTGCACGTACTTCATCAATGGTAATGCGATTTGCTATCATATCATAAAGCAGGGTATATTCGATATAGCCGTCATGCAGGGTCTTGTCGGTCAGCTCACAATACAAGCCACTTTCCAATTTATCCTCTAACCGTAAAAGCTGGTCTTGATATTTCCCCAGCGTGATTTCACAGCGGATATGAAGCAGTCCCTTTTCCATTTGATAGTAAATCTTTGGAAACCAGACGATTTTTTCTCTTGATCTGCTTTGCAGGTCAGTAAAAAAACCGCTGTCTTGTACGGTATCGGCTTCATACCACTTATTTTCCAGTATCATTCTTGCCAGCTTTTGACGGTGCAGGAGCTTCTTGAAACTATCGTAACAGAAGCGGTAATACAGAAAAGCGACCAATGCACAAACACCAGTCGCTATCAGTATGGTTATGAAGTTGTAAGGGGAGAGCGTCAAGCCGTTCTCTAACAAGCTGAAATGCTCCCAATCGGTACGCATGAGCTGTTTCGTATTCAGTAGCAAAAGAACCGCTACGAATACAAACAGAAGCGTCCCTATGGAAAAGTGATAGACAAGTTGCTTGTCGCTGGCTCTGATACGGTGTCCTTTGTTACAAATCTTACGCATAAATCAATCACTCCTTTCTGGATATGAAAAAAGCAGTCAATCCTAAGACTAACTGCTTTAAACTGTCTTTATTCAAAAATAAATATATCTTCTATCGGAGCTTTTACAGCTCTTGAAATATCTATTGTCAATTTAAGTGACGGATTATATTGTGCTTTTTCTAATCTCATAATAGTTTCACGACGAACACCTACAATGTCAGCGAGTTGTTCTTGTGTTAATTCTTGTGCTACACGATATTTTTTTAAATTACATACAAACTTTGCTTCCATAATTTATTCCCTTTTTTCATAACGATATAATAAATAGTTGCTAAGAAAAAGAACAAGAGCATAGATAAGTGAAACAGAAATCAGCATAAATATTGCACACCACTCAACATTACGGGAAAACATACCTATTGCCATAAGCCAGATAACTACAAATAATAGTTTAAAACCTATCTTGTAGGCTTCTAATTGTGCCTTACGTTTATTTTCTTGAAAAAGCTCATCTTCTAAGATATGAGAAAGTTTACCTTCAAAGAAAAAACTGAAAAAACCAAAAAATATGAAAAAAGCAAAAGGAAATATTTCTCCAAATTTATAGTATGTCCAAAATCCGCCAAACCCCAGAAAACCAAACATTCCACAAAATCCCCAGTAAGGAGAAATTGTTCTTGAATATCGTTTTTCCCTGCTGTTTTTTGAAAAGACATTTTTAAAGCAGATAATTACTATATAGATAGCATATAGTGCTATTAAAGCTCCAATTACTAACATAGGAATATCCTTGTAAGAAAATACATATTCCGACATATCCATATTTTTGACCCAGCGTCCATCATTGTATAATAGGGAGTAGATTGTACCAACAATAAGCAATAAAGCACACCCTACCCCCATAAAAATAATTTTTTTAATTTGTTTCTTTGACATATTTATCTCTCCTTTCAAATGAGATGTTTTTGTATCTTTATGAGATAAATATATCACTCCGCATTGTTCGTGTCAATCAAAATTAAGACAAATACATCACTTTTATTTCTTCGGCTGTCCCTGCGGTGTAGGGTTCTGTGGGCTACCTGCGTTCTGGTTGCCTTTATTCTTCAACACAATATCCTCTGCCTTTACATACCAGTCCACATCTGCACCCGTATAGGTTTTTCTTGATACCGTATCGGCTACTGGATTGACAAGCTCCACAACTGCATTGTAAGGAAATTCCCTTAACGGTACTTCTGGCGGTACAGACACGGGGATAATTCCACCGTGCAGACTGCACTTCAAATCATAGATACGCTTTTTAAGCTGGGTACTCGGTGTCCCGTCCTCATTCTGCAAGAACACATCACGTACCGCTGTAAACTTTAATTCTCCAAATGTTTTCTCTTTGTCAATAACAAACCCGTTTGATAATCTCATAAATTCTTCACTCCTTTACTTTTCTTCAACTGCTACAATATCATCAGCAACTAATACATAATCGGTATGTCCCATATCCCCGATTGCGTAACCTCTGCCGTATAACTTCGGATTGACAAGTTTTACTTTCTGTTCATACTTGAAATGCTTTTCGCCAGCCTGCACAGGAATTTCCACCACAACATTTTCGCCTTTCTGTATGTCAGAATAAAGGTTATAGCTTCGTCTGGCTAAGACCCTGCGGTTATTTTTATCTCTTTCAAAGACTGGCTCGCTTTCGCCTGCAAATTCAAGAGTTCCAAAAGACTGTGTCATATCTGGCACGACATATTTCATTTCCATATTGTTTTACCTCGTTTCTTTCTATATTTGATAAGTTTTTTAATTGTGATTTCTTATTCTGGCGGTTTGGGAAGTACCAGCAATCCCCCAGATAGTAAAGGGTAAAATCAATGCTTACGCACCCTTGACTATCCGTGTTCTTGCAGGTTGTAGGCAGACAAGCCAGAATAAGCAAAAATCTGCCGTTTGACAGCTTCGGCGGAGAGCGTGATTTTTCTTTCCTCATACCGTTACCGCCTTATGATTTCTTCATTTTACGGCGTTTGTAAAGATATGTTCCAGCCAGTCCACCAGCAGACGCAAGCAACATCACGATAAATGCCATTACATTTGTACTGTCGCCCGTTTTGGGACTGTCGCTAGGTCTGCTAGGCTTTTCTGGTGTCGGTGGTGTTTCGGGTTTCTCTGGTTCTTCTGGCTTTTCCTTAAAGGTAATCGTCTGTCCCTTATCCTCAATATTCTTATGTTCGGTAACTTTCTTCGGTTCGTCTGGATTGCTTAAATCGTACAATTCCTCAAAAGTTACAAGCTGTTTGCTGTCAAGAGAAGTAGCGTCAAAGGTAAAGGCAACTTCCACTTTCATAGCTTCGCTGTCAGCGGTAAAGGTATAATCACTTTCCACACGCTTTCCATTGATAAGAAGTTCTGCATTTTCTTCTTTCAACATCTGCCAGCCCACAAGTTTGTACTGTGTACCGATTTCTAAGCCCTCTAAGGTTACGGTATCAATGATTGTTACCTCTTTTTCAGCTTCAAGCTCTTTGTTGCCGTCTTTATCGGTAGCGGTTGTATGTATCTTGATGATACGCTCTGTGATAAGTACGGTCTGCCCGTCGTCCTTAATGTCTTTATGCTCCGCAACTTTTACGGGTTCGTCTGAATTGCTCAAATCGTATAATTCCTCGAATGTTACCAGATTTTTACCGCCAAGCTCGGACGCATTGAATGTATATGTAATTTCTATTTTCATTTCCTCATCATCAGCGACAAAGGTATAGTCATTTTCTACACGCTTTCCGTCAATGACAAGCTCGGCGTTTTCTTCCTTTAACATCTGCCAACCTTTGAGCTGATATTTTGAGCCTTTTGTAAGTCCGTCTAATTTGACCGTATCAACGATTGTTACCTCTTTTCCTGCAAGGATAGTCTTTTCGCCGTCCTTGCTGGTCGCTGTGGTATGGATAGAGATTTCTTTTTCGTATTCATCAGTCAGCGTCCCTAAATCAATCACAAGGTTATTTCTTGATACCACGATTTCAAAAGGTGGGATAAGTTCAAAGCCTTTGTTACTATCACAACGCATTTCTTCAATGATGTAGGTATCATAAGGTAATGCACCCTTGCTGTCGTCTGGTTCAGAAGTTCCAAACCACACACCGTCCTCGCTGGTCTTTCCTGCGTTGGTATTGTGCTTATGAGAAGCCCATTCAGCAGAAGTGGAGAATTGCCCGTTATCATCAGTTACCACGACGTGATTTTCGCCCGTTGTCTTGCTTGTGATCCTAAAAGGAACATCAGCAAGACGCTTGTGTGTGCCTGCACCGATTTTTACACCCTCAATATCTCCACGCTTAATCTGATTATAGATAGAATGGGCTTTTTCGGTTAAGTCCACGATTTTTCCATTTTCTGTGATTGTAAAATCAATCGGCTTTGCACCGTCAGTTAAGTAACCGTTGGGAGCTTCACTCTCAACGATACGGAATTTTCCATAAGGTAAGAGGTCAGAAGAAGTAGAAGCGACACCCTCAATATCTGTACGAATTGTCTTTACCACTTCATTTTTCTTGTATAACTTGCCCTCAACCAATACTGCATTATCATTTAAGGAAATGATGTCAAAGGCAGTATCTTTCAAAGTGGCACTTCCTTGTGGCTTTGTATCGCCCGTTTCTAAATCTCGTTTCTGAATTTTGACACCGCCACGGATAACCTTGTCTGATACGGAAAACTGGTTACTTCCAGATAATACGGCAAGGTCGCCGTCCTCGGTAATCTGTGTTACATATAAGCCTTTTATCTGTTCGGACTTATCGCCAGCCTGCATATATGCACCCTCTAACAAGTAGCCGTTTGGAGCTTTTGTTTCTTCTACGGTTAGTGTTCCAAGTGGAAGAACCGCCTTGCCGTCCTGCATATAGAAGCTGTCGCCAGATACTTTGTATGTGTCCGCTAATTTTGTGATGTAATGAGTTGTCCCGTCGCTGTCTGTTTCAGCGATTGTCTTTGTAACCCATGTACGAGTAGCTTCGGCAGGGAGATTGTCTTTATTGTAGAAGCCAGCATAATACTTCCATGTAAATTCCGCACCTGCTAAAGAAGCGTTCCCTTGCGGATTGTCTTTCTGTGTTTCCATATCAATCTTGAAAAGCTCAATCAAAGTGTCCGTTACTTTTGGCGTATCTGATACTTTCAAAATTGCTGTCTTTCCAACTTCAACCTTTAAGGAATATACAGTTTTATCCACTTTATATCCTGCTGGTGCGTATAATTCCTTGATATAGACTGTGCCTGCTTTTACCTCTGCAATATCTGTGTTTCCGTTTTCATCAGTCGTAAGGGTGGCAAGCTGTTTTGTGCAGTCTTTATCAGAAAAGACACCGTATGTTGCACCAGCGATTGAGTAATTCCCGTTACCGTCTGTGATGCTGGCATTACTGGAAACCTTTTGCAGTTTCGTATTTCCGACATTCAGTTTCGCCCAGAATTGTCCCAATTCCTGCCCCTCGCCAGAGTAGATATAACCGCCACATTCATAGCGTCCTTTATTTTCTTTGACAAAGGCTTTCGCACCAGAGAAAACTTCGTCCTGCGTAGCCTTTGGAATTTCATCATAAGAAGCTCGCACGTTATCACATTGCCAGCCAAGATGTACGCTCAATTTCTGCCAGACAACACATTGTTCCAACAGATAGACTTGTTTATAGTTCAATTCCTTGTGAGCTTCGCCATACTGTTTGACATACTCTAAGGATAACGCCACATCTGAAATCTGGTCGGCACTCATGCGTGAGCTTGCGTCAGCTCTGGTCTTATAGCCGTTCTTAAAATCTGTATTGATGTCAATACAATAGGCAGTTTCGCCCTCGACTTTCATATAGCCCTCATTGAATGTCGAACCAATAGAACCGTCATTCATTACTTTTTCAATGATACCGACACGTTCTGCACTTTCCGTCCAGTATTGCTTGCTTTCTGCATGAACGGGTGTAGTCGGTAAAGCAGTAACGACAGTTGCAAGAGCTAAGAAGCCCGTACACAATCGTTTCCATGTCTTTTTCATAAATCTAATGCTCCTTTCATTTTGGGTATAAAAATAGACGCTCATTTCTGAACGTCTACATTATTGAAAGGCTTGTCCTCTCACACATATTTTATTTTAATAGGTACAACAGTTGCCTTTCTCCTTGTATTTTCGTTGTTTTCATTACTTGCGTTATCTACAACCCCCATGACCGGCATCGAGCATGATAGATACAGGCATAGATATACCTCAAAAAATGAACTTTATATAATATATGTCGGATATCCTGAAAAGTGAAAATGAGAAATCGATTAAGAAAAATATGCTGCGTGCTGATTTAACAAACATTTAAATCAACCATGATAGTTCTGCACCCGTAGATTTAATACAATAAAACTGTCAAAAGAAACCTACATAAACAGAAACGGAAGGAATGACAGTTATGGCACCATTTATCATCGGAATCATCGGAGGCACCACAATCATAGTAGGCGGCACATATCTCTTAGAAAAAATAGCTGAATATATCGAACAAAACAATCAGACAAAAAGCATTTAGTTGCTCTTGATACCAGATTGCAGAAAAATAAATTGTCAGGTAGGAAATATAATGTTATGATAAATCTGTAGCGATATGCTACAGGAAAGCAATCATTAGTTTGTTGATTACGTTTCTTGTCTTTCTTGACCGGAAGAACAAGAAAAATATATTCATACATTATAGAATCGGGAGAATCAAAATATGGCAGAAAGATTAGAATTTCGTGAAAAACTTGCAGGGATCCTTACCCTGTGTGAAAGCCAAAATAACATCACAGACAAAGCCACAGTCGAAGCTTACTTCGCAGAAGACAATTTATCAGCAGAACAGATGGAGCTTGTATTTGATTATCTTCTTTCCAAGAAAGTAATCGTAAAAGGCTACGTCAAAGCCGGTGGTTCGATCAAAAATGCAGAAAACACCGAAGAACCGATCCGATATACCCAGGAAGAACAGAATTATTTAAACCTTTACGAGCAGGATCTGAAAGGATTAAGAGATGGGGATCCATTAAAAGAACTCCTACCGGCAATCCTCACCATGGCAAAAGAGATGCACAGGGCAGATATCTACATCGGAGATCTCGTCCAGGAAGGCAACATGGGACTCATGCTCGCCATGGAAGACCATGCAGATGATACCGAAGCCCTTTTAAGCATGGCAAAAGAAAGCATGCAGGCACTTCTTGAATCTCAGGAAGAGACTAAAAAACAAGATAACCGCATGGTAGAAAAAGTCAACGACCTTGATGAACAGATCAAAAAACTTTCCGATGAACTCGGCCGAAAAGTCAGCGTAGACGAGCTGGAAGAATTCGCCGGCATCACCGAAGATGAGATCAGCAACATCTTAAAACTAGCCGGTGAAGAACTTCCCCCAGAAGAGAAGTAGAAATATACTGCAGAAAAAAATTATTTTACGTAAATACATGTAGTTGATATTACACTATCGTCATACTTTAAAAGTACGAAAGGAATATCTGCAACCAACAAACTTCAACAGTCAACAGAACCCACAGCCCGAAGATGGCTGTGGGTTCTGTTTCTTATAAATCATTCCATTCTGTTTTGTCTTGAAAAACCAGAGGGAGAGGTTATTGCAGCCTCTCCATCGTCCCTTCGCACAATCGAGTAAGCTGACGCCTACTCGATTGGTATACTTTGTACACCATCTCGCTTGACAGCTCGATGATGTACATTCGCCAAATGCAGATCCTTGTGCAAGCACAAATCTGCACTTGGCTCATCGTATACACAAAAAAATGGATGCAGGAGAAACTCTCCCACATCCATCTTCTAATTTCGCATTTAAGCCTGCGGTCCAGCAGATACAAGTGCTTTACCAGCAGCATTTCCTTCATATTTAGCGAAGTTCTTAACGAATCTTGCAGCAAGATCCTTAGCTTTTTCTTCCCATTCAGAAGCATCAGCATATGTGTCACGAGGATCAAGGATTCCTGAATCAACTCCCGGAAGTTCTGTAGGTACTTCAAAGTTGAAGTAAGGAATCTTCTTGGTCGGTGCATTTAAGATGTCTCCGTTCAGGATTGCATCGATGATACCACGAGTATCCTTGATAGAGATACGTTTTCCTGTTCCGTTCCATCCTGTGTTAACGAGGTAAGCTTTTGCTCCGCTCTTTTCCATCTTCTTAACAAGTTCTTCTGCATATTTTGTCGGATGCAGTTCAAGGAATGCCTGTCCGAAGCAAGCAGAGAATGTTGGTGTAGGTTCTGTGATTCCACGTTCTGTACCGGCAAGTTTAGCTGTGAATCCAGACAGGAAGTAGTACTGTGTCTGTTCCGGAGTCAGTACAGATACCGGCGGAAGTACTCCGAAAGCATCTGCAGACAGGAAGATTACATTCTTAGCTGCCGGTGCAGAAGAAACCGGACGTACAATATTTTCAATGTGGTTAATCGGATAAGATACACGTGTATTTTCTGTTACACTCTTATCAGCGAAATCAATTTTTCCTTCTGCATCAAGAGTTACGTTCTCAAGAAGAGCGTCACGTCTGATTGCATTGTAGATATCTGGTTCAGATTCTTTGTCAAGGTTGATAACCTTAGCGTAGCATCCACCTTCAAAGTTGAATACTCCGTTGTCATCCCAGCCGTGTTCGTCATCACCGATCAGGAGACGCTTAGGATCTGTAGAAAGTGTTGTCTTACCTGTTCCTGAAAGTCCGAAGAAGATAGCTGTGTTTTCGCCGTTCAGATCAGTGTTTGCTGAGCAGTGCATAGCAGCGATTCCCTTGAGTGGGAGGTAGTAGTTCATCATAGAGAACATACCTTTCTTCATCTCTCCGCCGTACCATGTATTAACGATAACCTGTTCTTTGCTTGTGATATTGAATAAAACAGCTGTTTCAGAGTTAAGTCCAAGTTCTTTGTAGTTTTCAACTTTTGCTTTAGAAGCGTTGTATACTACAAAGTCTGGTTCGAAGTTCTCAAGTTCTTCAGCTGTTGGTTTGATGAACATGTTTGTTACAAAATGAGCCTGCCAGGCAACTTCGACGATGAAACGGATTGCCATACGTGTATCTTTGTTAGCGCCGCAGAATGCATCTACAACATAAAGTTTCTTGTTAGAAAGTTCTTTCTTGGCGATCTCCTTTACAGCTTCCCATGCTTCCTGTGAAGCCGGATGGTTGTCATTCTTATATTCGTCTGAAGTCCACCATACAGTGTCTTTAGAGTTTTCATCAACTACGATGAATTTGTCTTTAGGGGAACGTCCGGTGTATACACCTGTCATTACGTTCACAGCACCGAGTTCGCTGACCTGACCTTTTTCAAATCCCTCAAGACCTGCTTTTGTTTCTTCTTCAAACAGTAATTCGTAAGAAGGGTTGTGCACGATTTCTGTTGTTCCAGTAATACCATACTTGCTTAAATTGATTTCTGCCATTGCAATTAACCTCTTTCTCCTAATTCTAGTTAAATGGTTAAATGATAAAAGCTGTGAGCGCAGATTTTATCATCTGATGAAGTAAAATTCTTCACCCATTTACCATAATTATACATAATTACGCAATAAAATCAATAAAAAACCAATATTTCTTAAAAAAATTGTTTAAAAAATAACGAAATCCGAAAAAGAAAAAGGCAGTCCACTTTGGGCTGCCCTGAAATTATTGTATATCCTGCAAAATATAAAGAAAAAATCTGTCAGGATTTCTTCCCGGGAGGTCTGCTTAGTCGTCAGTTTCCAACGAGTCAGACGTATGTTCGCGGTAATTCTCCGGAAGATACAGATGAACTGTCTCAATCCGGTTTTTATCGAGCTTTTCTACGACCATACGGATTCCGTCTTCGGTGGAAACAGAGTCACCGGCTTTTGGAAGACGATCCAGCTTTTCGATGATAAAGCCTCCGAGAGAATCATAATCTTCCGATTCCAGATTCAGATCCAGGGAATCATTGAGATCGTCAAGATTGGTAGAACCTTCAATAATATATTCGTGTTTGCCTACCGCTTTGATATTTTCTTCTTCATTCTCATCATATTCATCGTGGATTTCGCCAACAATCTCTTCAAGGATATCTTCCAGGGTGATCAGACCGGATGTTTCACCGTATTCATCCAGGACAATTGCGATATTGAAAGAGGCCTGGCGCATTTCAACAAGAAGCTCGGAAATGCTCTTGTATTCATAAGTGAAGTAGGCTTCACGGAGAATGTCTTTAATCTGGAACTCACTTTTCTTGCTGTCGTAAAGAAGAAGATCTTTCATATTGATCGTTCCGACAACATTATCTTTTGTCTCCTGGTAAACCGGAAGACGGGTGAATTTGTCTTCCCGGAACAGGTCGATCAGTTCGTCGTAACTGCTGTCAATATCAGCAAAAGTTACGTTGACACGGGGAACCATGACGTCTTTGGCAATGGCATCACCGAGATCAAACACATTGTAGATCATCTCTTTTTCATCTGATTCGATCACGCCGTCCTGATGGCTGACATTTACCACACTTCGGAGTTCAGCTTCGGTCATGGTATTGTCTTTGGCATTCGGATCGATGCGAAGAAGCATCAGAAGACCGGTGGAGAGACCGTTTACAATGAAGATAAACGGAGTCATGATCTTCATGAAAATATTGATAACCGGTGCGTAGAAAAGAGACATCTTCTCAGCATGAATGGTTGCCATCGTCTTCGGAGTAATCTCTCCGAAAAGGATGATGAGAAGCGTCATAAGCCCACTTGCGATCGCGACGGCGGTTCCACCAAGGCGGTATGCGATTGTGGTGGCAAGGGAAGCTACCGCAGTATTAACAATGTTGTTGCCGATGAGGATCGCGCTAAGCATTTTACCTGAATTCTCAGTTACGGCAAGTACGGTGCTGGCACGCTTGTTACCCTCGTCTGCAAGGGCACGCATCCGGATTTTGTTGTAGGTTGTAAGTGCTGTCTCGGCTGACGAAAATATGCCGGATAAGAGCAGCAGGACTAGCAAAATAAGTATTTGCGAGACACTCGAGTCCACAGTTAAAAATCACTCCTTTTTGAAAATATTGATAAAATTTCTATGTTATGCCTTACTATATCGCATTTCACTTAATTTTGCAAGAGCGCGTTGAACTTGCATATTTTTTGGTGTATCATATGATGTAAGTGTCAAAATTTATTTTTGCACTTACGTCATATGAGGATGATATTAAAACGTGCTTTGGTACGTAGTAACTTCTATTTGGCGGGAGGTCCAATGGCAATTTCCTGTTAAATAAAAAAAGAAGAATGGCATAGAATATTTATAGATACTAGGAGAAGAGAATGGAACAGAATTTTGAGACATGTTTGTATAATGTGGTCGATGCAGCCAAAATACAGAAGGATGAACCGATGAAGAAGCATACAACCTTCCGGATCGGTGGCCCGGCAGATTATTTTATCATGCCATCGAATGAAAAGGAACTGGCAGAGACAATTCGGGTGTGCCGGGAATTTTCGATACCTATATATATAGTAGGAAATGGAAGCAACCTTCTGGTTGGAGACAAAGGCTTCAGAGGAGCGATCATCCAGCTTTATAAGAGTATGGGAACATTTCAGGTAGAAGGAAATCAGATCACGGCGCAGGCAGGATGTTCGCTTGCGCAGATTGCAAATGCAGCACTTGATGCAGCACTGACCGGATTTGAGTTCGCAGCAGGTATTCCGGGAACGCTTGGCGGAGCGGTTGTGATGAACGCCGGTGCGTATGGTGGAGAGATGAAGGATGTACTGACGAGTGTCAGGGTTATGACAGAAGAGGGCGAGATCATGGAGCTTCCGGCAGAAAAACTGGGACTCGGATACCGTACAAGCATTATCCCGGAGAAAAGATATATCGTTTTGGGTGCCGTGATTTCGCTTACAGAAGGCAAAAAAGAAGAAATAAAAGCGCAGATGGATGACCTCCGTCAGAAGCGGGTATCGAAGCAGCCGCTGGAGTATCCGAGTGCAGGCAGCACCTTTAAGCGTCCGGAAGGATATTTTGCAGGAAAACTGATCCAGGACAGTGGTCTGAAAGGATTTACAGTAGGTGGAGCACAGGTTTCTGAAAAACACAGTGGATTTGTGATCAATAAAGGAAATGCGACGGCGGCTGATGTGATGGAGCTGATCCGGCAGGTAACAGCGAAAGTGAAAGAAGATACCGGTGTTACGATGGAACCGGAAGTGAAACAAATAGGAGAATTTTAGGGATGAGATTCGTAATTGTAACGGGAATGTCCGGAGCAGGGAAAAGTACAACTTTGAAAATGATGGAAGACATGGGATATTTCTGTGTGGATAATATGCCAATTCCTTTAATGACAAAACTGACAGAACTTTTGATCGTTCCAAATGGTGAGATCACGAAAATCGCTTTGGGACTTGATATTCGCAGTGGACAGAATCTGCGTGCACTGGACCAGGTTCTGGACGAACTTGAAAAAGCCAAGATACCACTGGAGATTCTTTTCCTTGAATCGAATGATGATACACTGGTGAAAAGATATAAAGAGACAAGAAGGAACCACCCACTCTCAAAGGGCGGCAGAATTGAGAACGGGATTGCCAAAGAACGTAAGAAAATTGCCTTTTTAAAAGAAAGGGCAGATTATATCCTGGATACAAGCCGGATGCTGACCAGGGAGCTGCGCAGTGAACTGAACCGTATTTTTGCCGAGAATAAAGAATACAAGAATCTGTACATTACTGTGTTATCTTTCGGATTTAAATATGGAATTCCGAGTGATGCAGACCTGGTATTTGATGTCAGATTCCTTCCGAATCCGTATTATATTGATGAACTTCGCCCGCAGAGTGGCAATGACAAGCCGGTCAGGGATTACGTGATGAATAACGATATTTCAAAAGAATTCCTGAAGAAGCTGGTCGACATGGTTGAGTTCCTGATTCCGAACTATGTTGCAGAAGGAAAGAACCAGCTTGTGATCGCAATCGGATGTACCGGCGGAAAACACCGCTCCGTGACACTTGCCAATGAGTTGTATGAACGGCTGTCTGTGGCAGAGAAAGAGTATGGTGTAAGAAAAGAGCATCGTGATATCGAGAAAGATGCAATTACGAAAGCAAAATAGGTGATAGTATGTCTTTTTCTGGAAATATTAAAGAAGAAATATCGCGTCAGCTAAGTCCTGCAAGACATTGCCAGATTGCAGAACTTGCAGCGATCATCAGCATGTGCGGGGCTGTCATGATCGACAGCAGAGGTCATGCAGCACTTAAGATTCATACGGAAAATCTGGCAGTTGCAAGAAAAAGCTTTACTTTATTGAGAAGAACGTTTAATATAGTGGTTGATATCGCTATTCGGGTGAACCGGGAAAAAGGCAGCAGCTACTATTATATAGTTGTAAAAAAACACGAAGATGCTATCAGGGTGCTTCAGGCGGCAAAACTGCTCAATCCTTATGGAGACGTGGAAGAAGAGCTTTCTGTAGTAAAGAATGTCGTGATTCAGGAGACTTGCTGTAAGCGGTCTTTCCTGCGTGGCGTTTTTCTTGCATCGGGATCCATGAGCGACCCGGAGAAGTCCTATCATTTTGAAATTGTCTGTGCGTCGATGGGAAAAGCGCAGCAGATTCAGAAGATAATGAGATGTTTTGCTCTGGACGCAAAGATTGTATCAAGGAAGAAATCATTTGTGGTTTATCTGAAAGAAGGAGCTCAGATCGTGGATGTGCTGAATGTGATGGAGGCACATCAGTCACTGATGGAGTTGGAGAATATCCGTATATTGAAAGATATGAGGAATACGGTGAATCGAAAAGTGAACTGCGAGACTGCGAATATCAATAAAACGGTTTCCGCTGCTGTAAAGCAGATTGACGATATAAGGTATATTGAGGAAACAAAAGGACTCGATAAGCTGCCGGAAGGATTGAAGGACATGGCCCTTACAAGACTTACATATCCGGAGGCATCTTTAAAAGAGTTAGGCGCACTTCTGCAAAATCCGGTAGGCAAGTCCGGAGTGAACCACAGATTGCGCAAGTTAAGTGAAATGGCGGAAGAGATAAGGGCTAAGCAAGGAGGAACATTATGATCAAAAAACCTGTTAAGATTCAATTGTCCGAGGGATTAGACGCCAGACCGATTGCACTTCTTGTTCAGGAAGCTAGTCAGTATTCAAGTTCGGTATATATCGAAGTTGACCAGAAGCAAGTCAATGCAAAGAGCATTATGGGGATGATGAGTCTGACACTGATGCCGGGAGAGGAAATCACCGTTGTTGCGAACGGAACAGATGAAAAGGAAGCAGCAGCTGGTATCGAAAGGTTTCTTGTGAACGTTAAGAACAGATAATTGCATAAAACTTTGAAGAGTCTGCCGAAAGCAGGCTCTTTATGCTATAATGCATGTATCCGTAAGGAGCTGTGGGGACAGCCCTTATAGAGAAAAGAATAGATAACAGGAGGACGGACGTATGAAAAAAGCATTGTTTATTTATAATCCGAATGCAGGAAAGGGACTTTTAAAACCGAAGCTTTCTGATATTATTGACATTATTGTAAAAGCAGGATATGAAGTGGTTGTATATCCGACGCAGAAATATAAAGACGCTTATTATAAAGTAAAGACATTTACAGAGGAGTATGACCGTGTGATCTGCAGTGGTGGTGACGGAACACTTGATGAGGTCGTAACCGGAATGATGAAGAGAGAAAAAAAGATTCCGGTCGGTTACATCCCGACAGGAACGACCAACGACTTTGCGAGCAGTCTCCATATCCCGAAGAATCTTCTCCAGGCGGCAAGTACAGCTGCAGGGGGAAAAGAATTTCCCTGTGATATCGGACGGTTTAACGGAGATGTGTTCGTGTACATTGCAGCATTCGGACTCTTCACGGATGTATCTTATGAGACAAAGCAGGAAATGAAGAATGTTCTGGGACATCTGGCATATGTGCTGGAAGGAGCAACCAGAATTTTTGATATCCCGTCATATAAATTAAAAGTGACACATGACGGAGAAACGATTGAGGACGAATTTATTTATGGTATGGTGACGAATTCCAGATCTGTTGGCGGTTTCCGTAATATGATCGGGAAGAATGTGGTTTTTGATGACGGAGAATTTGAGGTTACCCTGATCCGGACACCGAAGAACCCGCTCGCGCTTCAGGAGATCATTGGGGCGCTTCTGAGCAGCCAGATCAATACGAAGCACATTTATTCATTTAAGACAGGTGAGATCCATTTTGAATCAGTGGAAGAGATCCCATGGACGCTGGATGGAGAGTTCGGTGGGGAACACGATAGTGTCTGCATCAAGAACGCGAAACAGGCGCTTAAAATCGTAGTTCCGGAAGAGGAACAGTAAAAAAATAAAAAAAGGTCTTGTCAAATGAAAAGAAGTACGTTATACTAAGCAAGTGAGTTAGCCAGACAGCTAATGAACATACATCTGGCCCCCTGGTCAAGCGGTCAAGACGCGACCCTCTCACGGTCGAATCAGGGGTTCGATTCCCCTGGGGGTCAGCCTATAAAAGCCTTTAACAGAGAAGTGGAGGAATACAAAATGTTAGTTTCAGCAACAGAGATGTTAAAAAAAGCAAAAGCAGGTCATTATGCAGTAGGACAGTTTAATATCAACGATCTTGAATGGACCAAAGCAGTTCTGACTGCAGCTGAGGAATTAAGATCACCGGTTATTCTTGGTGTG
Source organism: Bariatricus sp. TF06-38A (assembly GCF_027690675.1). Taxonomy (NCBI): domain Bacteria; kingdom Bacillati; phylum Bacillota; class Clostridia; order Lachnospirales; family Lachnospiraceae; genus Bariatricus; species Bariatricus sp. TF06-38A. The sequence continues at coordinate 46,966 of NZ_JAQFCE010000007.1, forward strand.
TCTGAAGGCGCAGGAAAGTACATGGCTGGATACAGAACAGTTGTAGGAATGGTAAATGGAATGATCAAAGAAATGGACATTTCGGTTCCGGTTGCACTTCATCTTGATCATGGTAGCTATGAAGGCTGCCTGAAATGTATAGATGCAGGATTCTCATCAGTTATGTTTGACGGATCGCATTATCCGATCGAAGAAAACATTGAGAAGACTACAGAACTTGTTAAACTTTGCCATGGAAAAGGACTTTCTATCGAAGCAGAAGTTGGTTCTATCGGTGGAGAAGAAGACGGTGTTGTAGGAATGGGCGAATGCGCAGATCCTAAGGAATGTAAGATGATTGCAGACCTTGGCGTTGATTTCCTTGCAGCAGGTATCGGTAACATTCATGGAAAATATCCGGCAAACTGGAAAGGACTCAGCTTTGAGACTCTTGCAGCAGTTCAGGAGCTCACAGGAGAACTTCCGCTCGTACTTCATGGAGGTACAGGAATTCCGGATGATATGATTAAGAAAGCAATTGACCTTGGAGTTTCTAAGATCAATGTTAATACAGAATGTCAGCTGGTATTCGCAGAAGCTACCCGCAAATACATTGAAGCAGGAAAGGATCTTGAAGGAAAAGGATACGATCCACGTAAACTTCTGAAACCGGGTGCAGATGCAATCGTTGAAAAAGTAAAAGAGAAAATGATTCTGTTCGGTTCTGACGGAAAAGCTGAATAGTCTGATTTTTGATAATATCATGGACAAGGCGTCCGAAGAAAACGGTATAAAAGGAGTTTTGCGTAAGTGCAAGACTCCTTTATTTGAATCAAAAAACGACCGTTTTGTATAAGTAGTAGAAAATGAGTAGTAGAAAAGAGAGGTACATGGGATGAGCGAATGGATTAGTGTAGCAGAAATATTTGGAGAAAACGTCTTCAATGATGCTGTTATGCAGGAAAGACTTCCGAAGAAGACTTACAAAGAGCTGAAAAAGACGATCGAAGAAGGTAAAGAGCTTCAGGCTGCAACAGCAGACGTTATTGCACATGAGATGAAAGAGTGGGCGATTGAAAAGGGTGCCACTCACTATTCGCACTGGTTCCAGCCTCTTACAGGAGCAACAGCTGAAAAGCATGATTCGTTTATTTCAGCACCGAAGTCAGATGGAAAGATCCTGATGGAGTTTTCGGGAAAAGAGCTGATCAAAGGAGAACCGGATGCATCTTCCTTCCCGTCAGGAGGACTGCGTTCTACATTTGAAGCAAGAGGTTATACAGCGTGGGATTGTACATCGCCTGCATTTGTTAAAAAGAGTCCGGATGGGAAAAGATCGATTTTATATATACCGACGGCATTTTGTTCCTATACCGGAGAAGCACTGGATCAGAAGACACCTCTTCTTCGCTCTATGGAAGCAATCAACAAACAATCCATCCGTCTTCTGCGTCTTTTTGGAAACACAACGTCCCAAAAGGTTACACCATCTGTTGGAGTTGAGCAGGAATATTTCCTGGTAGACAGAGAAAAATATCTTAAGAGAAAGGATCTTGTATTTACAGGACGTACATTATTCGGAGCAAATCCTCCGAAGGGACAGGAACTGGATGACCATTATTTTGGTGCGATCCGTGAGAGAATTGCAGCATTTATGACTGATGTCAATGAAGAACTCTGGAAGATGGGTGTAGCTGCAAAGACACAGCACAACGAAGTGGCACCTGGACAGCATGAGCTTGCGCCGATCTATGCACAGTGCAACGTAGCAGTTGACCATAATCAGCTGATCATGGAGACGCTGAAGAAAGTGGCATATCGCCATAATCTTCAATGCCTGTTACACGAAAAGCCGTTTGAAGGTGTAAATGGTTCCGGAAAGCATAATAACTGGTCACTGGTTACAGATGATGGGATCAACATTCTGGATCCGGGAAAGACACCTCATGATAATATTCAGTTCCTTCTGGTTCTGACCTGTATTCTCCGTGCAGTAGACCTGCATGCAGACCTGCTCCGTGAATCTGCTTCTGACGTAGGAAACGATCACAGACTTGGAGCAAATGAAGCACCGCCGGCAATTATTTCCGCATACCTCGGAGAACAGCTTGAAGACGTGCTTGCACAGCTTATTGATACCGGAGAAGCTGCACACAGCTTAAAAGGCGGCAAATTACATACCGGTGTAAGTACGCTCCCGGATTTTGCAAAGGATGCAACTGACAGAAACCGTACTTCACCATTCGCATTTACAGGAAATAAATTTGAGTTCCGTATGGTAGGATCCAGAGACTCGGTGGCAGCACCGAACGTAGTATTAAATACAATCGTGGCTGAGTCCTTCTCTGATGCCTGCGATGTACTCGAAAAAGCAGAAGATTTTGATCTTGCAGTCCATGATCTGATCAAGGAATATGCATCCAAACATCAGAGAATCGTATTCAATGGCAACGGATATTCTGATGAGTGGGTGAAGGAAGCCGAAAGAAGAGGACTTCCGAATATTAAGACCATGGTAGAGTCTATTGAATGTCTGACATATGACAATGCGGTTGAAATGTTTGAAAAATTCGATGTATTCAGCCGTGCAGAACTGGAATCCCGTGCAGAGATCAAATATGAGGCATACTCAAAGGCAATCAACATTGAAGCACGTTCCATGATCGATATCGCAAGCAAGCATATTATCCCGGCTGTGATCCAATATGTAACTTCGCTGGCTAATTCGATCAACCAGGTAAAACAGGCAAGCGCTGCAGCATATACAGGTGTACAGGAAGAGCTTCTTGTACAGTCGGCTGATCTTTTGAAAGACACAAAAGAAGCACTCAGAGCACTGGAAACTGTTGTGGCAGAAGTACCGGAGACAGAAGGAAAAGAACAGGCATTCTTCTTCATGCAGAAAGTTGTACCGGCAATGGAAGCTTTAAGAAAACCAGTGGATGAACTGGAAATGATCGTCAACAAGAATATGTGGCCGATGCCTTCTTACGGAGATCTGCTGTTCGAGGTCTAAGAAGTGACTGGTATAAGTGTTGAAAAAGAAGTTGAAAACTTATGAAGTTTTGTGAAAATATACACAAATTAAAAAATTGGTCTTGAAATTTGAAAGAAAAAAGAGTATCATAAATATATCTTAAATAACAGAGATCACAATGAACGAGGAAGTTCCACAAAGTGGAACTTCCTCGTTTTTTTGCGTTAGAGAAAGGAAGGTAATTATGAGTAGTGGATGGTTAAGCGTGGCAGAAATTTTTGGCGAAGATGTTTTTAACGATGCAGTAATGCAGGAGAGACTTCCGAAAAAAGTATACAAAAAATTAAAACAGACAATTGAAGAAGGAAAAGAGCTGGATCTTGAGACAGCAGATGTAATTGCACATGAGATGAAAGAATGGGCAATCGAAAAAGGTGCAACCCATTATACACACTGGTTCCAGCCACTGACAGGAGTTACTGCTGAAAAGCATGATTCCTTCATTTCAGCTCCGCTTCCAAGCGGAAAGGTTCTGATGAGCTTTTCCGGAAAAGAACTGATCAAAGGGGAGCCGGATGCTTCTTCTTTCCCGTCAGGCGGACTTCGTGCTACATTTGAAGCAAGAGGATATACAGCATGGGATTGTACATCACCGGCATTTGTAAGAAAAGATGCAGCCGGAGCGATCCTTTGCATCCCGACAGCATTCTGCTCTTACACAGGTGAGGCACTGGATGAAAAAACACCGCTTCTCAGATCTATGGAAGCAATCAACAAAGAATCCATCAGACTGCTTCGTCTGTTCGGAAATACAACATCAAAGAAAGTAACACCTTCTGTAGGACCGGAGCAGGAATACTTCCTTGTTGATGCAAAGAAATTCTTACAGAGAAAAGACCTTATTTACACAGGACGTACACTTTTCGGAGCAATGCCGCCGAAAGGACAGGAGCTTGACGACCATTACTTTGGAACGATCCGTCAGAGGGTTGCTTCCTATATGAAAGATGTCAACGAAGAATTATGGAAACTCGGCGTTGCAGCGAAGACACAGCACAACGAAGTGGCACCTGCACAGCACGAACTTGCACCGATCTATGCAGAGGCCAATATTGCAGTGGATCACAACCAGATCATCATGAAGACACTGAAAAAGGTAGCATGCGAGCATGGACTGAAATGTCTGCTTCACGAGAAACCGTTTGCAGGAGTCAACGGATCTGGTAAGCATAACAACTGGTCTATCACAACAGATGACGGAATCAATATGCTGGATCCGGGAAAGACACCTCATGAAAATGTACAGTTCCTTCTGGTACTGGCATGTATCCTGAAAGCAGTTGATGTACACGCAGATCTGCTTCGTGAATCGGCTGCCGATCCGGGAAATGACCACAGACTTGGAGCAAACGAAGCACCGCCGGCAATCATCTCTATCTTCCTTGGAGAACAGCTTCAGGACGTTGTAGAACAGCTTCTCAGTACAGGTGAGGCAACACACAGCCTGAATGGTGGAAAGCTGCAAACAGGTGTAACAACCCTTCCGGATCTTACAAAGGATGCAACCGACAGAAACCGAACTTCACCATTTGCATTTACCGGAAATAAATTTGAATTCCGTATGGTAGGTTCCCGCGATTCTATTGCAGGACCAAACGTAGTACTGAATACAATCGTAGCAGAGGCATTTGCAGAGGCATGCGATGTCCTGGAAAAAGCAGATGATTTTGATACAGCTGTACACAGCCTGATCAAAGAATATCTGACAGATCATCAGAGAATTATCTTCAACGGCAACGGATATTCTGACGAATGGGTAGCTGAAGCAGAAAAGAGAGGACTTCCGAATATCAAGTCCATGGTAGAAGCAATCCCGGCACTGACAACTGACAAAGCGGTAGAACTGTTCGGAAAATTTAGTGTATTTACCAAGGCAGAACTGGAATCCCGTGCAGAGATCAAATACGAGAACTATGCAAAGGCAATCAATATCGAAGCAAAGGCCATGATCGATATTGCTGCAAAACAGATCATTCCTGCAGTTGTAAAATATACAAAAGAGCTTGCAGATACGGTTCTTGCAGTAAAAGAAGCCGGAGCAGATGCATCTGTACAGGCTGAAATGCTTGCTGACATCTCAGGACTTCTGACAGAAACAAAGGTTGCCCTTAAGAAACTGGAAGCAGTCACAGAAGAAGCAGCAGGAAAAGAAGAAGGAAAAGTACAGTCTGAATTCTATCACTTCAGCGTAGTTCCGGCTATGGAAGGACTCCGTACACCGGTAGATGAACTGGAAATGATCGTGGATAAAGAAGTATGGCCAATGCCTTCTTACGGAGATCTTTTATTTGAAGTTTAGAAAATACATATAAAATTCTTATAGAAATTTAAGGACCTTAGACTTGGAAAGAAGCAGAAATTATGCTACTCTAAGTCTGAGGTTCTTTTCTATATCCGGAAATTTATTTCCGGATATAGAAAGCCTCCGGCGGGATGTGCACTGTGATACAGGGAAGATGTTGCGGGTAATGATCACAGGCGCATTTTTGTATCAGAATGATGTTGGGGTCAAAAGGTATTTTGACCCCTTTGATACCAGATTGCTACGTGCTTTGCACTCTCGCAATCCTCAAAAACATTCGTAATCCGCTCATTTTTCTTTGAAAAATGGCTACTTACTCATGTTTTTGGCGGGTCAAGAGGTCAAAAATCCTCTTGCAAGCAAGTTTGCATTGGATTTCTGACCTTTTGACCCTGGTATCATCAGAATATAATTATAAACAATGAAATAATGAGAATAGAGGAGAAAGAAAGATGACGAAAGCAGAGTTCCTTGAAAAACTGAGAATTGAACTTTCTTCCGGTGTGACACCACAGGTGCTGCAGGAGAATTTGAACTACTACGGCCAGTATATTGATGATGAGATCCGAAAAGGAAGAACGGAGAGTGAGGTACTGGCGGAACTTGGAGATCCGTGGATTCTTGCAAAGACGATCGTGGATGCGCAGAGAGAAGAAAGTGTAGAAGATGTGATCTATGATTCGGATGGAAGGACCTACAGAGGCAACAGCAGCACAGAAGAAAGCAGCAATATCCATGTGTGGAGCCTGGACAGCTGGTGGAAGAAACTTCTGCTGATTCTTGTGGCTGTGGCTGTGATCGTTGTGATCTTTGCGGTGATAAGTGGGATTGTAAGCCTGATCGCACCGGTACTGATTCCTCTTCTGGTGATCATACTGCTGTTCAGAATGCTGAGAAGGCGATGGTAATTAAAAAAGCCGGATGTATAAGATTCTTCTGCAATGAAAAGAAGCTTATGTCTCCGGCTTTTTGATTATATGTTCTATATGGCAGGTTCAAGTACTTAAAAAGGATCTGCCTGTTATATAACGTTAAACGCTCGATAGGGGAGCTATCGAGCGTTTGAGGGGAGTATAAATAATTAATAAGGGGTTGTAGAAAATAAATCTCTACACGACAAAGTATAATATAAACCGATTTAAAAATCAAGATAAAAATAAAAATGTATAAAAATACGAAAAGGATAGATACTATGTTTGTACAAAAAAATGTCAGGAGGAATTATCAATGGCAAAAAATTATAATGCTTCAGAAAACAGTACAAACAAAAATTCATATGGATCCAATAAGAATGCGTATGCTGAAAATGCTTCCGGCAAGAATCAGTCAAATAAAAATTCAGGCAATAAAAATGCATCCGGTAAAAATACGACTAACCGGAATGCAAAGAATGCATATGAATCAGACCGTAATGCATATGACAGCTCAAAGTCCTGCCATAACGAAAGTGATAAGTATTAAAAAGTGCAAAGCAGTTAAGAATGGAAAAGCAGCGGTTTGGATTCCGCTGCTTTTCTGTTTTTGGTGTAGCAATCTGGTTCCTTAAAAAATTTGTGGTACAAGCGCACTACTTGACAAAAGGCAACCGAAAAACGTAATATAGTTTATAACAGATTGCAGAGTAGAGAAAGGAAAAAGAATGGAAAAAATGGAGCTGATAGCACCCTGCCATTTCGGAATGGAAGCTGTTCTGAAGCGGGAAGTGCTGGATTTAGGATATGAGATATCAACAGTAGAAGACGGAAGAGTATGCTTCTGGGGAGATGCACAGGCGATTTGCGATGCGAACGTGTTCCTTCGGACAGCAGAAAGAATCCTTCTTAAGGTTGGTTCGTTTAAAGCAGAGACATTTGATGAATTATTTGAGAAAACAAGAGTACTTCCGTGGGAGAATTATATTCCGAAGAACGGAAAATTCTGGGTGACGAAGGCTGCATCTGTAAAGAGTAAGCTGTTCAGTCCGTCAGATATTCAGTCGATCATGAAAAAAGCCATGGTAGAAAGGCTGAGACGGATCTACGGGATAGAATGGTTCCAGGAGGATGGACCAGCTTACCCGATCCGTGTATTTCTGATGAAAGATATCGTGACGATCGGGATAGATACCTCCGGCGTATCTTTACATAAGAGAGGTTATCGTCAGATGACCGTAAAGGCACCGATCACAGAGACACTGGCATCCGCACTGATCATGCTGACACCGTGGCACAAGGACCGGATCCTGGTAGACCCTTTCTGCGGAAGTGGAACATTTCCAATCGAAGCGGCTTTGATGGCAGCTAATATTGCACCGGGGATGAACCGTTCCTTTACAGCAGAAGAATGGGTGAACCTGATTCCGAAAAAGGCATGGTATGATGCAATGGATGAGGCAAATGATGTGATCGACCGGAAGGTACAGGTTGATATTCAGGGATATGACCTGAATCCGGAGGCAGTAAAAGCAGCAAGACAGAATGCCAAAGATGCAGGCGTTGACCATCTGATCCATTTTCAGGAAAGAGCGGTAAAGGATTTAAGCCACCCGAAGAAGTATGGCTTTATCATTACAAATCCGCCGTATGGCGAGCGACTGGAGGATAAAAAGGATCTGCCGCAGTTATACAGAGAATTTGGTGAGAGTTTTAAAAAGCTGGATAGCTGGTCTGCATATATGATCACCAGTTACGAGGATGCAGAACGTTATTTCGGAAGAAAAGCAGATAAGAACCGGAAGATATATAATGGTATGCTGAAGACCTATTTTTATCAGTTCTTAGGTCCGAAGCCACCGAAACGCCCAAAAGAACCAAAACAGTAAGAGAAAGAAGAATTTACAGATGAAAATTATTTTTGCAACGGGTAATAAGAATAAAATGACAGAGATCCGCCAGATCTTGCGGGATCTGGGGATGGAGATCCTTTCTATGAAGGAAGCCGGGGTTGACATTGATATCGTAGAGGATGGAAAGTCCTTTGAGGAAAATGCGATGATCAAAGCCTCAGCGATCGCAGAGCTGCCGGAAGTGAGGGCGATGGATGCGATTGTGCTGGCAGATGATTCCGGACTGGAAATCGATTATCTGAATAAAGAACCGGGAATCTATTCTGCGCGCTATGCAGGAACCAATACTTCGTATGATATCAAGAACAGCCTCCTGCTTTCAAGAATGAAGGGCGTACCGGACAAGCAGCGTACAGCAAGGTTTGTCTGTGCGGTGGCGGCAGTATTCCCGAACGGGGACAAAGAGGTTGTCCGTGGAACGATGGAAGGATGTATTGGTTACGAAATCGCCGGAGCAAATGGATTTGGCTACGATCCGATCTTTTTCCTGCCGGAATACGGTTGTACCTCGGCAGAGCTTGCACCGGAAAAGAAGAATGAACTCAGCCACAGAGGAGAAGCGCTTCGGATGATGAGACAGATCATGGAGAAAAAGTTATGAGAGTATTGATTATTAGTGATACACATGGAAGACATACTGCATTTGACCGGGCAATCATGGAAGCTGGAAAGATTGATTATCTGGTGCATCTCGGGGATACAGAGGGCGGAGAAGACTATATTGAGGCATTCTGCGGATGTCCGGCGTATATACTGGCTGGGAATAATGATTTCTTCTCACGCAATCTCCGGGAGATGGAGATTTATTTTGGCAAGAAAAAAGCATTTATGGCACATGGACACCAGTATTCGGTGTCTCTTGGTGTAGAGCGGATCCTGGATGAGGGAAGATCGAGAAATGCAGATATCGTGATGTTTGGTCATACACACAGACCGTATCTGAAAAAGTTTGGTGATATTACAGTGCTGAATCCGGGCAGTCTGGCATTTCCACGGCAGGAAGGCAGAAAAGGCAGTTATATTATTATGGAGATGGATCGGGACGGGAATGCGGAGTTTACGATTCATTATCTGGATTAGAGTAGGTGGCACGTATTTTTGCTGAAAAAAGGGCAAAAATGCGTGTCTTTTACAAGAAAAAGAAAAATAAAAATTTCTTTAAAAAAATTCAAAAAACATGTTGACTTTTTGAAAACCTTGTAATATAATAACTTTTGTCGTCACGGAGATGACAAACAGATAAACAACGGGGTGTGGCTCAGCTTGGCTAGAGCGCCTGGTTTGGGACCAGGAGGTCGCAGGTTCGAATCCTGTCACCCCGATGTGATCTGCGGGTGTAGTTCAATGGTAGAACACCAGCCTTCCAAGCTGGATACGTGGGTTCGATTCCCATCACCCGCTTACACTGAGAATCCAGTGTTGTGTGTTTGTAGCTCAGTTGGATAGAGCAACGGCCTTCTAAGCCGTGGGTCGGGGGTTCGAATCCCTCCAAGCACGTTTATATGGTGGGTATAGCGCAGTTGGTTAGCGCGCCAGATTGTGGCTCTGGAGGCCCAGGGTTCGAATCCCTGTATCCACCCTTTAATTTATAATATTTGAAAGAAATGGCAAGCAGAAATGCTCGCATTTTTTTTATGATAGACATTGTAAGAGTGGATATCATAAAAGTCTCCGGCAGGATATGAGAGCTTTGGCAGATTACGGGATGCCATAAGTTAAGCGATTGTCGCAGGCGCGGGAATGTGCCATGGCGCATTCTATGTTAAGACATAAAGATAATGGGTCATCGCCAAGCGGTAAGGCACAGGACTTTGACTCCTGCACTCGCTGGTTCGAATCCAGCTGGCCCAGTTACGGGCGTGTAGCTCAGGTGGTAGAGCACTTGACTTTTAATCAAGTTGTCCGGGGTTCGAATCCCCGCACGCTCACTTATTTAGTCCCATGGTTTTCTGTGGGACTAAAAAAATGCGGATGTGGCGGAACTGGCAGACGCGCTAGACTTAGGATCTAGTCTCTACGAGGTGCAGGTTCAAGTCCTGTCATCCGCATTTAGTTAAACATAACAAAACCAGTTATATATAGAAGTAATAGAGGAACCTTTACCAAAAAGGTTTCTTTTTTTGCTTTTTTTATGGATTTTAAGGAAAAAGCGGAAAAAGAAGAAGCAGTATTTAGATATTTCTGTTGAAAATATCCGGATCGAGATCGTCTCTTTTACAGATTCCAACTATATGTTAATATAATCATATGAAGATGTTGGGGTTAAAAGGTATTTTGACCCCGTTGATACCAGATTGCTACGTGCTTTGCACTCTCGCAATCCTCAAAAACATTCTCCTTTCGGAACATTTTCATCCAATGAAAGGAAGAACTTCTAAAAAAACAGGTGAAAAAGAAACTGGAGAATAATTAAAGCATGGATAAATGATAAACGGTGAGTACCGCTTTTATTGATTACATTGCGGCAATAAATACATGTAACAGGGAAATTTTAACAAAGTAAGAGGGACGAAAGAATGAAAATATTAAGTGTCACAGCCCAGAAGCCGGACAGTACCGGAAGCGGTATCTATCTGACGGAACTGGTCAGAGGATTTAAAAAAAAGGGAATCACCCAGTCAGTGATCGCGGGAGTTACAAAAGCTGATCAGGTATGTCTTCCGGAGGGGGTAAGCTTTTATCCGGTATATTTTGAATCGGAGCAGTTACCGTATCCGATCACGGGAATGTCGGACGAGATGCCTTATCCGAGTACCAGGTATTCAGACCTGACAGAGGAGATGACAGAAACGTTCCGGAACGCATTTGGCGAGGTACTGAAAAAAGCAGTGGAGGAGTTGGATCCGGACGTGATCTTGTGTCACCATCTGTATCTCCTTACAGCGATTGTAAGAGAGTTGTTTCCTGATAAAAAGGTATATGGAGTATCCCATGGATCCGATCTGCGGCAGATCCGCAAGACAGAACAGAACCGGGAATACATTTTACAGAGAATTCCTGCGCTGGATGGGATTTTTGCATTGCATGAGGAGCAGAAAGAGATGATCTGCGGAATTTACGGGGAGCATATCAGAGAGAAGGTACGGGTGATCGGAACCGGCTATAACAGTGATGTTTTCCGGCAGGAGATGGGGACTTCACAGGGAGAAGAAAAAGAGCTGAGACTAATCTTTGCCGGAAAGATTTCAGAGAAAAAGGGTGTGAAAAGTCTGATCCGTTCGTTGGATTATCTGAAGGATTCCGGTCTTATTATTTCTCTGGAACTGGCAGGAGGTGCCGGGGATGAGGGCGAATATCAGGAAATACGGGAGCTTGCCGAAAAGTGTCCGTTTGCAGTTACCTTTGCCGGGAAGATCACACAGCAGGAGTTGGCGAAGAAGATGAATCAGAGTGATGTGTTTGTACTGCCATCTTTTTATGAAGGTCTTCCGCTTGTGATCATTGAGGCTCTGGCATGTGGTACCTATGTGATCTGTACAGATCTTCCGGGGATCAGGAATTGGATCGATCAGAATCTTCCGGATAATGGTGTGGTTTTTGTAGAGCCGCCAAAAAGAGTGAATGAAGATGAACCTGTGGAAGAAGAACTTCCGGTATTTGAAAAGAAACTTGCCGGAGCCATCGAAGGAATCGCAAAATATCCTGGATCAAAGCCGGAGAAGGAGCAGCTGGAGCAGATTTCGTGGGACGGACTTTGTGTGCATCTTATGCAGATATTTGAGCAATAGAGTGTTTATCGGAAAAACCTATAATTGAATTTCTGCATGTAAATTATCAATTATTTTTTTGTAAAACAACATGTTAAAATGAAGAAAAGAGAAATGAAAAGGCATTTTAACAGGAGGTTATTAACAGTTGATAATTGATATGCATATGCATGAGATGCGTTATTCGGGGGACAGCTTTTTAAGATTGGAGAACATGGTAGAGATCGCAAAGCGCAGAGGACTTGATGGAATCTGTATTACGGATCATGACAGTATGGGACTGAAGGAATTTGCGGCAGAGTATTCGGAGAAAACAGGATTTCCGATTTTTGTCGGGATTGAATTTTATTCCCTGCAGGGAGACATTGTAGCATTTGGAATTGAGGATTATCCAAAAGAGAGAATCCCGGCACAGGAGTTTGTAGATCTGGTACAGGCACAGGGCGGTATGTGTTTCAGTGCCCATCCATTCCGCAATAATAACAGGGGACTGGAAGAGAACCTGAAGATTGTAAAGGGACTTGATGGAATCGAAGTGCTGAACGGCAGCACACTTTATGAGGCAAATCGAAAGGCGGCAGAATATGCGGCTGAGCTTGGACTTGCAACAGTTGGATCAAGTGATTGCCATGTGCCGGAGAAGCTGGGAATTTATGCAACGTATTTTCCAAGAGAGATCCGTTCGGTACAGGAACTGATCCGGAGTGTAAAACGATGCGAGACTCTTCCGGTGTATTATAAAGAGGGTGGATATTATCTCTGGGATATGAAAAATCCGATTGATGCACCGTTTCACATTTACGAGCAGGAACAGATGGTGTGTGCCGGTTAACGTAAAAAATGAGAACAGATATGAAAAAATTAAACGCTTTTTTTATTGAAAGTGTGTTATTTCCATAGTATTATTAAGAGTGGAAATTAAGAGGGCTGGAATGTAATATTTCCAGCTTTCTTATTTAACAGGAAATTCCGTAGGAACTTCCTACCGAATAAAAGACACTACGTGCCGGAGTATCTTTTCAATCACCAATTACAAGGAGGAACTAACATGAAAGACATAGTAATTTCAGATGCAGTAAAATATATCGGAGCAGATGATAAGGATCTGGATCTCTTTGAGAGCCAGTACATCGTTCCAAACGGAGTATCCTACAACTCTTATGTGATCCTGGACGAGAAGATCGCAGTTATGGATACGATTGATACGAGAAAGACAGACGAATGGAAAGAGAATCTGGAGAGGGTGCTAGATGGAAGAACACCGGATTATCTGGTTGTATCTCATCTGGAACCGGATCATGCCGGAAGCATCAAAGAATTTGCAGACAAATATCCGGAAGCCAAGATCGTGGCAAGTACAAAAGCTATTGCAATGCTTCCACAGTTCTTTGAAATCGCAGATCTGGCAGACCGTGCAGTTGCGGTAAAAGAAGGTGAAGAACTTTCCCTTGGAAGTCATACCCTTCAGTTCTTTATGGCTCCGATGGTTCACTGGCCGGAAGTTATGGTCGAATACGAAAAGTCTGAGAAGATTCTGTTCTCAGCAGATGGATTTGGTAAATTCGGTGCGCTGGATGCAGATGAGGACTGGTCTTGTGAAGCAAGAAGATACTACTTCAATATCGTAGGCAAATACGGTGCACAGGTACAGGCGCTTCTGAAAAAAGCAGCGACTCTGGACATTCAGACGATTTGCCCGCTTCATGGACCGATCCTGAAAGAAAATCTGGGATACTATATCGGAAAATACATGACATGGAGCAGCTATGAACCGGAAGATGACGGGGTACTGGTTGCTTATGCATCGATCCATGGCAATACCAAGAAGGCAGCAGAGAAGATGAAAGAGATCCTGGAAGCCAAAGGTGCAAAGAAGGTAGCGATCACTGACCTTTCCAGAGATGATATGGCAGAGGCAATCGAGGATGCATTCCGCTATGACAAGCTGGTTCTTGCAGCAGCTTCCTATGATGCAAGTGTGTTCCCGTGCATGGAGACTTTCCTGAACAAACTGACCAATAAGAACTACCAGAACCGTAAGATCGCAATTATCGAGAATGGTTCCTGGGCTCCGACAGCAGCACGCGTGATGAAGAGTTATGTAGAGAAAATGAAGAAGATCACACTCTGCGAAAAGACTGTTACGATCAAATCTGCAATGAAAGATGCAGATGTAACTGCAATGGAAGAACTTGCAGATGAACTTCTTGCGTAAGAAACGGAAAGAATGAGATGATAAAGTTAAAAGAGACTACAATGAGGAAAACCTGGGTGGTATGTCTTCTTGCAATGGTCTGCTGTGCGTTATGGGGAAGTGCTTTTCCTTGTATCAAGGTTGGCTACCGGCTGTTTCAGATCGATTCAGCCGATACCGCCACGCAGATCCTGTTTGCAGGGTGCCGCTTTACGATTGCAGGCATTATGGTTATTTTGTTTGGATCGATCCTGCAGGGACGTTTTCTGAAACCGGGGAAGGGAGATCTTCCGAGAATCGGAAAAATCTGTCTTTTACAGACGGTGATCCAGTATTTTTTCTTTTATGTAGGACTTGCACATACGACCGGAGTCAAAGGATCGATCGTTGAGGCATCCAATGTATTCCTTGCAATCCTTGTTTCAAGCCTGATCTTTCATCAGGAGAAACTGGATCAAAAAAAAGTGCTCGGATGTATCGTCGGATTTGCAGGGGTGGTTCTGATCAATCTGAGCGGAAGCAATGTGGATATGAGCTTTAATCTGACCGGAGATGGATTTATTTTTATCTCTGCGATCGCTTATGCATTATCTTCTGTATTGATCAAGAAGTATTCAGCCAAATCTGATCCGGTGATGTTAAGCGGATATCAGTTTACTGCAGGCGGGCTCGTGATGATCCTGATCGGATTCGTGATGGGTGGAAGAATCCATACGGCAAGTATGCCGGCAATGATTCTTCTGATCTATATGGCGATGATTTCTGCAGTTGCATACACGCTGTGGGGAATCCTGTTGAAATACAATCCGGTATCCAAGGTATCGATCTTCGGATTTACGAATCCGGTATTTGGGGTGCTCCTTTCCGCGATCATTTTGCGTGAGGGAAATGTATTCGGAATGAAAGACCTGATCGCACTGGTGCTGGTTTCTATCGGAATCCTGATTGTCAACTGGGCGAAACCGGTGGGAGAAAAAGAAAAAGGAATGAACTAAGATGGAACCTGTTTTAAAGGAGGACACCTGCAGCTGATACCGATTTTTGAACAGGAAAAGAAATAACAGGAGGCAGGTTATGGCAAATACAGCGAGCTGTTGTGACACCTGTACATTTTATATTTACGATGATGAATATGAATGTTACACGTGTGACAGAGACCTGGATGAGGATGAGATGATGCGGTTTCTGACGGATCAGCATTATCAGTGTCCTTACTACAGATCTGGAGATGAATACAGAGTCGTCAGAAAACAGATGTAAATTGTAGATGATGGAGTAGAAGTATAAAAAACGCAGAATTTTGTAATGTGTCAGGTAATAGATGAATTTGTACTTGTTCCAAGAGGAGAAGCTGCGGAGCGGATAAATGGAACGATGACACTAAGTGAGACAGCGGCATTTATATATGAACATCTGGAGGAGGCTATAAAGGTGAGAGATAAAAAGGCAAATACAGTGAATGAACAGGACAATCCGCTTGGCTATGAAAAGGAATCAAAACTACTGGTTGGATTTGCGATTCCATGCATTATTTCCATGCTGGTAACAGCTCTTTACAATATTGTAGATCAGATTTTCATTGGTCAGGGTGTGGGAATGCTGGGAAATGCAGCAACGAATATTGCGTTTCCGCTTTCTACTTCCTGTACGGCAATCTCACTGCTGCTTGGAATCGGCAGTGCGACCAATTTTTCATTGAAGCTTGGTGCAGGAGAAGAAAAAGAATCTGCAGAGTATGCGGGAAATGGAATTTGCCTGATGGCAATTTTCGGGATTGCACTTTTTGCAGTAACGACGATTTTTCTGGCTCCGATGCTGAAATTCTTCGGTGCCACATCGGAGGTACTTCCGTATGCACAGGAATATACACGGATCACGGCAATTGGCTTTCCATTTCTGATCGCAAATACGGGGATGAGTAAGCTGATCCTTGCGGATGGAAGTCCGCGGTATTCGATGACATCTATGCTGGTGGGTGCTATTGTAAATACAATTCTGGATCCGATTTTTATTTTTGGGCTGCATATGGGAATGAGGGGCGCAGCACTTGCTACGATCATAGGACAGATCGTTTCGTTCTGCATCAGTCTGCGGTATATGTTCCATTTTAAAACGATCCGGCTTACAAAGGAAAGTTTCCATATGACGGGAAGACATATCGAGAATATTTTCAAATTCGGTGCCAGTGCCTGCTTTAACCAGATTGCAATGACGATCGTACAGATCGTACTGAATAATACATTGTCGCATTATGGAGCACAGTCTGTATATGGCGGTGACATTCCGCTTGCTTGTGCCGGGATCATTACAAAAGTAAATATGATCTTTATGTCATTTGTTATCGGAATTTCCCAGGGAATCCAGCCGATTATCGGCTTCAACTATGGCGCAGAGAAGTATGAACGGGTACGGAAAAGCTACCTGCTCGCACTTGGAACTGCAACCGTTCTTTCCGGAATTGCATTTTTCTGTTTCCAGGTATTCCCGAGACAGATCATCAGCGTATTTGGTTCGGGAAGTGAGCTATATTTTCAGTTTTCAGAGCGGTATTTCCGGATCTATATGTTCCTTACGCTTATCAATGGAATCCAGCCGGTTACATCGAACTTTTTCAACTCCATCGGAAAATCGCAGCTGGGTGTATTTATGTCCCTGACAAGACAGATTCTCTTTTTATTGCCGCTGATCGTGATCTTTCCATTGTTTATGGGAATTGACGGGGTTATGTATGCCGGACCAATTGCAGATGCGGCAGCAGCAATCGTCTGCGGATATTTCATGGTGAGGGAGCTTAAGGAACTTTCTGTGATGGATAAGAAGAAAAAAGAAGAAAGTGCAGCGCTGAGCTGATGAGAAAGACGGTTCTTTTATGGGAACTGTCTTTTTTATTAACAGGGAATAGGTTGGGATTGATTCAGAAAAGAATTTTGTATATACTGATTAGTGAAAAAAACGAAATGAGATGATGATGTGAACATAGTGATTGTAATTCCGGTCTTCCGTCCGGATGGAAGACTGAAAATGTGTATCGAAAGATTATTAAGACAGAGTGTGATGCCGGATCGTATATTACTGAATGTACTTTATGAGAACCCGGTAGACAGGGAAATTCCCGAAGTTTATATGGATGAAAGGATCGAGGTCAGATATACGCCAAGGGAGGAATATGACCGGGCAGGAAGCAGAGATACGATCCTGCGGGAGCTGGATTCGGATATTGTGATTTTTATGGTACAGACGGCGATACCGCAGAACCGATATCTGGTAGAGAAGCTGACGGAACCGTTTAAAGAGGAGCGGACGGCGGTCGTGTATGGACGGCATATGACAGATGATGAATGCAGTCCGATCGAGTGCTGCGTGAGACAGTTTAACTATCCGCCGAAAGGCATGACAAAGTCTCTGGAAGATGCCGGAAAGCTTGGGATCCGGACATTTTTTAATTCCAATGTCTGTGCGGCATACCGAAGAAGAGCATATCTGGAGACAGAAGGTTTTGGAAAACGGATGATTGCCGGAGAGGATATGCTTGCGGCGAGAAGACTTCTGGAAAAGGGCTGGCAGGCAGTTTATGCGCCAGAAGCTGAAGTGATTTATTACCGGAACGATGATTTGCACGGGCTCTGGAAGCGCAACTTTGACATTGGGGTTGCACACGCAGAGCATCCGGAGATGCTCGAAAATACAAAACCGGGTAAAGAAGGAGTGCGGCTGGTACGTGTAACCTCGGCGCTACTTAGACAGAATCATATGGAGGAATACCTGGGCGAAGTGCTGACACGCAGCATTGTTCGTTATCTGGCATATCAGCTTGGAAGAAACTACGAACGATTACCGGAGGGAGTTGTACGGAAATGTTCGGCTAATAAAGAATACTGGGAGAAAAAATAATGGGATATTTTTATTTTGCAAGACATGGACAGACTGTATGGAATGTGGAAAATAAAATCTGTGGCGCGACCGATATCGAACTGACAGAACTCGGACATCAGCAGGCAACGGAGCTTGGGAAAAAGATAAAAGAAGAGGGCGTGAAGATCGATGAGATTCTGTATTCGCCTCTGGTACGTGCGAAAGAGACGGCACGCCATATTTCGGAAATGACAGGGATTCCGATGCGTGAGGAGATGCGCCTGAAGGAGCAGAATTTTGGGAAATATGAATCTACACCGAGAAATGGGGAGGAGTTCAAAAAGGCAAAACAGAACTTTATCAGTCATTTTGAAGGTGGCGAGACTATGTTGCATTTGTGCCAGAGAATTTATAATCTTCTGGATGATATCCGGGAAGAGGCAGATGATAAGGTCTATCTTCTTGTAGCGCACAATGGGATATCCAGAGTGATCCAGTCCTATTTTTATGATATGACCAATGAAGAATTTGCTGCATTTGGGATTAAGAACTGTGAGCTGAGGAAATTTGAATTTCCGGAGTAGGAGTAGCGTATGAAATTACTTGTTAAGCAGAGAGTTTTTTCATGGACAGATTCATATGATGTTTATGATGAGAATGAAAATGCGAAGTATTTTGTAAAAGCAGAGTTTTTGTCGCTTGGACACCGGCTGCATGTATATGATATGGCAGGGAACGAACTCGGGTTGATTAAAGAAAAAGTGATGTCATTTCTTCCAGTGTTTGAAATTGAAGTGAATGGGCAGACACTTGGACGGATTGAAAAGCGTTTTACATTGTTTCGACCGAAGTATGATGTTGAGTTTAATGGATGGCATGTAGAAGGAGATTTCATGGGATGGAATTATGATATCTATGAAGCATGCAGTCCTGTGGTACATATTACAAAAGAATTACTCCACTGGGGAGATACTTATGTACTGGATTTTGCAAATCCGGCAGATGAATTGATGGGACTTCTTCTGGTAATTACAATTGATGCGGCAAACTGCATTCAAAATAATTGATGTAATTTAATGAAATGTAAAAAAAGTCAAAAAAAAATATAAAAAACACTTGCCAAACCGGTTGGTATGTGATAAGATTCTTTTTGTTGACGCGGAAGTGTCGGAATGGCAGACGAGCTAGATTCAGGTTCTAGTGCTCGCAAGGGCGTGTGGGTTCAAGTCCCATCTTCCGCATAATAAAAGAAACCTCAGGTGATTCACCTGAGGTTTTCTTTTATTGTACCGAAGCGATCCCTGAACCCAGGGTTCAGGTCTTCGCTCCGCTACGGTCGGCGCAAAGCACTCGTCCACCGGACGAGTTGCGCCCCATCTTCCGCATAATAAAAGAAACCTCGGGTGATTTGCTTAAGGTTTTCTTTTATTGTACCGAAGCGATCCCTGAACCCAGGGTTCAGGTCTTCGCTCCGCTGCGGTCGGCGCAGAGCACTCGTCCACCGGACGAGTTGCGCCCCATCTTCCGCACAGATGTCTTGAATTAAATACATGAGAACATCGGATTGACAATCTCTTGTCAAGGTGCAATAATATCCGCGGAGGTAGTATTTGGAAAACTACAAAACTATACTCTGACTGAATCACAACAATTTCATATCGAAATCGTTTCCGTCAACAGGTGACGGAGAAGGAGCTTATATTTATTAAGAGGTAAAATAAGACTCAGGGAATACGAAGAATAGCAGAAGCATTTGCAGGGAGAAGTATACCTTGATGATGCTTTTTTCATATAATAATTTGGAATTATGGGAAAAAGCATGGATACACTCTATGTTTATGCTTATTTTTGTGTTTCCGGACAGAAAAGGAGTAAGACATGACAGTTGAGATGCTAAAAGGAAAGATTCATCGTGCTACGGTAGTACAGGCAGAATTAGATTACGTGGGAAGTATTACCGTTGATGAGGAACTGCTGGAGGCAGCAGGAATTATGGAATATGAGAAGGTTCAGATCGTAGACGTGAATAACGGAAGCCGATTTGAAACTTATACGATCTGTGGTAAGCGTGGAAGCGGAATGATCTGCTTAAATGGCGCTGCGGCAA
Source organism: Bariatricus sp. TF06-38A (assembly GCF_027690675.1). Taxonomy (NCBI): domain Bacteria; kingdom Bacillati; phylum Bacillota; class Clostridia; order Lachnospirales; family Lachnospiraceae; genus Bariatricus; species Bariatricus sp. TF06-38A. Next base: position 66,968 of record NZ_JAQFCE010000007.1, read on the forward strand.
GATGTGTAAGTACAGGTGATAAGGTTATTATCATGTGTTATGCAAATTATGAGGCAGAAGAAGCCAAAGAACATAAACCAAAAGTTGTTTTCGTGGATGATGAAAATAAGATCAGCCGTGTGACAAATTATGAAAAACATGGGTTGTTGAAAGACCAGGAAAAATAAGGAATCTAAAAACAAAATGAAATTTGTTGAATTCAGAACAAGAGGCTATCTCCGAATTTATTGTAAAGAGGAGAATTATCATGCAGGTAACAACAACAGTCGAAGAGACAAGAAAATTAGTTAAGAACTGGAAAAAAGAAGGAAAAACCATAGGTCTTGTACCGACCATGGGATTCTTACATGAAGGGCATGCAAGCCTGATAAGGAGATGCCGTGAGGAAAACGATATCGTTGTGGTATCCGATTTTGTCAATCCGACACAGTTCGGACCGACAGAAGACCTGGAAGCATACCCGAGAGATTTTGAACGTGACAGTGAGCTTTGTGAGAGCCTTGGAGCAGATCTGATCTTCCATCCGGAACCGAAGGATATGTATCATGATCCACATGCTTACGTAAGTATTGATACGTTATCTGATACCCTTTGCGGAAAGACAAGACCGATCCATTTTAAAGGGGTATGTACGGTTGTTTCCAAATTATTCAATATTGTAGCACCGGACAGAGCTTATTTTGGACAGAAGGATGCACAGCAGCTTGCAATCATCCGCAAGATGGTGCAGGATTTGAATTTTGATATCCAGATCGTAGGCTGCCCAATCATCCGTGAGGAAGACGGACTTGCCAAATCATCCAGAAATACCTATTTAAGCGCAGAAGAGAGAAAGGCTGCACTGTGCCTTTCAAGAGCCGTTAAAACCGGTCAGGAGGCGATCTGCAAGGGAATTAAGGCAGAAGAAATTCTGTCAAAGATGCGCGCAGTGATCGAAGCAGAGCCGCTTGCAAAGATCGACTATGTATCCATGGTAGATGCACTGGATATGCAGCCGGTCGAGAGTGTGGAAAAAGATGTTCTGGTTGCCATGGCAGTTTATATTGGAAAAACAAGGCTAATCGACAATTTCAGCTATGAGGTATAGCCTATGGAAAACAGAATGAAAAAAGTGGGAAAGGTCAGCTCTTTTCTTACAAAATATATCGGGGTCATCATTATCTGTTTTTCCGTCATTGCATTCTTCTGGCGTGACGGCTTTGCGTGGACAACGAGCTACACTTCTGTATTTCTCGGAGTTGCCATGTTCGGCATGGGGCTTACGATCAAGATGGACGATTTCAAAAGAGTCTTTTCCAGACCAAAAGAAATCCTGATCGGATTCATCGCACAGTACACAATCATGCCGGTGATCGCGTGGATCCTGTGTCAGGTTATGCAGCTGCCGACAGATCTGGCACTTGGCGTGATCCTGGTTGGTTGCTGCCCGGGTGGAACGGCAAGCAATGTGATCACCTATATTGCCGGAGGTGATGTGGCGCTTTCTGTCGGAATGACGATCACATCAACTCTTGCGGCACCGATTGTAACACCACTTCTGGTGTATGTACTCGCCGGAGCCTGGGTAGAGGTATCCTTCTGGGCAATGGTAATTTCTGTAGTAAAGGTTGTTCTGGTTCCGGTACTTCTGGGAATTCTGATCAACTGGGTCTGGGGGAAACAGATCCAGAAAATATCAGAGGTTCTGCCACTGATCTCAGTTGTATCGATCGTAATGATCATCAGCGGAATCGTAGCCGTCAATGCAGAAAAAATCTTAAGTTGCGGACTTCTGGTCCTCGGAGTTGTGATGCTTCACAATCTCTGCGGAATGGGAATCGGACTCGGTGCAGCGAAAATTTTACATATTGAGTACGATAAGGCAACTGCCATTGCCATCGAAGTCGGAATGCAGAACAGTGGACTTGCAATCTCCCTTGCAACTGCCAATTTCGTGGCAAATCCACTGGCAACCCTTCCGGGGGCGATCTTCAGTGTATGGCATAATATATCCGGATCTTTGTTTGCAGGGATCCGCCGGAGCGGAGAACAGACGAAAGAGGCATATCAGGAAGTTACAGAATAAGAAAAATCCTGCGATTTTGAATTGGCAAAACCGCAGGATTTTTTGTACTCAGAACAGAAAATACAGAGACTAAAGCACGTCATTTTTTTACCGATTTGAATGGCAGATGAATGGAAAAGAAGAGAACAGGAACTCTTCTTTTCCATTCATTTGCCCCTCGCGTCAAACAAAAAAATTTCCCTCTTGTCAAATCATTCCGATTATGTTATATTATCAATTAGTTTGAATATAAAAATATTTTAAACGAAAAAGATTTTAAAACAAAAATAAATGGAGAGAACAACCATGAGAGGAAGGATATGCGGTACCGGTTCTTATATACCGGAGCATTATTACGACAACAATGATCTCGCGAAGTTTGTGGAGACGAATGATGAATGGATCCGTGAACGGACCGGAATTGTGCGCAGACATATTGCAGAAGAAGATACAACAGTCAGCATGGCGATAAAAGCGGCAAAAAATGCACTTACAGATGCAAAATTAAATGCAGACGATCTGGATCTGATCCTGGTATCTACAATCACGCCAAACACCGTGATCCCAAGCACTGCCTGCGAAGTCCAGAAAGAGCTGGGAGCAGTAAATGCAACCTGTTTCGACATCAGTGCCGCATGCAGCGGTTTTGTGTATGCCTACAATACTGCGCAGGCTTACATAGCAGCCGGAATGTATCAGAACATTCTGGTGATCGGAAGTGAAACCCTATCCGGAATTGTCAACTGGAAAGACAGAGGAAGCTGCATTCTTTTTGGTGACGGGGCAGGAGCAGCCGTGATCTGTGCAGAAGAAGGTGAAATCTTTCCGGCAGTTACCCATTCTGACGGAGCAAAAGGACAGGTACTTGCCTGCGAAAGCCGTCAGCAGAAAAACTGGCAGGACAAAGAAAATGAAAAACAGACTTATGTATCCATGGATGGACAGGCAGTTTTCAAATTTGCCGTAAAAAAAGTGCCGGAAGTCATCGGAGAACTTCTGCAAAAAGCAGATCTGACCGAGAAAGATATTGATCTTTTCGTTCTGCATCAGGCAAACTTACGGATCATCGAATCTGTGGCAAAACGGATGAAAACAGACCTTGCAAAATTCCCGGTCAACATTGAAGAATACGGTAATACATCATCCGCCAGCATCCCAATCCTCCTGGATGAACTGAACAAAACCGGTCGCTTCCACAAAGGACAGAAGATTGTTCTCTGCGGCTTCGGTGCCGGACTCACCTGGGGAGCCACACTCATAGAGTGGTAAATATAAAAATAATCAAACAATAAGGAGACTAAGAACATGTTAGAAAAAGTAAAAGAAATCGTAGCAGAAGGACTTGACGTAAACGCAGCAGACCTCACAGAGGAGACAACTTTTGAATCTCTTGGAGCAGATTCCCTTGATCTGATGGATATGGTTATGACATTTGAAGATGAATTTGGTGTGGAAATCGATACGGAAGCAATCGGTGATCTCAAGACAATCGGAAGTGTTGTAACATACATCGAAGGACTGAAAAAATAAGAATCGCAAAAACACAGACAGAAAGAGGTTGTAATATGAAAACAGAAGTAACCGAATTACTTGGAATCGAGTATCCGATCATCCAGGGCGGAATGGCCTGGGTTGCTGAGTATCATCTTGCGGCCGGCGTATCAAATGCCGGCGGGCTTGGGCTCATCGGGGCTGCAAGCGCCCCGGCTGAGTGGGTACGTGAACAGATCAGAGAAGCAAAAAAGCTGACTGATAAACCATTTGGAGTAAATATCATGCTGATAAGTCCTTATGCAGAGGAAGTGGCAAAAGTAGTAGCGGAAGAAGGCGTAAAGGTTGTAACGACAGGCGCCGGAAGCCCGGAAAAATATATGAAAATGTGGAAAGAAGCAGGAATTAAAGTCATTCCGGTGGTTGCATCCGTTGCACTTGCAAGAAGAATGGAACGGTGCGGGGCAGATGCAGTTGTTGCGGAAGGATGTGAATCCGGAGGACACATCGGAGAAAATACGACTATGGTACTGGTTCCACAGATTGTAGACGCAGTGAAGATTCCGGTAATCGCGGCCGGAGGAATCGCAGATGGAAGAGGAATTGCGGCAGCATTTATGCTGGGAGCAAAAGCCGTACAGATGGGAACCCATTTTGTTGCGACCGAAGAATCTATCGTACATGAAAATTATAAAAATGCGATCATCAAAGCGAAGGACATTGATTCCAGAGTAACCGGAAGAAGCACAGGACATCCGGTAAGAGCACTTCGCAACCAAATGACGAAAAAATATCTGGACCTTGAGAAAAACGGTGCATCCTTTGAAGAACTTGAGCACCTTACACTTGGAGGCTTAAGAAAGGCCGTTGTAGACGGAGATGTGACAAACGGAAGCGTAATGGCGGGACAGAGTGCAGCCATGGTAAAAGAGATCATGAGCTGTAAAGACCTGATCCAAAAGCTGGTAAGTGAGACGGATGCACTGATCGGAGGCAAAGGATTTTATGAATAAAACAGCATTCATTTTCCCGGGACAGGGCGCGCAGAAGTGCGGTATGGGAAAAGATTTTTATGAAAACAGTGAACTTGCAAAAGAGATTTTTGATACAGCAACAACAGAGCTGGGACTTGATATGACAAAGCTTTGCTTTGAAGAAAATGAGCAGCTGGATCAGACAGAATACACTCAGGCAGCCATGGTAACAGCCTGTCTTGCAATGACAGCCGAGATTGAAAAGAGAGGTCTTACACCGGATGTGACAGCCGGGCTCAGCCTTGGAGAGTACTGTGCGATCAGCGCAGCGGGAGGCATGCAGCCGAAAGACGCCATTTCTCTTGTGAGAAAAAGAGGGATTCTGATGCAGAATACCGTTCCGACAGGTGAAGGAGCCATGGCGGCAATCCTGGGACTGGATGGAGAAACGGTTGAAAAAGTGACGGAAGAAATTCCGGGTGCGTCTGTGGCAAATTATAACTGTCCGGGACAGATTGTAATTACAGGAAAGACCGCAGCGGTAGAAAAGGCAGCAGAGTCTTTAAAAGCAGCCGGAGCAAAAAGGGCGGTTCTGTTAAATGTAAGTGGTCCGTTCCACTCAAAGATGCTGGAAAGTGCAGGCGAAGAGCTTGCGAAGGAAATGGAGAAGAGAAATTTTGAACCACTTGCCATTCCTTATGTGACGAATGTTACGGCAAAATATGTGACGGATATCAAAGAGACAAAGGCACTTCTTGCAAAACAGATTTCTTCACCGGTACGATGGGAAGAAAGTGTGAGAACTATGATTGAAGATGGTGTAGACACTTTTGTGGAAATCGGACCGGGAAAAACACTCGCCGGATTTATGCGGCGTATCGACAAAGGTGTCAAAGTATATAATATCGAAACCTGGGAAGATATGGAAAAAGTAATTGCTGAACTGGTGTAAAAAACAGGCAATGGAAAGGAAAAGCATATGACAGACAGAGCAAATTTGGAAGGACAGATCGCGGTGGTTACCGGCGCGTCCCGTGGAATTGGAAAGGCAATTGCGAAGGAGCTGGCTGCACAGGGAGCAACAGTTGTGATCAATTACAATGGTTCTGAAGCAAAAGCAGATGAAGTAAAACATGAAATTGTAGAAAAGGGTGGATGTGCCCAGTGTATGCAGTGCAATGTGGCAGATTACGAGGGATGTGAAGCATTTATAAAAGCAGTGATCGAGCAGTTTGGAAGAATCGATATTCTGGTAAATAATGCAGGGATCACAAAGGATGGTCTGCTGATGCGTATGAGTGAAGAAGATTTCTCCGATGTCATTGATGTCAATCTGAAAGGAACTTTCCATTGCATCCGTTTTGCATCCAGACAGATGATGAAGCAGAGAAGCGGAAAGATCATCAATCTTGCATCTGTAGTTGGAATCAGCGGAAATGCCGGTCAGGTAAACTATGCTGCATCTAAAGCAGGAATTATTGGAATGACCAAATCTGCGGCAAAAGAACTGGCATCCCGCGGAATCACGGTTAATGCGGTTGCACCGGGCTTCATTGAAACGGAGATGACAGAAGTTCTTTCCGATAAGCTCAAAGAAGAAATGAGAGGTCAGATCCCTCTTGCCAGAATGGGACAGCCAGAAGATGTCGCGAAGGCAGTGGCGTTTCTGGCGTCTGAGCATGCGAGTTACATTACGGGGCAGGTTCTGCAGGTCGATGGGGGGATGGTGATGTAAAAATGGTTGCAGAGAAGGTTGAGGGACAAATTGTACAAAAGATGTCCTTCAAATTCAGACTCGCAAACCATTCCGATGAGCCTCTGAAACCAAGGATTGTGTCAGCAAAGGCTTCCACAATCCTTTGAGTCTCATCTCCATTGCTCGAAAAATGAATTTGAATGACATCTTTTGTACAGTTTGTCATTCAACTTTGTCGAGAAAACCATTTTACATCCGTGAAGTAGTTCAATATACCAAGTGCGGATTGCGGAGGGGAAGAAATTGGTTTTAGTTTTCATTTGTACTGCGGATAGGAAGAGTAAGAAATCTGATTAGAGGAAATGATCAAATGAGCATTCAATAGTAAAAATTAAAATCGTAACTTATCAAAAGTTAAAAATGATAAATTTTTTCAAAAAGTAAAAACAGTCAACAACACACCAAAAATGTTTCGTGGAAAACGTGTTTTAGACAGTAGACTTGAGTGCCACGAAGCACAAATATTATCGGAAGCATTCAATTTTTGTGCAATGGAGATGAGACTCAAATCATTGTGGAAGCCATTGCTGACACAATGATTGATTTCGGGGGCTCATCGGAATGGTTTGCACAACTGAATGTCTCCGATAATATTTGTGCGGAGTGGTGTCACAACCTACCAATCCACACATTTTCCACAAAAGGAGGCAATATGAAGCGCAGAGTTGTTATTACGGGGCTTGGAGCGATTACCCCGATTGGTAATACAGTAGAAGAATTCTGGAACGGTATCAAAAATGGAACCGTAGGAATCGGTCCGATCACAAAATTTGATACAACCGAATATAAAGTGAAGATCGCAGCGGAAGTCAAGGACTTTGTTGCAAAGGAACGGATGGATTTCAAGGCATCGAAGAGAATGGAAACATTTTCCCAGTATGCGGTTGCAGCGGCGAAGGAAGCGTGTGCGGATGCGGGATTTGAAATTGAAAAAGAGGATCCGTACCGTTGTGGCGTGATCATCGGTTCAGGAATTGGAAGTCTGCAGCAGATCGAGAAACAGTACACGACAATCCTGGAAAAGGGACCGGGAAGGGTAGCACCACTGATGGTTCCGATGATGATTTCCAATATGGCAGCCGGAAATGTATCGATCCAGCTTGGGCTTAAAGGAAAGTGCACAAATGTCGTTACAGCATGTGCAACGGGAACCAATTGTATCGGGGATGCGCTTCGTGCCATTCAGTACGGAGATGCGGACGTAATGTTTGCAGGTGGTACGGAAAGCTGTATCTGTCCGACAGGGATTGCCGGATTTACCGCACTTACCGCACTTACTACCAGAGAAGATCCACTGCGTGCATCAATTCCATTTGATAAAGACAGAAGTGGGTTTGTTCTTGGAGAAGGAGCCGGTGTGGTGGTTCTGGAAGAGCTGGAGCATGCGAGAGCAAGAGGCGCAAAGATTTACGCAGAGCTTGCAGGTTACGGGGCAACCGGAGATGCTTACCATATCACTTCCCCAGCAGAAGACGGAAGCGGTGCGGCAAAGGCGATGGAGCTTGCGATGGAAGAGGGCAGCGTGACACCGAAAGAAGTACAGTACATTAATGCACACGGAACCAGCACGCACCATAATGATCTGTTTGAAACCTATGCGATCAAGAAAGCATTCGGCGATGCGGCAAAGGATGTGGTTGTGAATTCAACGAAATCCATGATCGGTCATCTTCTTGGTGCAGCAGGTGCGGTAGAGTGTATCGTTACTGTAAAATCTATTCAGGATGGATTTATCCATCAGACCGTTGGAACCAGGGAATGTGATGAAGAATGTGATCTGAACTATGCAGTTGGCGCACCGGTCGAAAAAGAGATCAAATGTGCGCTCACCAATTCCCTTGGATTTGGCGGGCACAATGCAACCCTTCTTTTGAAGAAGTATGAAGGATAGAGGTAGAAGGATGGAATTAGAAAATCTGGTAAAACTGATTCAGACCGTTTCAGATTCGGACCTGACAGGATTTCAGTATGAAGAAAACGGTGTGAAATTGAAAATACAGAAAGAAAAAGAACAGATGGTTGTCAGTACAGGGGCAGCACAGCTGACGACAGTACAAAACGTGCCAGGAGCGCAGAGTAATGCAGTATCGGCACTGAAGTCAGAGGATGGACCGGAAAAAGGAAAAGAAGCAGAAGGGCAGCTGATCAAATCCCCTCTGGTTGGAACCTTTTATGCAGCACCGTCGGAAGAGGCAGCACCATTTGTGGCAGTTGGCGATCATGTGTCAAAAGGACAGACGGTTGCCATCGTAGAGGCGATGAAGCTGATGAATGATATTGAGTGTGATTTTGACGGTGTGGTATCGGAAGTACTCGTGAAAAATGGAGAAACTGTGGAATACGGACAGCCATTATTCCGAATCGCATAGCTGGATGGAGGGCGAAAAGCATGAAACATTTGGGAATCAAGGAAATTCAGAAAATCATTCCGCACAGACATCCGTTTTTGCTGGTAGATTATATCGAAGATTACGAGCCGGGGGAATATGCAGTTGGCTATAAATGTGTGACTTACAGAGAGGACTTTTTTGCCGGACATTTTCCACAGGAGCCGGTGATGCCGGGAGTGCTGATCGTAGAAGCACTGGCGCAGGTCGGTGCAGTAGCGGTTCTGATGCAGGAAGAAAATAAAGGAAAGCTCGGTTATTTTGGTGGGATTAAGAACTGCAAGTTCCGCAGAAAAGTTGTTCCGGGTGACAAGTTAAAACTGGAAGCAAGAATTATTCGTCAGAAGGGACCACTGGTAATCGGAGAAGCTGTTGCATCAGTGGATGGAGAAGTTGCAGTAAAGGCAGAGTTGTCTCTGATGATCGGGAAGGCGGAAACAGATGATTAAGAAAGTATTGATCGCAAACCGTGGAGAGATCGCAGTTCGGATCATCCGTGCCTGCCGGGAAATGGGGATCGAGACGGTTGCAGTTTATTCAGAAGCAGATAAAGAAGCATTGCATACACAGCTTGCAGATGAAGCAATCTGTATTGGACCTGCACCATCTTCGGAAAGCTATCTGAATATGGAGCAGATCATCAGCGCGACCATCGTGTCGGGAGCAGATGCGATCCATCCGGGATTTGGTTTTCTTTCTGAAAATACGAAATTTGCAGAGCTTTGTGAGAAGTGCAACATCATTTTTATTGGACCGGATTCGAAAGTGATCAGCAGGCTTGGAAATAAATCCGAGGCGAGAAATACCATGGCAAATGCCGGGGTTCCGATCATTCCGGGAAGCCGGGAAGCGATTTATGATGCAGCAAAAGGAAAAGAAGTTGCAAGAGAGATCGGCTATCCGGTGATCGTAAAGGCGGCTCTCGGCGGAGGCGGAAAAGGAATGCGTGTGGCGGAAAATGAAGCCGGATTTGACATGGCATTCCGTACTGCACAGAAAGAGACCAAGGCAGCTTTTGGAGATGACACTATGTACATCGAGCATTTTGTGCAGCATCCGAAGCACATTGAATTTCAGATCATGGCGGATAAGTATGGAAATGTGGTGCATTTAGGAGAACGGGACTGTTCGGTGCAGAGAAATCATCAGAAGATGATTGAAGAATCCCCATGTGCCGTGATTTCGGATGAGCTTCGCCGGAGAATGGGCGAAGCAGCGGTAAAAGCGGCAAAGGCAGCGCATTACGAAAATGCAGGAACCATTGAATTTCTGCTGGAAAAGAGTGGAAAATTTTATTTTATGGAAATGAATACCAGAATCCAGGTGGAGCATCCGGTCACAGAATGGGTGACAGGGATCGATCTGATCAAGGAACAGATCCGGATCGCAGACGGTCAACGGCTTTCCTTTACGCAGGAAGATGTAAAACTGACCGGTCATGCCATTGAGTGCAGGATCAATGCGGAAAATCCGGAAAAGAATTTCCGTCCGTGTCCGGGAACGATCACCGATATGTACCTTCCGGGAGGAAAGGGTGTGCGGATTGATTCAGCAATTTACAGTGGATACACTGTACCGCCATATTATGATAATATGCTGGCAAAGCTGATCGTATTTGCAAAGAACCGTACTGAAGCGATCCGGAAGATGCAGAGTGCACTTGGTGAAGTAATTATAGAAGGCATTGATACCAATGTGGATTATCAATATGATATTTTGCATGATTCAAAGTATCAGGCAGGAGATTTTGATATTGAATTTATTGCCGAAAAAGAAGCAAAGAATCGGCAAGGTTAGCTCTACAAAAGCGGAGGTAAAGCAATTTGAAACTGTCAAATATGTTTAAAAAAACAAGCAGAAGAGGGTATATATCTCTTGGCGAAGGAAAGCCTGCCCATATGGCACCGGAAGTTCCGGAGGGACTTCTGAAAAAATGTAACGTTTGCAAATCTGCCATTCTGACAGAAGATGTGAAGAATGGATATTATATTTGTCCAAAATGTCAGAATTATTTCCGTGTGCATGCGATGCACCGGATTGAAATGGTAGCAGATGCGGGCACCTTTGAAGAGTGGGACAAGGGACTGACTTCAGGAAATCCGCTGCATTATAAAGGCTATGAAGAAAAGGTAGAAGCACTGCAGGAAAAGACCGGGCTTGATGAGGCGGTTGTAACCGGAAAAGCAAGGATCGCGGGAAATGAAGTAGTTCTTGCAGTCTGTGACGGGCGGTTTATGATGGCGAGCATGGGAAAGGTGGTCGGCGAAAAGATTACCCGTGCAGTAGAAAAGGCAACCAGTGAGAGGATTCCGATTATTATATTTGCCTGTTCAGGAGGCGCCAGAATGCAGGAGGGGATCCACTCTCTGATGCAGATGGCAAAGACTTCAGCGGCACTGAAAAGACACCATGATGCAGGCTGTTTATATGTAAGTGTGCTGACCGATCCGACAACCGGCGGGGTAACGGCAAGTTTTGCCATGCTTGGAGATATCATTCTTGCCGAGCCGGGGGCGCTGATCGGTTTTGCGGGTCCGCGTGTGATTGAACAGACCATAGGGCAGAAGCTTCCGAAAGGATTCCAGAGGGCAGAATTTCTTCAGGAGCACGGATTTGTGGATCAGATTGTGGAGCGTCCGCGTCTTAGGGAGACACTGGCGGAAATTGTAGCAATGCATAAGCAGGGTACATACGATTTGCCAGAAGTAGAAGAAAAGGAAACACAGGCGGTACAGAGGAATCTGACACCATGGGAACGGGTGCAGTTATCCAGAGACAAGGCTCGTCCGGTCGGTGCGGAGTACATTGAAGAATTATTTACAGATTTTATGGAATTTCATGGAGACCGTTATTACCAGGATGATAAGGCGATCATTGGCGGGATTGCAAGATTTCACGGAATGCCGGTGACGGTGATCGCGCAGGCAAAGGGTCGCACGACAAAAGAAAATATCGAGCGTAACTTTGGAATGCCGTCACCGGATGGATACCGCAAAGCCCTTCGTCTGATGAAACAGGCAGAGAAATTTAACCGTCCGGTCATCTGTTTTGTAGATACGCCGGGAGCGTTCTGCGGGCTGGAAGCAGAAGAGAGAGGACAGGGTGAGGCAATCGCAAAAAATTTATTTGAGATGTCAAATCTTCAGGTTCCGATCCTGTCAGTTGTGATCGGAGAAGGTGGAAGCGGGGGAGCTCTTGCGATGGCAACTTCAGATGAAGTGTGGCTTCTTGAAAATTCGATTTACTCCATTCTTTCGCCGGAAGGATTTGCAAGTATCCTGTGGAAGGACAGCAGCCGCGCAAAAGAGGCGGCAGGTGTGATGAAGCTGACAGCAGATCGTCTCCTGAAAGCCGGTATCGTAGAACGGGTGATTCCGGAGCCGGAAAACTTCAATCTGGAAACATTTACAGAAGTGACAGATCCGATGGATGATTATATCAGTATTTTTTTGAAAAAATATGGTGCAATGACAAAGGAAGAACTTACCGAAAAGCGGTATGACAGATTCCGCAGGATGTAGTAGAAAGAGGAGAAGAAAAATGAAAGGATTACCGGAACTTGTGATTGGTGATTTGAAAGTAAAAAGACCGGTCATTCAAGGGGGAATGGGAGTCGGTGTGAGCCTTGGGCAGCTTGCCGGAGCGGTTGCAAAAGAAGGTGGAGTCGGGATCATCTCAACCGCACAGATCGGATTTCGTGAACCGGATTTTGAAACGAATACAAGGGCGGCAAATATCCGTGCAATTGGATCTGAATTTCAAAGAGCAAGAGAGACGGCTCCGGATGGCGTGATCGGATTTAATATCATGGTTGCACTGAAAGATTATGACGAGCATGTGAAAGCAGCAGTGGACGCCGGAGCAGATCTAATCGTATCCGGGGCAGGGCTTCCAATCGAGCTGCCGGGACTTGTGGAGGGCAGCAGTACCAAGATCGCTCCGATCGTATCGACTGAAAAATCGGCGAAAGTTATCTTAAAATACTGGGATAAAAAATTTTCCAGAACCGCAGACCTGATTGTGATCGAGGGCCCTAAAGCCGGAGGACATCTGGGGTTTGACCGGGAGCAGCTGGAAACTTACACACAGGAAAGCTATGATAATGAAATCGAGAGGATCATGGCAGTGGTCAGAAAGTACGCCCAAAAATATCAGGTGCATATCCCGGTGGCAGTAGCCGGAGGAATTTCGGATAAAGATGCGGCAGAGCATGCCTTTTCATTAGGAGCAGATGCAGTCCAGGCGGCAACAAGATTTGTCACGACATGGGAGTGCGATGCGGATCTCAGTTACAAGCAGAGTTATCTGAATGCGAAGAAAGAGGATGTCATTCTGGTGAAAAGTCCGGTTGGAATGCCGGGAAGGGCAATTAAGAATCCATTTATCAGTCATGTAATGGCAGGAGAGAGGGTGAAGCCTAAGAGATGTCTTGGGTGTCTGAAAAACTGTAACCCGGCGGAAGTGCCATACTGTATCACGGAAGCGCTGATCAAAGCGGCAAAAGGTGAGATTGGAGAGGCACTTCTGTTCTGCGGAGCGGATGTGTGGAAAGCAGAAAAAATAGAAACTGTGAAAGAAGTGATTGATTCTTTGTTAGGTGACTGTGTATAATTGAACTAGAAAAAGACACAGCAAGGAGAAGAAGGGGAATTGGACGCATACGAAAGCATCAATAAGATATTGGTACATCTTTTTAATGATATATGGGAATTAGAAGAAAAGGCAGTGATCACAGAAGAATTCAAGGATCTGACGAATAACGATATGCATATTATTGAAGCAATCGGACTTGGGACCGGGAATAATATGTCCACGATCGCGAAGAAGCTCGGAATCACGGTCGGATCACTGACAACTTCGATGAACAGTCTGGTCAATAAAAAGTATGCAGTCCGCCACCGGAGCGAAGAAGACCGGAGGATCGTCAATATCCAGCTGACGGAAAAAGGGGAGAAGGCATATCATCATCATGCGAATTTTCATAAGAAGATGGTAGAAGCTGTTGTTGAGACGCTGGATGAAGAAGAGATCCCGGTTCTGACAAAGGCACTGGACAATCTGTATCAGTTTTTTAAGACGTATAACGGTTAAAATGAAAAATCCTCTGTCACTCTTTCATTAGAAAGGGCAGGCAGAGGATTTTTGGATTTTCCGGCTATACATGGATCCGGTCTAATACTTCTCCGATCGGCTCATGGATCGTCAGAGTTGCGCCTACATCACGGGCAGTTGCATCCTTGTTGATGAGTACCAGATATTTGCCGTGGAAATAATCGATAAATCCGGCAGCAGGGTAGACCACAAGAGAAGTACCGCCGATGACCAGCATATCTGCTTCTGAGATGGCGCGGATACTTTTCTGGATAATCTGATTATCCAGTCCTTCTTCGTAGAGAACTACATTCGGGCGGATAGTTCCGCCGCAGTCGCAGGTTGGGATTCCTTTTGATTCTTTTACAAAACGTGCACTGTACTGCTTTTTGCAACGCATGCAGTAATTGTGGTGGATACTTCCATGAAGCTCCAGTACATTTTTGCTTCCGGCAGCCTGGTGGAGTCCGTCGATATTCTGTGTGATAACGGCGGTCAGCTTTCCGGCGGCTTCCAGCTCGGCAAGCTTCAGATGTGCTTTATTTGGCTTCGCATCAAGGAACATCATTTTCTCTTTATAAAAATCATAAAATTCTTCCGTATGCTGCATGAAAAAGCTGTGGCTTACAATCTGTTCCGGTGAGTAGCGGTACTTTTGTTTGTAGAGTCCGTCTGCACTCCTGAAGTCCGGAATATTACTCTCGGTAGAGACGCCGGCACCGCCGAAAAAGACGATTCGGTTGCTCTCGTTAATCATGTCCTGTAACTGTCTGATCTTGTCCATAATTTGATAACCTCTTTTCCTGGAAAATCAAAACCTGTCTTTTTAATCACAGTATACCAAATGAAACGAAAAAAGAGAATAAAATAAAAAAATTCCTTGTCCCAAAAACATGCACCGAGTATACTATAAAGTATTGGATTGTGGAAAATTGGGGAAATCTGCAGACAAAATACATATGTCAAGGAGAGCGTAATATGAAAATGTCAAATATGAGGAATCTGTGTCTGATTTTATTGGGGAATACAGTATATGCACTTGCAATTGTAATGTTTATCCTGCCGAATGATATCATTACCGGAGGGACCACGGGGCTTGGAATTGCCGTAAACCATTATTTTGGATTACAGATCCATACATTTGTACTGATCTTCAACACACTGATGTTTCTTCTGGGGGCTGCAGTGCTTGGTATGAAATTTGCACTTACTACACTGGTCAGTACGTTTTATTATCCGATCATTCTGGGAATACTGGAGAATGTTCCGGTATTACAGAACGTCACAGACGATAAGATGCTTTCAACGATCTGTGGAGGTCTGATGATTGGACTTGGAATCGGAGTTGTTATAAGATGCGGAGCATCAACAGGAGGTATGGATATCCCGCCGCTGGTACTGAATAAGAAATTCGGACTTCCGGTATCTGTTATGCTCTATGTATTTGATTTTGCGATTCTGATCTTCCAGATGGTATTTACCAATAAAGAAGAGATCATCTATGGTATCCTTCTGGTATTGATTTACACGGTGATGCTGGATAAAGTGCTTCTGATGGGATCGACCAGAACACAGGTCAAGATCATTTCCGGAGAGTATGAGAAGCTGAACCATCTGATCCAGGAGAAGCTTGACCGAGGAACTACACTGGTCTACACGCAGACCGGTTATTTGAGAAAGGATCAGCCGATGATCCTTACCGTTGTGTCTAACCGTGAACTGATGCGGCTGAACCAGATCGTGCAGGAGACAGATCCGCAGGCATTTATGATCATTGGCAATGTAAATGAGGTCAGAGGACGGGGATTTTCAACACAGAAAGTATATAAAAACGAAGTGGGCATGAATGAATAAACAAGAGCTTGAGAATGAGGAAGTAAGACAGGAAGAGAAAAAAACAAAGAAGAAAAAAGTTCGGAAAAAGAAGACCATGTTTGGACATATCCGCAGTATCATCAGTATTCTTCTGGTTGTGGGAATCATCGGAGGAAGCTACTGGTATTATGCATTCCAGTACAGAGCCGAGGTGGAGCCGGAGACAAACCGGAAGGTGACGAATACGGATTCCGTTTACACGATGGAGCAGTATCTGAAAACGCTGAAGCGCAACCAGACTGTTTATAAGTACGCGTGCGATGAAGCCGAAGTGGACAATGACTACGGGACTTATGTTGTGCCTGGACTGAAGTCAACAAGGACGCTGAAAGTAAAAGGGGACGGAGAAGCAGAAGTCTGCACATCCATGACACCACAGGGACTTGCATTTACAGAGAATTATATTCTGGTCAGTGCTTATTGTAAGACAAAGGCACATGATTCGGTGATCTATGTGATCGACAAAGAAAGCAGACGGTTTGTGAAAGAGATTGTGCTGAACACCAAAGCCCATGTGGGCGGAATGGCATACGATACGATGAACCAGATCCTGTGGGTGACAGGACAGGGTTCCACCTGGGCGCAGGCAAATGCGATCACACTGTCTCATCTGGAAAATTATTCCTTTGATGACGGATATCATCCGATTGAATTCGATATGTCTTACAACCTTTATAAGATCAAGCGGGCGTCATTTATGACGTATCATGACGGCGCATTGTTTGTCGGATTCTTTACACAGGATAATGCTAGTGTCATTGAAAAATATCTGATCAATGCAGACGGCACCTTGTATGAAAAAGAAGACATGAACCTGAAACGGACGGTCGGCGTGACGGAGCCGGTTGCCTATGCGGTCAGTATGCAGGTAATTTCCGGTAAGGTGCAGGGAATGGCATTTTACAACAATAAGATCCTGCTTACCAGATCCTGGGGGATCTTGCCATCGGAGGTACAGATCTTCAACTATTCCAGATATGGAATCTTGTCAACCTCCGAAGCTTATAAGACGATCAAGTTTCCGGAGAGGCTGGAACAGATCTATCAGGACGGTGGCAGCATTTATGCACTTTTCGAGTCGGGGGCTTATGCCTACCGGATGTCATCCATTAACCGAATTGACCGTGTTGTGAAGCTGAAAGGAAGCAAACTGGTAAAATAAAGACTGAAATCCATGAAATCTGCTTGAATCGGAAGTAGATTTATGGTAAAATACATGAGTGGTTTAGCCATCAGGAGGTGTGATTAGTAATGGAAATTTTAAAAACAGTACTTTTAATTTTATTTGCAATAGATTGTATCGCATTGACAGTAATCGTATTGATGCAGGAAGGTAAGTCAGCAGGTCTTGGAACAATCGCAGGTATGGCAGATTCTTATTGGGGACAGAACAAAGGACGTTCTATGGAAGGCGCACTTGTTAAGTCTACCAAGTTTTTAGCAATTCTGTTTATTGTACTTGCAGCAGTCCTGAACTTGAAAGTTTTTGCATAACGAATGATTGAAAGAAGATGAGGAACACTCTATAGTATCTATAGGGTGTTCCTTTTTTGACAGGAGAAGAGATGGACGAATTATTTGAAAAAAGAAAGAAAATTATTTATGAATTTATCTGTGACGAATTTTATGTGCCGATGAAGCTGAAAGAGTTGTCGATGCTGCTTCAGGTCCCGAAAGATCAGAAAGGGGAACTCAAAGCTGTCATGGACAGCCTGGAAAAAGAAGGCAGGGTACATGTCACACAGAAAGGAAAATACATCAAAGGTGAGGCAAAGCAGTTGCGTGGAATGTTCCAGGCAAACGCGAGAGGCTTCGGCTTTGTCACTGTGGAAGGTGAGAGCGAAGATATCTTTATCTCAGAAAATGATATGAACGGTGCCATGCAGGGAGATGAGGTAGAGGTTGTCATCACCAAAGCACCGGAAGGAATGCGAAGAGAAGGAAAGATCACGAAAATCGTACAGAGGGGAACCCAGCGGATCGTCGGCTATTATCAGAGCCGGAAGAATTTCGGATTCGTTGTGCCGGATAATGAGCGTTTCCTGCAGGATATCTTCGTACCGGCAGAGCGCTCTAAAGGAGCTGTGACCGGGCATAAGGTTGTGGTAGAGCTGACCTCTTATGGGGAGAATGGAAAGAAGCCGGAAGGAAAGATCGTAGAGATCCTGGGGCATGTGACCGATCCGGGAGTTGATATTTTGTCGATTGTCAAAGGATATGATCTGCCAACCGAATTTCCGGAGAAGGTACTGAATCAGGCAGAGCGTGTGGCAAAGGCAGTGACGACCGCTGATATGGCAGGACGTAAGGACGTGCGGAGCTGGCAGACCGTGACGATCGATGGCGAGGATGCGAAGGATCTGGATGATGCGATCACTCTGACAAAAGAGGGAGACCGTTATATTCTGGGCGTGCATATCGCTGATGTGACCAATTATGTGCAGGAGAACAGCGCTCTTGACCGGGAAGCACTGAAAAGAGGTACCAGTGTCTATCTGGCAGACCGTGTGATCCCGATGCTGCCAAGAGTTCTGTCTAATGGAATGTGTTCATTAAACGCAGGTGAGGACCGGCTGGCACTGAGCTGTATCATGACTATTGATGCGAAGGGAAATGTAGTCGATCACCAGATTGCAGAAACTGTGGTAAATGTGGATGAACGCATGAGCTATACCAGTGTGAAAAAGATTCTTGAGGATCGGGATGAGGCAGAATGCGAACGATATCATGATCTGATCCCGATGTTTGAACTGATGAAAGAACTGTCACACATTTTGAGAGAAAGACGCCACAGAAGAGGGGCAATCGACTTTGATTTTCCGGAGGCAAAGATTATTTTAAATGAAAGCGGTGAGCCGGTGGATATTAAGGCTTACGACCGCAACGTGGCAACGAAGATCATCGAGGATTTTATGCTTGTTGCAAATGAGACGGTTGCAGAGGATTATTTCTGGCAGGAGATTCCATTCTTATACCGTGTGCATGAAACACCGGATGAGGATAAGATGAAGAAACTTGTGACATTTTTGCAGAATTTCGGATATACCATGCATATGCAGGGAGGACAGGAGATCCGTCCAAAGGAAGTCCAGAAGCTTCTGGATAAGATCGAGGGGACTCCGGAAGAAGCCATGATCTCAAGGCTTGCACTCCGTTCGATGAAGCAGGCGAGATATTCGCTGGATAATGACGGACATTTCGGACTTGCGACCCAGTATTATACGCATTTTACTTCACCGATCCGGCGCTATCCGGATCTGCAGATCCACCGGATCATCAAAGATAATCTTCGAGGCAGGATGAACGATGCAAAGAGGCATCATTATGAAAAAATCCTGCCGGAGGTGGCGATGGAGACAAGCTCCTTAGAGCGCCGTGCGGATGAGGCAGAGAGAGAGACGCTGAAGCTGAAGAAGGTACAGTATATGCGGAATTTCTTCGGACAGGAATTTGAAGGAGTTATTTCGGGTATCACGAAGTGGGGAATCTATGTAGAGCTTCCGAATACCGTAGAAGGTCTGGTGCATGTTACCAATATGACAGACGATCATTATGATTACGATGAAGAACATTATCAGATGATTGGTTCCCATCACAGAAAGACCTACAAGCTGGGGCAGAAGGTGCGTGTGAAGATGATCGATTGTGATGAGATATCAAGAACCATTGATTTTAGACTTGTAAAGGAAAGAAAAGAGGAGAGAGAAGATGGCTAAGGCAAAAGCGCAGGGCAAGATGATTGCGAACAATAAAAAGGCGTATCATGACTATTTTATCCTGGATACTTATGAGGCGGGAATTGCACTTGCAGGTACGGAAGTAAAATCCCTCCGCATGGGAAAATGCAGCATCAAAGAATCCTTTATCCGTATTGAGGATGGGGAAGTGTTCATCTATGGAATGCATATCAGTCCATACGAAAAGGGAAATATTTTCAATAAAGATCCTCTGCGTGTGAGAAAGCTCCTTCTTCACAAATCGGAGATCAACAAACTGATCGGTAAGACCAAGGAAAAAGGAATGGCGATCGTGCCACTGAAGGTGTATTTCAGCAAGAGTCTTGTCAAAGTAGAGATCGGACTGGCAAAAGGTAAAAAACTATACGATAAGCGTGATGATATCGCGAAAAAAGACCAGAAGCGTGAGGCAGAAAGAGAATTCAAGATCCGCAATTTCGGATAAAACAAAACTGTCCCCTTGAAAAAAGTGAAAATTGTATATTTTTACAGAGACAGTGACGCGGTACAATGTTCAATAACCTGATGAATCAATGTACTATAGTGTTTCACAAGGAATAAGAAAGGATGGGACAGACTATGAAAACAAATTCAACCGTTATGAAAATTGCACAGACAGCGCTGTTTGCTGCACTTTGCTACGTAATCTTTACGTATCTGCAGATTAAAATACCGATGCCGGGAGGAGATGCAACATCAATCCACCTTGGAAATGCGTTCTGTGTGCTTGCCGCACTTCTTTTGGGCGGCTGGTACGGCGGACTTGCAGGAGCGATCGGAATGGGAATCGCGGATGTGATGGATCCGATCTATATTACCGGAGCACCGAAGACATTTATCCTGAAGCTCTGCATCGGACTGATCACAGGACTTGTAGCGCATAAGATCGCAAAGATCAATGAAAGTACCGATAAGAAATACATTTTCAAATGGAGCCTGCTGGCATCTATTGCCGGACTTGCATTTAATGTCATTGCAGATCCGATCGTCGGATACTTTTACAAACAGTACATTCTGGGACAGCCGCAGCAGATGGCAGAGGTTCTTGCAAAATGGAGCGCAGCTGCTACTTTTGTAAATGCAATCCTTTCTACAATCGTTGTAGTGATCATCTACAATGCACTGCGACCGGCACTTGCAAAGAGCGGAATGCTGGAAGTGGGGAAGACAAAAGAAGCGTAAAATGACAGATTGAGTAAATTATATGCGGAGATGCCTTGACATGAGCCTGGATGTCCGCATATAATATATAGAGCAAATGGGAGGGCAGAAGGTTGACTTCTGAACGGATCTTGTTTGCAGAAGCGTATTTTTGATGATACGGCTTCCAAGAACCAGGGCTTGTACTGGTTTCGACGGGGGCACGGAAGTCAAGGAAGCCATCCGTAGCGGGACACTACGTTAAAAGTTCCAACTAAATATAAACGCAGACGAAAATTTAGCGTACGCTGCCTAGTTGCAGCAGTCGGCCTTGAGTCTCTCATCGCTTAAGTAACCGGCTTCGACCAGATGGGGCACTTCGTTTCCAAAGCTTTGAGGGAATGGAAGAATTTATGAAGCTACTAAAGTAAGCAGCCTGTTGTTCGGCGGCTTATGGAGGGAATGTCAAAAGAATGACTGTGATGGGAGATGCCTTTATGGAAGAGCTTTCGGACAGGGGTTCGATTCCCCTCAGGTCCATACCTGTAAAACCGCTGAAAATGAGATGATTCAGCGGTTTTTGAATATGATGAGTCAAAATGAGGAGAGAGCTTTTTGCTCTCTCCTCATTTATCATATACTTTGCATTTAACAATATCGGTCTCTCTTTTTCTGCAACTGATTTTCCAATGGAACGATGTTTACATATTCGGCATGATTCTCTTCGATGCATGTCCTGACGGCATCAATGTCATCCGGATGGATCAGAAGCGCCATTCCGCAGGCAGCTTTGCCATCAGTGTCACGCGGGGCAGGTGCAATACGGTTAGGAAGGCCTTGCTTATCCAGAAGCTCATGGAGCATCATGCCCTGTGTGTGATTGTCAAAGAGAATATAATAGCGGATATGTTTATTTTTTTCTTCCATTTTACTGATTCAGCATCTCCACAAATGCTCCGATTCTTGTACGAAGCTGTTCAGCATCTTTATCGGTGTAATCTGTTTCCAGAGAGAGTACCGGAATATTTTTCGCCTTCAATGCTTCAGAAACTGCAAGCTTTTCTGTGTCGTACAGGCAGCAGAACATCAGACTGCAGTCGATGACGCCGTCCACCTGATATTCGTCGACCATACGGAGAATATCGTCGATACGTCCCGTATTTGGTGTGAAGCATGCACAGTTTGTCTTCATGTAACGTTTGGACAGATTCATGAACTGTTCATCCAGTGTTTCACCGGATTCGTCTACAAGATTTTCAAAATATCTTGTTCCTGTACACATCTCTTCACAGACAACAGTAGCGCCGCTTGTCTCGATGATGTTATGTAATTTCCAGTTCGGAACTGCAAGAGGCGTTCCTGTGATCAGGATACGTTTTGTGCCTTCTGGTACAACAGATACACCATCCTTGATTCGTTGTTCCAGTTCGTCAGCCAGACGGTTACACATCTGGGCGCAGCGTACCGGATCATCGAAGAAGGAAATTTGGGTCATGAGCAGAGCATCTCGTCCGGAAATCGGCAGACATTTTGATTTTCTGCAGTCATAAACTCTCTGAAGAGCTTTACGTTTCTCATTGCAGATATTGATCGCTTCCGCAAGGTTTTCCGGTGTGA
Organism: Bariatricus sp. TF06-38A; assembly: GCF_027690675.1. Classification (NCBI taxonomy): domain Bacteria; kingdom Bacillati; phylum Bacillota; class Clostridia; order Lachnospirales; family Lachnospiraceae; genus Bariatricus; species Bariatricus sp. TF06-38A. The sequence continues at coordinate 89,080 of NZ_JAQFCE010000007.1, forward strand.
TTTTGTTTCCGGTAAATTCTTCTACAATCTTTGCAAAATCTGTAATTTCTTCTTTCCATTTGATAATATCTTTTTCACGCTTCATCTGTGGAACGTCCATAATATGCATTGGAACGTCTTTTCCAAGGATTTCGTAAGCTTTCTTCTTGCCGTCGCAGGTAGTTTCCCCGACATACATATCTGCAATACGGAAGAATGGGCAGGTGCGTCCAAGTCTTGCTCCTACAGAAGCTTTTACAAGCGGACAGACATTTTTCGGAAGGACTTTTTCGCCGTCCGGAACCCAGAACTGGGAACCGCCGCAAAGTCCGGTTACGATACCATTTGCAGCGATGATTACTTCATCCGGTACATAAACGCAGAATGTTCCGAATACTTTACGTCCTTTTTTCTGCTCTTCAATTAATTCAGCCGGGCGGATACCGTGAACCTCAGCAATGACCATATCCCAGAAATCCATTGCTTTCGGACGGTTTTCCTGTGTCATAAATACATCCCCAACTGCTGTCGGAAGAACCTGACAGAGATTGTCATGATTTTTGACATCCATCCCAAGGTCTTCCCACATTTTTTCATAATCAGCCATTTTCATTTCCTCCTTTTATACAATGACGATTTGTTAGTATCCATATATTTTGTCGCTATCCATATAAAATATTGTACAAAATGACGAATGAGTTAGTCAATGAATATGGTGAAATGTGTAAAATAACTATAAATAGGACGATATATAGAAAAAATGAATTATTGAAATACGTTTTACGTATAACCATGCAAATGTGGAATGTTGAAACTATAAAATCCTTATGATATACTGGGACAACAGATTAACGTATAGAATAGAAATTGAAGAAAACAAATTTATTAAAAATTTAAATATAAAGACTGAGGTGGAAGAGTATGCTGGAGACCGAAAGATTAATACTGAGAAAATGGACAGAGGAAGATGCGGAAAGTCTGTTTGAATATGCAAAAGATTCGGAGATCGGACCTGCTGCAGGATGGCCGCCGCATAAGAGCGTGGAGGAAAGCAGAGCTGTCATCAAAAATGTATTTGATGGAGCAGAGTGCTACGCAATCTGTGAAAGGGAAAAGAATATTGCGATAGGTGCTGTGGAACTGAAACTGAATGGATACACGAATAAAACAAAGCGTGACGATGAGTGCGAGCTTGGATATTGGCTTGGACAGCCATTCTGGGGAAGAGGCTATATGCCGGAAGCTTCCAGAGAGTTATTGAGACGTGGATTTGAAGATCTTGGCATGACAACAATCTGGTGCGCTTATTATGATGGCAATCTGAAATCAAAAAGAGTGCAGGAAAAGCTGGGATTTGTTTATCATCATTCCTGTAATGAAGTTCCTGTGCCGCTTTTACATGAGGTGCGGGTCGAGCATACGAATGTTATGACAAAAGAGCATTGGGAAGAAATCTACAGGTAATGGTCTGGAAAGCAGGAAGTAAGGGGGAGATATGCTGACGGAAAAAGAGAAAATCTGTAAAAAAACTAAAAAAAGTATTGACATTTGTAGAAAATAATAGTAGACTAAACAAGTCGCATAAATGTGATGAGGGATCATAGCTCAGCTGGGAGAGCATCTGCCTTACAAGCAGAGGGTCATAGGTTCGAGCCCTATTGGTCCCACTACAACATAAGTTGTAACTTTCATATGGCGGGATAGCTCAGTTGGCTAGAGCACGCGGTTCATACCCGCGGTGTCGCTGGTTCAAATCCAGTTCCCGCTACTTACGAAGGAGTCCTTGTGTGAGGGCTTCTTTTTTTGCATAGCAGAAAGTTTTACATTATCTAACGTCTTAAAGCTTCTACATATACAATAACGAACATCCCCACACATCGCCCCACAACCAATAACCTTGAACGTCAGTTGCATGAAGACTGGTGTCACAGCCTTATTCGTCAATAATTTGAAATGCATATGTGGAGAGAAATCGGTGAAAAGCCGGAACGAAAATAGAATTAAAACTTCTGGAAAACTGGAAAGTAAATAAGTAAGATCCGGAAGAGATTATTTTCGGGCAGGTGAAACAATATGCGAAAGATCAGTGAAAAAGAACTAAAAAAGATAGAGTACGTTTATAAGAAAGAAGATTCTTTAAGACGTATTCTATCTTTTTGCTTATGCCTTTAATAAAGTGTCAATCAGCCGAGATGCTTCACTGCGCGTGATCGTATCCGGATTCCATTCCGGTACTTTTTTCTTCTGGCTGCACAGTCTCTGCAAAAGTGCAACCTGTTTTGCTGTGGCAGGCTGCACTTTTTTTATTTTGTATGTAAGCTGCTGTGGCTTGAAAAGAGAAGGATCCTCATTTTCGAAATAGTGTGCCAGTGTCTGATACAGTTTTGCTGTGGCAAGCGCATCATAGTAGGCGCGGTGCGCAGCTTTATTTTCAATCTGGTAGTATTCACACAGACTAGAGAGACTTTTGGATGGAAGTGATTTTAAGGTGCGCTGGGCGATCTTAAATGTGTCGATTCCAAATTTTTCAAAAGTAAGTCCTAAATTGGAAGCACCTGATTTCATGAAGCTGTAATCAAAGCCTACATTGTGGCCGATCAGGACATCATCTTCACAGAATTCAAGAAAATCACTGATCACAGCATCGGCAGGTCTGGCATTTGCAACCATTTCATTCGTAATGCCGGTGAGATTCGTGATCATCGGGGAAATCTCTTCCTGTGGATGAATGAATTCCATAAAACGTTCGGCAACCTTTCCGTCACGGACTTTCAGTGCTCCGATTTCAATAATTTCATTATATAGTGGGTCAAGCCCGGTTGTTTCCAGGTCAAAACAGACATAGGATTTTAGCATTTCAAAACCTCCGTTTCTGAAATCCTATTTTAACAGATGCGAGGAGAAAGTGCCATAGTTTTCTTGATACAAATCTCTCCGGATGGTAAGATATAGGTATATTTGCCGGTGTAAAAGAATTTTGACAGGCAAAAATGCCATTTGTAAAAGATGTTTGATAGACTTTTGGTGTTCTATATGGAATGATGTCCGTGAAAGGAAGAAACAGGAATTATGGAAATAGGGAAGAAACTAAAAAATGCACGGATAGAAGCCGGGCTTACCCAGGAGAAGGCTGCAGAGAAAATCGATGTTTCCCGCCAGACTATTTCCAATTGGGAAAATGAAAAATCGTATCCAGATATTATCAGTGTCATTGCACTTAGTGATCTTTATTCCGTAAGTCTTGATGAACTGTTGAAAGGAGATCAGAAGATGGCAGAACATCTGGAAGAGAGTACAAATGTTGTAAAAAGCAACAAAAAACTGACTGGAGCAATTCTTTTAAATATTATACTGATGATACTGTTGATTGCGCTGAACATGCTGTTGCCGGAAGGAACCTATTATCTGGTAATTGTATTTTGTGTGGTAATCATGAGTTCATCGGCATTGCTTTATCAGATTATCAAACGGATTTAGGAGGCAGATTATTATGGGATGGAATCAAATAGCAGCAGTAGCAAGCGGAGCAATTGCGTTGGTAGGAGCAATCTGCACCGCATGGCAGATTTATCAGATGACGGTATCAGATGCAAAAGCAAGAGGCTTAAAGCACCCGAAATTCTGGGGATTTTGGGCGATGAATGGAAATAATTCAAGTGGACTGATTCTTTATCTGATCGGTAGAAGAAAATATCCGGTCCAGAATATGAGCATCGAAGATCAGGAAAAGATTGAAACAAGAAAAAAGGCAGCAGGAGCTGCGCTTGTGTTTATGACACTTGGGGCGATTGGATTTGTGATCAATATCATGCGGATTTATATTTAATGAAGAATACGAATACGAAGAGCGGTATAGACGTTAAAAATCTATACCGCTTTTTCCAGTTCTTTTTGCATATCGATAACTTTTTCATAGATTGCATTAGCAAGTGCAGCGTGACCGGCTGCATCCAGATGCTCGCGGTCGGTTGTACTCGGAGATGCGAAAGCAGAGGCATCCAGAAATGCTGCATGATGCAGAAGCGCCACTTTGTGATATTCTTCAGCAAGCTTTTTTGAAACTTCTACGGATTTTTCATCAAATTCCGGATCAAAGCCAGGATCGCCAACACCTTCACCCAGATGAATCGGTGAAATGACGAGGAGATCAAAAGGCTGGGAAGCGTTTTTTCGGGCTTTTTGGATGACTTGAGCCAATCCTTTGGCAATGGTTCCTGCGGACGCATTGTATCTTGTTTTGCAGTCGTTGGTTCCGAGCATAACGATAAGGAGATCGATAGGAGTATGCATTTCCATCGTGACACCGATCAGATCGAGTCCACGGCGTCCCTCACGAAGATCATCCTGAAATACAGTGGTTCTTCCACAAAGACCTTCTTCGATCACACGGTGGTCAGCACCCAGCTTCTTCTGAAGCAGACTGGTCCATCGGGTGTCGGTGTCAAATCTGCCGGTTCCGTCCGGTTTGTAGCCATATGTGTTTGAATCGCCAAAGCATAAGATGTTCATTCTGTGTCACTCCTTTATAAACCTACTAAATTGATATGTTATATATGATAAATGAGATTGTTGGAAAAGTCAAGAGGTAAAATTGTATTGGAAAGGTTTTGAAATTTACCTGGATTTTAATTTACATCTGTATAAAGCAAAGATATACTAATGGGTGGAGGATAAAAATTATGAAGAATAAAAGAGAAGTGTTGGTTAAACTTTTTCTATCTACATTATATCTAAGTGCATTTACATTTGGCGGCGGTTATGTGATCATCACACTGATGAAGAAAAAGTTTGTGGATGATTATCATTGGATTGAAGAAAATGAAATGCTGGATCTGGTGGCAATCGCGCAGTCAGCACCGGGACCGATTGCGGTAAATGGGGCAATCGTGGTTGGGTATAAGCTTGCCGGCCTTACAGGAACACTGGTTGCAATTATTGGAACGATTATTCCACCGTTTGTGATCATTTCTTTGATCTCTGCTTTTTATCATGCATTTCGGGATAATTATCTGGTGAGTCAGATGCTGGAAGGGATGCAGGCAGGTGTCGGAGCTGTGATTGCCTCGGTCACTTATGAAATGGGATGTGGAATTATAAAAAAGAAAGATAATGTGGCAACGATTGTTATGATTGCAGCCTTTATAGCAGCCTGTGTATTGGGAATCAATGTGATTTATATTGTGATTGCAAGTGGAGTTTTTGGTGTAATCCGGACAATCTGGAACAGACGGAGGAAAAGAGTATGATGTATATACAATTATTTTTAAGCTTTTTTCAGATCAGCTTGTTCAGCTTTGGAGGTGGATATGCGGCACTTCCACTGATCCAGGGGCAGGTCGTAAATGTGCATCACTGGCTCAGCATGACGGAATTTACGGATCTGATCACCATTTCCCAGATGACTCCGGGACCGATTGCGATCAATGCAGCAACCTTTGTTGGGATGAAACTGACCGGAATGCCGGGAGCGGTTGTGGCTACACTTGGATATATCACACCATCTTGCATTATCGTGACGATCATTGCAAAATTGTACTTAAAATACCGGGAAATGGACATGCTGCAGGGAATACTTGGAGGGATCAGACCAGCGGTGGTCGCACTGATCGGATCGGCGGGAATTTCCATTTTGCAGACAGCATTCTGGGAAGCTTCCGGGAAAATGGTGATATCTGATACCAGTTGGCTGATGGTTGGAATATTTGTGGTATGTGTGATCTTGCTCAGGAAGGTGAAGATGAATCCAATCTGGGTGATGTTGCTTGCCGGGGTGATGAAAGTGTTTGTTGCGATGGCAGGAAAGATATAAATCTGGTATGATTGTAGTGAAAGGTTGGGTGAAGATTGATGGAGATTATTTGTTTTCATAATCCAGATGAAGAAAATGGATATTTAGGAAATTGATATTTATCAGAATGTGCGGTAAAAGATCAGATATGGGGAATCGGGTTATCCATGAAAGACGAGAACAGATTTGATCTGGATAAGTGGAAAGGTCAGAACTTACTTGGATATGCTTTGATGATGGTGAGAGAATAATTTAGTTATGGAGGAAGATGAAAATGAAGAATGTTTTAACGGACTTTTCTTACCCAAATCATTGCGGGTTAGTCAAAGATATGGTATATTTAAAGTATATTTTTGTCAAAATGTACAAAAATAAGAACAAATTATAGTAGGGAGTGGTCAAGATGTATCAGGAAGAGTACAAACGTTGGCTGGAAGCAGATCTGGAAGATGCCGATCTGAGTCCGGAATTAGCGAGAATTGAAGGAAATGACGAAGAGATAAAAGATCGTTTCGCTGTAGCTCTGAAGTTTGGAACAGCCGGACTTCGTGGAGTTCTCGGAGCAGGAACGAATCGTATGAATATTTATGTAGTACGTCAGGCAACACAGGGACTGGCGAACTGGGTTAAGACACAGGGGGGCACACAGACTGTGGCAATCAGCTACGACAGCCGTCTGAAGAGTGATGTATTTGCAAAGACAGCAGCAGGTGTTCTGGCAGCAAACGGAATCAATGTCAGAATCTATGACGCGCTGATGCCAGTGCCGGCACTTTCATTTGCGACACGTTATTATAACTGCAATGCAGGTGTTATGGTAACTGCATCCCACAACCCGGCAAAATACAATGGTTATAAAGCATATGGACCGGACGGATGCCAGATGACAGATGATGCAGCAGCAATCGTATATGCTGAGATCCAGAAGACAGATGTCCTCACAGGTGCAAAATACATATCCTTCGCAGAAGGTGTAGAAAAAGGGCTGATTCGTTTTGTAGGAGATGACTGCAAGAAGGCACTTTATGAAGCAATCGAATCACGTCAGGTAAGACCGGGACTTTGCAAGACAGCAGGACTGAAGCTGGTATACAGCCCGCTCAATGGTTCAGGACTTGTTCCGGTAACACAGGTATTAAAAGACATCGGAATCACAGATATCACAATCGTTCCGGAACAGGAATATCCAAACGGATACTTCACGACCTGCAGTTATCCGAACCCGGAAATTTTTGCAGCTCTGGAGCTTGGACTTAACCTTGCAAAAGAGACAGATGCAGATCTGATGCTTGCAACAGACCCGGATGCAGACCGTGTAGGTATTGCAATGAAGTGCCCGGATGGTTCTTACGAACTGGTAAGTGGTAACGAAGTCGGTGTTCTGCTTCTCGATTACATCTGCGCAGGACGTATTGAAAAAGGAACCATGCCTGAGAAAGCAGTTGCTGTAAAATCAATCGTATCTACTCCGCTTGCAGATGCAGTTGCAGAGCATTACGGTGTAGAACTCAGAAGCGTACTTACCGGATTCAAGTGGATCGGTGACCAGATCGCACAGCTTGAAGAAGCCGGAGAAGTAGACCGTTTCATCTTTGGATTTGAAGAGAGCTACGGATACCTTGCAGGACCGTATGTACGTGACAAAGATGCTGTAATCGGATCTATGCTGATCTGTGAAATGGCAGCTTACTACAGAAGCATAGGAAGCTCACTGAAGCAGAGACTGGAAGAAATCTACGCGCAGTACGGACGTTATCTGAACAAAGTAGACAGCTTTGAATTCCCGGGACTTAGCGGAATGGACAAGATGGCAGGTATCATGGAAAATCTTCGTAAGAATCCACTCACAGAAGTAGCCGGAATCAAAGTTGCATCTGTTACAGATTACACCAAACCGGAAGAAACCGGACTTCCTTCTGCGAATGTACTGATCTACAAACTGGAAGATGGCGAGACTGTTATTGTTCGTCCTTCAGGAACAGAGCCGAAGATTAAGATCTATTACACAACACTTGGAAAAGATCTGGAAGAAGCACAGGCAAAGAAAGACAAATTCGCAGAAGCATTAAAGCCGATCATGGTGTAGCAGTCAAAAGCTGATTTTGGAGAATGAGTCTGATCTGAATTTGCAGAGAATCAGGCTTGACAGAAAAGAACCTGCCCGATATAATAATTTTTATCGATAAGGGAGTAGTTGGCGCGATGACGTAGCTTTGTCAACATACTGACAGCAATGGCTGTCTGGCATAGCTTTAAATAATGAGACTTATTCGTAGTATTTTATGCTACGAATAAGTCTTTTTTTGTGTATACGATGAGTCAAGTGCAGATTTGTGCTTGCACAAGTATCTGCATTTGGCGAATGTACATCATCGAGCTGTTAAGCGAGATGGTGTACAAAGTATACAAATCGAGTAGGAGTCAGCCTGCTCGATTATATACGATGAGCCAAGTGCAGGCAAAGCATTGCCGCAGACAATTATTTTCACATTGGATAAGATGATTAGCTTTAAAAAGGAGAAAAATTATGGGTTTAATTGAATTGTTTTTGATTGCAGTAGGGCTGTCCATGGATGCATTTGCAGTTTCTGTCTGTAAAGGACTTGCTATGCCGAAGTGCACTTTCAAAAAGGCGGCTATTGTTGGCTTATGGTTTGGCGGATTTCAGGCATTGATGCCGGCAATTGGTTATATTTTAGGAGCGCAGTTCCAGGAAGCCATTGCTTCTATAGATCACTGGATCGCATTTGTATTACTTGCGCTGATTGGTGGAAATATGATTCACGAAGCATTGGACAATGACGAAGAGGAAGCCGATGCAAGCCTGGATGTGAAGACCATGTTCCTTCTCGCAGTAGCAACCAGCATTGATGCACTCGCTATAGGAATTACCTTTGCATTTCTTAAGGTAAATATTATTCCGGCGGTCTGTTTTATCGGAATCGTGACCTTCATCATTTCCTTTGCCGGAGTAAAGATTGGTAATGTCTTTGGAGCCCGCTATAAGAACAAAGCCGAAATTGTCGGTGGGATCATCCTTATTCTGCTTGGTCTGAAGATTTTGTTAGAGCATCTTGGCTTTTTAGAATAAAAATAAATACGAAACTACGATCCTGTTGTTCTTCTTTCACATAAAGAACACAATTATCTGCTATTCTGGTGTATAATTAGAAATAAAGTGATAAAAAGGAGCCCGTGAGAGTTATGGATAAACTGAAAATTCTTGTAGTAGATGATGAAAGCCGTATGCGCAAATTGGTGCGCGATTTCCTGGAAAGAGAAGGATATGCTGTACTCGAAGCCGGAGACGGTATGGAAGCAATGGACATTTTTTATGAAGAAAAAGATATTGCACTGATCATTCTGGATGTCATGATGCCGCATATGGATGGCTGGCAGACCTGCCGTGAGATCCGTAAAGAATCAAAGGTTCCGATCATTATGCTGACCGCAAGAAGTGAAGAGAGGGACGAGCTTCAGGGGTTTGAACTCGGTGTGGATGAGTACATTTCCAAACCGTTCAGCCCGAAGATCCTGGTTGCAAGAGTTACTGCGATTCTGCGCAGAACCAATGCGCTTGCTTCGGATGATCTGCTTCATGCGGACGGGATCGAGATTGATAAAGCAGCACATATGGTGAAGATCGATGGAAAACCGATCGAACTCAGTTACAAAGAGTTTGAACTTCTGACTTATTTTGTGGAGAATCAGGGGATTGCTTTATCGAGAGAGAAGATTCTTAACAATGTATGGAATTACGATTATTTCGGGGATGCCAGAACCATTGATACCCATGTAAAGAAGCTGAGAAGTAAACTTGGTGATAAAGGAGATTATATTAAGACTATCTGGGGTATGGGGTATAAATTCGAGGTACAGTCATGAAATATTCAATAAAAAGACAGATGATGACTGTTTTTGTAGGTCTGATTCTGTTTATGATCGTTGTATTTATGATCGTCAACGGAAGCTTTCTGGAGAAATATTATATTTCTAATAAGAAATCAGAATTTATAAAGGCTTATACAATGGTGCAGGAAGGTGTGGAGAACGGGACAATCAATTCTGAGACACCGGAAAAAGACCTGGGAAGATTTACAGAGAAAAATAATATTTCCATTGCAGTCATCGATTCAGAATACAATGTGGTTTATACTAATGTAAGAGAAAAACAGATGATGGTCGTACAGCTTTTCGGATATCTGTACGATAAGAATCATCAGGAGGTTCTGGAAAAAACGGACAGTTATGATATCTGCAAGTCGGTTGATCCGCAAAATAATACAGAGTACCTGACTATGTGGGGAAACTTTGACAATGGTGATATCTTTATCATGCGAAGCCCGTTGGAGAGTATTCGTTCGGCAGTCACGATTTTTAACAGATTTATCGGAGTCGTCGGCGGATGTGTGATTCTTGTGAGTGTATTGCTTGCGTGGTATTTCTCAAAAAGGATCACGGAGCCGATCATGGAGCTCGCAACACTTTCACAGAAGATGGCCGATCTGGATTTTGATGCAAAATATACCAGCGGCGGAAGCAACGAAATCGGTGTACTGGGAGAGAACTTTAACCGGATGTCAGAAAGACTTGAGAAGACGATTTCCAATCTGAAAGAAGCCAACTATAAATTGCAGAAAGACATTGAGCAGAAAGAAAAACGAGAAAATATGCGAAGTGAATTCCTGGGGAATGTTTCCCATGAACTGAAGACGCCGATTGCCCTGATCCAGGGATATGCAGAAGGCCTGAAAGAAGGAGTCAATGATGATCCGGAGAGCCGGGAGTTCTACTGTGAAGTCATTATGGACGAGGCAGGAAAGATGAACCGGATGGTGAAGAATCTACTTGCCCTGAACCAGCTGGAATTTGGTGAGGATGATGTACAGTTTGAACGGTTTGATATTACTTCATTGATTTCGGGTGTCCTGCAGAGTCTGGATATTCTGATCGAGCAGAAAGAAGCACAGGTGATTTTCCGCCACAAGAACCCTGTTTATGTCTGGGCAGATGAGTTTAAGGTTGAGCAGGTTGTCCGGAATTATGTCAACAATGCACTGAACCATATCGATGGTGAGAAGGTGATCGAGATCAAGATCACCCAGGAAAATGATATGGCAAAAATTACCGTATTCAATACCGGAACGCCGATTCCGGAGGAAGATCTGCCACATATCTGGGAGAAATTCTATAAGGTTGATAAGGCAAGGACCAGAGAATACGGTGGAAATGGTATCGGGCTTTCTATTGTGAAGGCGATCATGGACTCCTTTGGAAAAGGATACGGTGCGATCAATCATACCAATGGTGTTGAGTTCTGGTTTGAACTGGACATGAAATAAATGCGAATCTTGCAATTCACACTGTAACGTGGTACATTATAAAAGAGCTTATTGCTGATTGACACAGGGAAGAAGATTGTGACATGAGCGGAAAAAGCTCTTTTGAATAACTACAAGAATATAAAAATCATGAGGATATGCGGATGATAGCGATTATTGATTATGATGCAGGAAACATTAAAAGTGTAGAAAAAGCGTTAAAATATCTTGGTGAGGATGCGGTTATCACAAGAGACAGAGAAGAGATACTTTCTGCCGATAAAGTGATCCTTCCGGGAGTCGGTGCATTTGGCGATGCCATGTACAATCTGAAAAAATATGGATTGGATGAAGTGCTTAGTGAAGTAGTAAAGAGACAAATCCCGCTTCTTGGAATCTGTCTTGGGCTTCAGCTTTTGTTTGAAAGAAGTGACGAGACGCCAGGGGTGGAGGGGCTTGGTATTCTAAAAGGAGAGATCCTTAGAATTCCGGACTGTCCGGGACTTAAGATCCCGCATATGGGATGGAACTCTCTGAAGCTTCAGAATGACGGCAGATTGTTTAAAGATTTACCTGAAGAGCCGTATGTATATTTTGTTCATTCCTACTATTTGAAAGCAACAGATGAAAGTATTGTAAAAGCGACAACCGAGTACAGCACACATATTCATGCTTCGGTTGAACAGGGAAATGTATTTGCCTGCCAGTTCCATCCGGAAAAGAGCAGTGATACAGGACTTCAGATACTGAAAAATTTTGTAGAATTGTAGGAGGGCAGACAGTGTTTACAAAGAGAATTATCCCATGTCTTGATGTGAAGAACGGACGGGTTGTAAAAGGTGTGAATTTTGTGGATCTCAAAGATGCAGGAGATCCGGTTGAGATTGCGAAGGCTTATGATAAGGCAGGTGCGGATGAACTGGTATTTCTGGATATCACGGCTTCTTCGGACGACAGAAGCACGGTGGTTGACATGGTGCGTAAAGTTGCTGAGTGTGTGTTTATTCCATTTACGGTAGGTGGTGGAATCCGGACCGTTGACGATTTTAAGGCATTGCTTCGGGAAGGTGCGGACAAGATTTCCATCAATTCTTCTGCAATCAATCGACCGGAACTGATCCGGGAAGCAGCGGAGAAGTTTGGAAGCCAGTGCGTGGTTGTCGCGATTGATGCGAAAAGAAGAGAAGACGGCAGTGGGTGGAATATCTATAAAAATGGCGGACGCATTGATATGGGAATTGATGCGGTCGAGTGGGCGAAGAAAGTAGAAGCACTTGGCGCAGGAGAGATTCTTTTGACCAGTATGGACTGTGACGGCACGAAGGCCGGATACGATCTGGAGCTGACAAGGACGATCGCGGAAAATGTATCAATTCCAGTAATCGCATCTGGAGGAGCAGGTAATCTGGAGCATTTCTACGAAGCACTCGGTGAAGAGGGGAAGGCAGACGCGGCACTTGCGGCATCCCTGTTCCACTATAAAGAGCTGGAAATCAGAGAAGTAAAAGAATATTTGAGAGAAAAAGGCGTATCGGTACGTCTGTAGAGAAAAGGTGGGGAATATGGCAGCAATTAACAATGACTGGCTGGATGCACTGAAAGGTGAATTTTCCAAGCCATACTATAAGAAACTGTTTGAAACAGTGAATCAGGAATACCGGACACACCGGGTATATCCTCCGGCAGATGACATCTTTAATGCATTTCATCTGACACCGCTTAAGGATGTCAAGGTTGTGATCCTTGGTCAGGATCCATATCATGGAGATGGACAGGCAGAGGGTTTAAGCTTTTCTGTGAAACCAGGGGTTGATATTCCACCGTCACTGGTGAATATTTATCAGGAACTGCATGATGATTTGGGATGTACGATCCCAAGCCACGGCAATCTGGTGAAATGGGCGGAGCAGGGAGTACTTCTTCTCAACACGGTTCTTACGGTAAGAGCACATCAGGCTAATTCACATCGTGGAATTGGCTGGGAAGAATTTACAGATGCAGCAATCCGTGTACTCAATACCCAGGACAGGCCGATTGTATTTATTCTGTGGGGAAGACCGGCACAGATGAAAAAGAGAATGCTGACCAATCCGAACCATTTGATCCTGGAAGCACCGCATCCGAGTCCGCTTTCTGCGTATCGTGGATTTTTCGGAAGCAAACCGTTCAGCCAGACAAATAAATTCCTTGAGGCGCATGGTGTAGAGCCAATCGACTGGCAGATTGATGAATTGTAAAGAATAAAAAATAGAGATTTCGGGCAGACTGTGAAGATTTATTTGCAGTCTGTTTTTCCTTTTTTATTTCATAGGAACTTCCTATGAAACAAAAGGCACTACGTGTCGGAGATGCACATTCTTTTTGTTACTGTTCACAGTACAATGTCATTTAGTTAACGTTTAATCAGGAAGTGAATTCTTACAGAACAAATTACAGATGAGCCTTAGTGGAACCGTTTTACAGATATGTTTACGATTTACTCATGAAGGAAAGCATGACAAGAAGACAGATTGCAAATCTGCCTCAAAACGGATTATAATGATATAGGTGTCTATGCTGCCCGATATATAAAATATCGCGGTCTTCGGAAATGAGCCGTTTGGAGTCTTGGGTATTGGCGTTCATTCCTGATAGGGATCAATTCCTTTTTCAGCAGGGACATCACATCATATTGGTCTTTCTCCGTGGTCAGACGGAGAAAGGCTCTGCAGATATGGGCAGCCATAGTGAAATTGACTTTGTATTCATGTTTTGTCCTATGTTTTTCCAGTAGTGTGTAGTTTATCATTGTTTCGGTTATGTTATACGCAAGTAGCCTTGCCCATATTTCCTGTTTCACGTATTCGGGTTTATACGCATGGAAATTACTCAACCCAATGGTATATTTCAGTTTCCTAAATGAGGATTCAATAGACCATCTGGCATTGTACAAGGTTTTGATACGTTCCACAGGGAATTCATCACGTGGCAGATTGGTCGCGATGCACTCGTATGTAGAAGTGCTGATAGGGAAGCGTAGAATACGGAAGGACAGCTCATATGTATCATAACTTCCATATTCAATGTAATCGAAAGCAGCTGCCTGATCAACAAAGCGTATGTAACCTTCTGTGTGGATGTCTGCCAAAACTTTTTTCGAATGGCTCCGGACCAGTATGACGCTGACATCAATATCGAAGGATTCCGCATCTGGAAAATTAAAATTGCCGACCAGTCCTTTGGAATGGATATCCTTGGTACGGAACAGGAAATACTGTCCCTGTTCCACAACATGTGCCATGTTGTTATAAGAGCAATAGACGCGGTCACCGATATAGATATTTTTTATTCCATCCAAAACATCGTGCCGGGCAACAGTAGTAGTCTGGTGATGAGAAAGCCGGAGTGCTGAAAAAAGTGCAGGTAGAGCCATCGGCAGCCAGGAAACGGTAATGCGAATCCATAAAGGAAGCGGGCGGCAATTCCATGGAAGCGGAATTAAAGTGCCGGAATACAGCTTCCAGCGCATCAGGTTTAAGCTTTGCGCGCTGCTGGCTGAGAGCAGAAGCGGTTGGTATGGAAGAATCCAGTCCCCAGAAATCAAGCAGTTCATGGCTAATTAAAGGGAACAAAAAGAAAGGGAAAGCACAATCCAGACGGTATCAGCGGCAGGCTACAAGAATAAATTGTGATTTCACAAGATTGGTGTTATAATAAGAGTAAAGTTCCTGCCGGGGCAGTGGTCCCGGCCGTATGGATAGAAAGGCAGGAAAACAATATGCACATCAGCTATAAGCCACTCTGGCACACACTGTTAGAGCGTGATATGAGGAAAGAGGATTTAAGGCTTGCCGCTGGTATGACAACGAATATGATTGCCAACATGAGCAAAGAGGGAAAGCACATCAGCATGGACACATTAGCCCGTATCTGTGAAACGCTGAATTGTGAGATTACCGATGTGATTGAGTTAGTACCAGACGAGCCAGCTTCCACAGGAGGTAAGAAACATGAGCGAATTGAAACCAAGAATAACGGAAAACGGAATTGATTATATCCTTGTCGGAGATTACTACATCCCGGACTTGAAACTGTCGGAAGAACGCCGCTCCATCGGAAAGTATGGATGGATGCACCGGGAATACTTAAGAGAAGTCCACCCAGCCAGACTTAACACATTGATACTGACCGGAGAATTGTGGACATATCTTGCAGACCTGAACGAACAGGCACAGAAACGGTTAGACACCATCATGGAGCAGATGAAAGCTGCCGAGGGCGTGACCGAGGAATTGAAGCGTACCCGTCAAATGGAATGGGTGCAGCGTTGCAATAACATTCACAACCGGGCAGAAGAAATTGTTTTACATGAGATGATTTATTCATAACGGTATGGTAGAATGATTATTACAAATTAGAAGTTGTAAAGGAGACTTTGTATGGGTAGAAAAGAAATAACAACAAAAGAAGATTTAATGAAAGTAATAGAATTATTCGAAAATACTGGAATTACATACTGGTTGGATGGCGGATGGGGTGTAGATATTTTAGCTGGTAAACAAACAAGAATTCATAGAGATATAGATATAAATTTTGATGCTCAACATACGGAAAAATTGTTAAATGTGCTTTTGAATCTGGGCTATAAAATTGATACAGACTGGAAACCGGTTAGAATAGAGTTATATAGTGATGAACTTGGTTACTTAGACATTCACCCGTTCGTTTTAAATGAGGACGGAACTTCAAAACAAGCTGATTTAGAGGGTGGCTGGTATGAGTTTGAAAAAGATTACTTTGGTAGTGCTTTTTTTGAAGGAAAAACAATTCCTTGTATATCCTTAAAAGGCCAAAGAGTTTTCCACTCAGGTTATGAATTAAGAGATAAAGATAAGCATGATATTTCAATTCTTGAAAGTTTATCAAAATAACATTGCTGTAATTTCTAAGATAAATTCCACTTTATCGCTTTGAAATTTTAACTGAATAAGTATAGCACCAACCGCTGCTACATGGAAGCAAACACAACCATGCAACAGCGGTTTTTCTTTACCGTTTTTTCCTTTGACTGATAGGAGTTCCTGTTTTCTTTGATTTTTGTAGAATCCGAATGAGCCAGCGAAATTCTTCGTCTGACAGATTTTTATAGTTGATGCCGAGCTGCTTGCAGTAAAGGACAACCAGCTTTTCATCCCGACTGCCCTTGAAATTTTCAACCGCTTCCAAATTTTCTTTCAATTCATCGGCAACGGTGGTCTGGGGCGCACTCTCGCTGTCCTTTTTGTGGGCTTCCCGAATATCCCGGATAATGAGATTGAGGTCATCAAGAACCATGTGGCTGAAATATTCATCATCGCTGATATGGGCGGCTTGCAGCACTTTCAAATGCGGGTCGTCTTCGCCGGGGCGATACCGTTCAATGATTTCATGCCGGACAGTATCGACAAGGGCGTTGAGGTTTTGAATCTGCATGGTGGCAATCCCATCTACATAAATCTCAATGTCCGCAAGAAACTTGATAAAGTCCTTATGAGTGGCAAGCTCACAGAGCAGACGGTTGTTAATCCGACCGCCTTTCAGAAGTGCCACCATCTCATCATTCAAATGCAGCTCTGTTAGTGGCGTGTTGATCTGCTCCCGGTTCTCTGTCCGGCACAGCAGATAATCAACGGAAACCCCATAGAAGTCTGCCAGCGTGATAAGGTTGCCATGATTGATTTCCTTATAATCCTCTTTTTCATAACTGCCAAGAGCTGATTTGGAAATGCCCGTCAGCTCTGATAATTCTTCCAGATTTAAGCCTTTGTCCTTGCGGAGTTCCCAAAGGCGTTCCTGTATGCTTGTCGCTCCTTTCATGGGCGCACGCTCCTTTCCGGCGGTTTCATTACTGCCGCTTAACTGGATTATATCATACTTTCCGCAATCGTGGAAATTTCTGATTTTTACCCTTAATTCCTACTTTGTGGACATACGGCACAGGGTACAAAAATGTTCTATGATACAGGTAGTTCATCGATGGATTATTCCAATCGAATGACCAGCCTGTGTGGGATATGCTTCCCCGGCGATGTAGTGCCATGACTTTTGGCAGGGATGTGGAGGAATCCTGACCAAAATGAGCGTACCAAAGGGAGCGATACGCCGCTGTGAGATTCAGGGGAGGAACGACACCAGGGAGAACTGGCGAACTGACACCGAAATGATACCGAAACACGACAATCTGATAGGGGGACAGTCTACCCTATCGCTGATACTTCGGGAGATTTTAAGCGGCTCTATGGCTGTATTTTTGCCGAAAATCGCCCCGAAACAATACACGAAAACGGGAGGAAACACAATATGCCGAGAATGAGCAAAAAGAGGAAACATGTGCTTTCCTTTTACCTCAATGACCGGGGGCGTGTCACTTACAACGAATTATGCCGGAAATGCCAGCATGGGTGCAAGCAGAGCTTCCGGGCGGTTGTGGTTGACTGCCCCCGTTATTTATCCAAACGAGCCAAGAAAAAGGAGGAACACACCGAATGAATTTTGAATTTATGACGATAGACACACCATTGCCGCCCTGTATGCCATTTCCCAGAGCATTGACAGGATTTCCAGTCAGCAGCACCGCAAAGGTTATGTACTGCCGGATGCTGGACGCTATGCTATCCAAAGGGCAGGAGGACGAGAACGGAATCCTGTTTGTCTGCTTCCCTGTCACAGCCATTGCCGCAGTCTTGTCCCGCAGCCCCATGACGGTCAAGCGTTCTTTGAATGAACTGGAAACCGCCGGACTTATCATGCGGGTGCGTCAGGGCGTTGGAGAACCAAACCGGATTTATGTACTGATACCGGGAAAGGGGGACGCTGCCCTTGCCTGATACCTCAAAGCTGGAAAAGCTAAACCGGGAGCTGGAGAAAAGCGAAAAGAAACTGCGGAAAGCAATCAATGATGAAAAGGCATTGCAGCACCAGTTAAAGCAGCTTACCCGAAAGGAACGGACGCACCGGATCTGTACTCGTGGCGGTATGCTGGAAAGTTTTCTGCAAGAGCCGGAACGCCTGACAGATGATGATGTCATGCTGTTGTTGAAACTCATTTTTCACAGGCAGGACACGCAGGAACTATTGAAAAAACTGCTGGAACGGGAGAAGCCGGAAACCCCTTAGTTTACTAAGGGCGCAATTATACACCACCCAGAGGTTGGTGCATTGCGTTCTCCGAAGGCTCCTCGCCGGAGGGCTGTGATTTTCCGCAGTCATGGTCTGCTCCAAATCAAACAGGGGACGCTACGCTTCCCCTGCGCTGGCTGCCGCCAGCTACCCTTTTGTGGACTTGCCATCTGGGGACACCTTGCGTTGCAAGCTGTTCCCAGCCGACAAGTTTCATAAAATATGCTATCTTTTCGATAAGCAATAAAGTATAATGAAGTCAGTAATAAATTTAGAAATTGAGGTAAAGTTATGGCATCCAGCAAAGAATATTTAGAATTTATTTTAGGTCAGTTATCTGACTTGAATGAAATTACCTATCGAGCTATGATGGGCGAATTTGTCATTTATTATTGTGGTAAGATTGTAGGCGGTATCTATGATGATAGATTACTTGTCAAACCAGTAAAATCAGCAATAAGTTATATGCCAACGGTTTCGTATGAGTTACCTTACGAGGGAGCAAAAGAAATGTTGTTGGTAGATGAAGTTGATAATAAAGAGTTTTTGACAGGATTGTTTAATGCTATGTATGAAGAATTGCCTACCCCTAAATCGAAAAAGAAGAAATAATAAAATAATAATTTGAGAGGAAGTATTACTGATGGAAAAGTTTAAGCCGTTTATTATACCTGTGGCATTATTGGTTCTAATTGACCAGATGGTTAAAATAGTAATTTCAAAAGTATTTATGAAATACGAATTTGATATAATAGCCAAAGTTTTAAGATTTAATCCAGAACTAAATACTCGTTTATCTTATGCTGGCAATTTCTTCGAATTATTATCAAGTCCGTTTGTTACCATTTTATTGAATGTGTTTGTTTTGTTCCTCTTTTTATCAGGATATATGCTATATCAGGCAAAAAGAGCACATACAAGTTTTTGGGTAAAAATGATAATGATTTGTGGCATATCGGGATGTTTATGTAGCTTGATTGATAAGGTGTTTTGGGGTGGAAGTTTAGATTTTTTGCAGATACCTACCCTTTTTATTTTTGATTTGAAAGACTGCTATCTTACAGTTGCAGAAGTTATATTTGTTGTTATTGGAATTTTGAATAGCAAAGAAATATCGGTTAAAGAGTATTTACATTTTTGTTGTAACAAATTTAGCTTGTAAACTTCTGGTTTATTATTTCTTATACATCGGGTCAACTTGTCCCGAACTTTCACAACTAAATACCCGCCACCTACAAAGCGGCACACCGAGCAGGAAATCTAAAAAAGATCTCCTGCTTTTTTTCTGCCAAAAATGAGGTGGTAAAACTCCACCCCATCCACCAAGCATAGAAAGGAGGGACACAAAATGCCATGTCCACACAACGAAATTTCTATTGTACAGCGAAGCCAACAGCAGTCTGCGGTTGCCGCCGCTGCCTACCAGAGCGGCGAAAAGCTGTTCTGTGAATACGACCAGGAAGTGAAGCACTACCCGGAAAAGCGTGGTATCGTCCACAATGAAATCCTTCTTCCGGCAAATGCCCCACAGAAATATGCAGACCGCAATACCCTATGGAACGCCGCCGAAGCGGTGGAGAAACAATGGAACTCCCAGCTTGCAAGGCGGTGGGTGCTTACCATCCCCAGAGAGATACCGCCTGACCAGTACGCTGTCCTTGTACGGGAGTTTTGTGAGCAGCAGTTTGTTTCCAAAGGCATGATTGCTGATTTTGCAATCCATGACCCCCATCCGCCGGGACACAATCCCCACGCCCATGTCCTGCTCACTATGAGGGCAATGGACGAACATGGGAAATGGCTTCCCAAGAGCCGCAAGGTTTATGACCTTGACGAGAATGGGGAACGGATCAAACTTCCGTCCGGCAGATGGAAAAGCCACAAGGAGGATACGGTTGACTGGAACGACCAGAAGTATTGTGAAATCTGGCGGCATGAATGGGAGGTCATCCAGAACCGCTATCTGGAAGCCAATGACCGCCCGGAGCGTGTGGACTTGCGTTCCTATGCCAGACAGGGGCTTGATATAGTCCCTACTGTCCATGAGGGAGCTGCTGTCCGGCAGATGGAAAAGCGGGGTATCCAGACGAATATCGGAAACCTGAACCGGGAAATCAGAGCTGCCAACAATCTGATGAAGTCCATCCGGCAGCTTATCCAAAACCTCAAAGGCTGGATTACCGAGCTGGGCGAAAAACGGAAAGAGCTGCTTGCACAAAAGGCGGCGGAGGAAGCAACACTTCTTCCCAATCTGCTGATGAAGTATATGGCGATACGAAAAGAAGAACGGAAGGACTGGACAAGGGCTGGACAGAACCGGGGGACTTCACAGGACTTAAAGGCAGTCAGCGAAGCCCTGTCCTATCTCCGGCAAAAGGGGCTTTCCACTGTGGAGGACTTAGAAGCATTTCTGGAATCTTCCGGGAAATCAGCCGCAGATTACCGCAATCAGATGAAGCCAAAGGAAGCCCGCAGCAAAGTGATTGACGGGATTCTTGCCAGCCGGACAGACTGCAAAGAATGTAAGCCCGTCTATGAGAAATACCAGAAGATATTTTTCAAGAAAACAAAGGAGAAATTCAAACAGGAACACCCGGAGGTTGCCCGGTATGAGAAAGCCACCGCCTACCTTGCCAAACACCCGGACGATAAGGATAGTACCCAAAAGGAGCTGCAAGAGGAGCAGGAAACACTTCTCAGCGAAATCGCAGAACTGAAAGTACCGCTGATCGAGGTACAGGAGGATTTGAAGAAGCTGCGGGACATCCGCTACTGGGTACGGAAAGCCACACCCGGCACAGAAGAAAGCAAAGAGCCGCCCAAGAAGCAGTCCCTCAAAGAAGTCTTGCAGGATAAGGCTGACGAGAAAAAACCACAAAGAACCGCCTCGGCACAGACGAAACACAGACAACAGGATATGGAACTTTAACAGGCACTTGCCATTTTCAATCAGAGAATGTCAGGTGCTTTTCTTATTTTCAAGGAGGGATAGATTTGAATGTATTTGAAGCTGTGAAGCAGTCCGTCACAACAAGACAGGCTGCGGAGCATTATGGAATCCATGTAGGTCGGAACGGGATGGCTTGTTGCCCGTTCCATAACGATAAAACCCCAAGCATGAAGCTGGATCGGCGTTACCACTGCTTCGGCTGCGGTACGGACGGGGATGTGATTGATTTTACCGCCGCCCTGTATGGGCTGGGAAAGAAAGAAGCCGCCGTACAACTGGCACAGGACTTTGGAATTTCCTATGAGGACTGGAAACCGTCGGGAAAGGTAAAAAAGCCCAAGCCCCGGCAGAAATCCCCGGAGGAACAGTTTCAGGAAGCAAAGAACCGCTGCTCCCGTATCCTTGCCGATTATCTCCACCTGCTTCGGGCATGGAGAAAGGATTATGTCCCGCACTCCCCGGAGGAAGCCTTTCATCCCCGGTTTGTGGAAGCCTTACAGAAGCAAGCCCAAGTGGAATATCTGCTGGATGTGCTGCTGTTCGGGGAGACAGAGGAAAAAGCGGCTTTGATTACGGACTACGGAAAGGATGTGATACAGCTTGAACAACGAATGGCAGAGTTTGCAGCCGCAGACGCAGCAAGAACTAAAAAACACCATGAACGCCATGCAGCTGCCACAGAGCGTTGAGGAAATCAAGGCGGGGCTGGAAACTACCGAGAAAGGCGGTGTCCGTCAGAGCATACGGAACTGCCTGACCGTATTCCAGCGTGACCCTCTGCTTTCCGGGGCTATCGCATACAACATCCTGACCGACCGCAAGGACATCATAAAGCCCATCGGCTTCCACAGAGAAAGCACCGCCCTGAACGATACGGACATGAAGTATCTGCTTCTTTATCTGGAAGAAACCTATGGGCTTACCAATGAGAAAAAGATTGATAATGCCATCGGGATTGTGGCGAATGAAAACAAGTACCATCCCATCCGGGACTATCTCAATACTCTTGTGTGGGATGGGACAGAGCGAATCCGTTTCTGCCTGCGGCACTTTCTGGGGGCGGACGCAGACGATTACACCTATGAAGCATTGAAGCTGTTCCTGCTGGGTGCAATCTCACGAGCCTTTCAGCCAGGGTGCAAATTTGAAATCATGCTCTGTCTGGTAGGCGGTCAGGGGGCTGGAAAGTCCACCTTCTTCCGTCTGCTGGCAGTCCGGGACGAGTGGTTCTCCGATGATTTGCGGAAGCTGGACGATGACAATGTGTACCGCAAGCTGCAAGGTCACTGGATTATCGAAATGTCGGAAATGATGGCAACCGCAAACGCCAAGAGCATTGAGGAAATCAAGTCGTTTTTAAGCCGGCAGAAAGAGGTTTACAAGATACCTTATGAAACCCACCCGGCAGACCGCCCCCGTCAGTGCGTGTTTGGCGGCACTTCCAATGCCCTTGACTTCCTGCCCCTTGACCGTTCCGGCAACCGCCGCTTTATCCCCGTCATGGTGTACCCGGAGCAAGCCGAGGTTCACATTTTGGAGGACGAAGCTGCTTCCAGAGCCTATATCGAGCAGATGTGGGCAGAAGCGATGGAGATTTACCGAAGCGGCAGGTTCAAGTTGGCTTTCAGCCCCGCCATGCAGCGGTATCTCAAAGAACACCAGCGGGATTTTATGCCGGAGGACACCAAAGCCGGGATGATACAGGCGTATCTTGATAAGTACACCGGGAGCATGGTCTGTTCCAAGCAGCTCTACAAGGAAGCCTTGAACCATGCCTTTGACGAGCCGAAGCAATGGGAAATCCGGGAAATCAACGAGATTATGAACCAGTGCATTTCCGGCTGGCGGTACTTCCCGAACCCAAGAATGTTTTCCGAATATGGCAGACAAAAGGGCTGGGAGCGTGAAAACCCGGCAACGGACTCCGGCAACCCGTCTGAAAAAACGATGGACGGTTTTGTGGAGGTCACAGAACAGATGGAGCTTCCGTTCTGAAAATGGCAGCCCGTTGCACCCCCTGTTGCTATCCCGTTGCCGAGCCGGTTGCCGGGGAAAATCCCGAAACTATCGGCTTTTCTCCCCTATGACAACCAAAACAACAGAAAAATAAAAGAAAAGTATAAATAGTAACCATCGCCAGATTGAGATTGTTTGCAAGGTCTTTTGAAGCCCGTTGCCGGACTTCGTTGCCGACACCCTCTGTCTGGCTATTTTCATGTATGGAGGATAACTGCCTATGGCAAAAAACAAAACAGAGATTCATGTTACAACGGTATTTGACGGGGAACTGGACGCAACCGATGTGTTCGTCAGCCTGATTTCCCAGAAATACGGTAAGACAAATACGAAAGAATATCTTGCTAAAAGGAAAGATATGAGCTATAATGAAGATGAGGTTCAAAAGAGCCAGATACCGTCTGGATTGTGTGGGTAAATGGCTATGATGAAC
>NZ_JAQFCE010000070.1:0-830 GCF_027690675.1 Bariatricus sp. TF06-38A
TGCCATCATTTCTTTTCCTCCTGAAATTTGTAATAATATGAATAAAATGGTTAATACAATTATCGTTTTACTGATATACCGTTTCAGACATTTCCAAAATGCATCCTTCGAGCATTTCATTTTTCTCCATCACGATTGCATCGAGCTTTGTGTAGTTTTCATACACAACGGTATCTGCATCCCGTTCGCTCACAGACATTCTCTTAGTTGTTGTCTGATCAGAGAATAAAGTCTTCAGCTGATCCTCGTGTGCTGAAATGGTCTTGATCAGAAGTGCGCCATCCGTCTGCTCAGTGACCTGCTGGATCTGCAGTTCCCGACCATCATTGAATGTGATTTTCATTTTTCTGTTTGCCCCTTTCTTCATCTTTTTAGAGGGATTCTGAACTAAATAGCAAATTAAAAAATGCAGAGACAACGATGAACAATAATTTAAAAAGTTTATTGTCTGTAAAGCAAGTAGCTGTAACAAATAATATAAACGTTGGCGCAGGAAAGGATTTCAATTATTATTTAAAACCGCCTACAGTAAATGGCTACACACCTATTGGAGTGATCGGATATGACCTAGTTGGAGATTGGGATGCATGGGTAAATATCGTGTCCTGTTATTATAACAGTAGCAATGATTTACTTTACATAAAAGGACACAATTTCGGAACGGGAACATGTATTGCGTTAGCGAATGTATTTGTTCTGTACAAAAAGAATTGATCTATTGACAAATATAACACATGTTTATATAGAAAATATCTCCCGCTGCGGCTTTTTGAAAACGCACAGCAAGATCCAAATCACCGTTCTTATTTATTTCAGCAAAACAAGAAGCA
>NZ_JAQFCE010000071.1:0-600 GCF_027690675.1 Bariatricus sp. TF06-38A
AGATATTGAGTTTTATAAGATATTAGACTAGAATATTATTGAAAGGAGTTGATACTTTGAGTAAATATTATTCTATACACGAATTTTCAAAAATTATAGGCGTATCTGCTCAGACATTACGAAATTGGGATGCAAATGGAAAACTTCATCCGCATCATACTACAGTAAGTGGCTATAGATATTATTCTGATGAGCAACTCAACCAGGTAATAAATGTAAAGCCTAAAAATCGCATTACAATTGGATATTGTCGCGTTTCCAGCCATAAACAAAAAGATGATTTGGAACGACAGATTGATAATGTTAAGACATATCTTTTGGCAAAAGGACAGCCGTTTGAGATAATAAGCGATATCGGTTCTGGGATTAATTATAAGAAAAAAGGACTTCAGGAATTGATTAGACGAATCTCTCAAAATCAAGTTGAAAAGGTTGTTGTTTTATATAAAGACAGGCTATTGCGATTTGGTTTTGAGTTGATAGAATATATCGCTTCACTTTATAATTGTGAGATTGAGATTATTGATAATACTGAAAAATCTGAACAGCAGGAACTTGTTGAAGATCTGGTTCAAATAATCACAGTATTCAGCTGCAAAT
>NZ_JAQFCE010000072.1:0-551 GCF_027690675.1 Bariatricus sp. TF06-38A
AAGGAAACATTGAAGTCTTGTTCCCGTTTGATAATATCCATGATATAGGGCTCGGTGTGGTCAATATACTTCCATTCTCCCGACAATAATTCATTGGGCGTTACACCCAGCACGTCCATTATCTTCTCTAACGTATCAAAGGTAGGATAATTCACGCCACGTTCAATCTTGGAAAGGCAATATTGATACCGATTTTGTCCGCAAGTTCCTGTTGTTTCATTCCTCTGTGTTTTCTTATGGTCTGTATGTTTTCTCCTAAGAAACTGATTTTCTTTTCATAATGCTCCATAACTTAGTATAACCGCTCCTTTCGTTGCTTTTCTTGGTATTTATAAGCATATCATACTTAATCTATATCTAAAAGTCAACAAAAACTTCTTGACAAGTAATTCTAATGGAGTTATTATCGTATTAGACAGAGTGATTAAGCACGCTAGGGTCAATCACACGCTTGAGTAAGCATATAAAATATATATTTTCACTTTGATAGCATGAATAAGCATGGACTATCAGACCGAAAATAAGGTTTCTGACTGGGGCTGTTCCGTTTA
>NZ_JAQFCE010000073.1:0-509 GCF_027690675.1 Bariatricus sp. TF06-38A
AATTGATTTATTTTTGTATGCAGTTTTCAAAGTACATGTCTGACTGAAGTTTATCAGTCATTAAAAACCAAAATCTCTTTTGATCTTTAATCACTGGTAAAAACCAGCTATCGTAACAGCACTGCCCTGCTGATTGGGTTGACCGCAGAATCCCCTTCGGTTCTGTGTCTGTATCTATGCTGAAAGACTAGTGCGGTAGCTAACCACCACTTAGTCGCTTGACGCTTTGGAGCGATTCTCCAAAGTTTCATATTAAATCAAGCACAGTCTGCTTATTTTCTTTTTTATAATCTGGCGGCCACCTGCTCTCCCACACCGTCTCCAGTGCAGAGATGGGAACGGGTGTGTCCCCTGACCGCATCGCCACCAGAAATATTGAGTTCTTAGCGAAGTCCTTTTGAGCTTAGAACTCAAATTGTTCTTTGAGCTCTGTGAAAAGAACTTCCTTTACTGATAACTCAACAATAGACAACATTCTTCCTTACTTCTTCTTCCTTAGAAAGGAGGTG
>NZ_JAQFCE010000008.1:0-110737 GCF_027690675.1 Bariatricus sp. TF06-38A
TATCTACTTATATGATTTTATAATTTATCTTTAACTGTTAATGACCTCCTGTTCTCCAATGGAAGCTTCCAACTGTTGCTTTTCAAACATATCTTTATAAATACCATTTTTCTGAATCAGTTCGGTGTGTGTTCCAAGCTCTTTCATTTCCCCGTTTTCAAGTACCATGATCAGATCGGCATGCTGTACCGTGGAAATTCGGTGTGCGATCAGGATTGTTGTTTTTCCTTTACGATCGTCCCTGAGATTATGTAGGATATGTTCTTCTGTATCGGTGTCGACAGCGGAAAGGGAGTCATCAAGGATCAGGATCGGTGCATTTTTTATCAGGGCGCGGGCGATGGAGCTGCGCTGTTTCTGACCGCCGGAAAGCGTAACGCCACGTTCGCCGACGATCGTATCATAGTTGTCCGGAAAATTTGCAATATTATCGTGAATGCAGGCTGATTTTGCTGCGGCGATAATACGGCTCATATCCTGTGATTTTGTACCGAATGCAATATTTGCTTTCAGAGTATCGGAAAAAAGAAAATTATCCTGTGGTACATAAGCAATATTTTCACGCAGAGTTTTCAGCGGAATTGTGTTGATATCATGGTCATCCAGATAAATCATGCCTGGCTCGGTGTTGTAAAGCCGGAGCAGGAGATTGACCAGAGTGGACTTTCCGTTGCCGGTGCGCCCGATGATGGCAAGGGTTGTCCCGAATGGGATGTCCAGATTGATATCATGCAGTACCGGAGAAGTATTTCCAAGGTGCGTAAAGGTCAGGTGATCAAAACGGATATCCCCGTGCAGGGTATCTAAAGTTGTGACAGAAGCAGTATCTTTTACATTTGTCTGTGCTTCCAGGATTTCCTGTACACGGCGGATGGATGCAGTTCCCTGGGAAAACATGACGGCAGCTTCCGAACAGGCGAGCATCGGCCATACCAGCATATTGACATACTGATTGAAAGCTACGAAGCGTCCGAGTGTAATCTGTCCGATCAGGGCGAGGTATCCCCCATAAAGGAGTGAGGCAAGACTGGAAAATCCGATGATCACATCCAGAAGCGGGATCAGGATGGCTTCCAGCTTTGCGATGCGCATACTTTTATCCATGGTATCCTGGTTCTTTTTGGAAAAAGAAAGGATTTCTGCCTGCTTGCGAACAAAGGCCTTGATCACACGGATCCCGGAGAAGCTTTCCTGTATAAAGTCGGCAAGATTGGAAACACTGTCCTGACGTTCGGTGTAGAGGTCATCCAGTACCTTTCCATAATGCATATAGCCGAGGCAGATGATGACCATCGGGATCAGTGCCAGAAGGGTCAGTTTTATATTGACATAATACATCATCTGGCAGACGACCAGGAGCGTCATGACTACGGAATCAAAGATGCAGATGACAGCAGGGCCAAGTGCCATGCGGACCGCATTTAAGTCACTGGTAAACCGGGTCATCAGATCACCTGTTTTGTGGCTGTTGTAGTATTCCACATCCATAGTTTCCAGATGGGAAAACATTTCATTACGCAGTTCACGCTCGATAATACGTGCGGTTCCAAAAAGAAAATAACGCCACAAAAAACGGCCGACTGCAAGCAGAAGACCAATCAGAAAGATCCCAAGAAGACAGGTACGAATGGAACTCCAGGTAATGCTGCGCGTGGTAAGACCATCGGTAATGATACCGGTAAGTTTTGGAATAAATACACTTGCCGCATCTACAGCAAAAAGAGTAAGGATTCCGGCAATATAGCGATATTTGTATCGCCTGACATATTGCATGATAAAGGGCAGTGGTTTCATATCAATGCCTCCTGAAAATGATAATTTTTTTCTATATAAACTATTATAGAGGATAGAATCTGGGGTGTCAAAGATTCCGTCAAATAAACGGGAAATACTTTGTGAAACAGGGGAAATTTCGTGAAAACGACAATTGCAATTTAAGATACATTTTTCTATAATGACGAAAGGTAAAATGTTAATAAGATAAACAGAGGGAATATATGAAAACATTACAGAAAGATTTGACGACCGGGAATCCGGGAAAAATTATTTTTAATTTCACACTGCCGATCTTCATTGGAAATGTATTTCAGCAGTTCTACAGTATGGCAGATACGATTATCGTAGGAAAGTTCGTGGGAACCAAAGCACTTGCGGCTGTTGGAAGTACGGGAACGATCATGTTTCTGATCAATGGATTTATACTGGGAATGACGGCAGGATTTACCGTACTTACGGCACAGAAATTTGGCGCGGGTGATATGAAAGCAATGCGCAAGACTGTAGGAAATGCCGCGATTCTGGCGATTATTATGTCTCTTATTATGACTGTGCTCGGAATGATGGCAATGAAACCGCTTCTTGGGATTATGAAGACACCGGATGATATTTTCAAGGATGCCTATGCGTATATTATGGTAATCTGTGGTGGAATTGCGGCGCAGATGCTATATAACTTTTTATCCAGTGTCTTGCGGGCACTTGGTAACAGCAAGGTTCCGCTATATTTCCTGATTCTTGCGGCGTTGCTCAACATTGTGCTGGATATGGTATTTATCATTGCGTTTCACATGGGCGCAGCCGGTGCGGCATGGGCGACCGTGATTTCACAGGGGATTTCGGGAATCCTGTGTCTGGTATATATTGTGAAGGCGGTTCCGATCCTGCATTTACATAAGGAGGACTGGCGTCCGAGCGGACATCTGCTGAAGATCCAGCTTGCAGTCGGAATCCCGATGGCTCTTCAATATTCGATCACAGCGATCGGAACCATGATGGTACAGACTGCCCTGAATCTGCTTGGCTCCACACAGGTAGCAGCATTTACCGCAGCGAATAAGATCGAGCAGATCGTGACGCAGGCATATGTTGCGATGGGAACCACGATGGCAACCTATTGCGCACAGAATATTGGAGCAGGTAAGATCAAAAGGATCCGTCATGGATTTAAGTCAATTACGATCATGGGAAGTATCTATTCAGTCGTAGTTGCGGCGATCATTATGACAGTTGGGAAATATATGACGTATCTGTTCCTGTCTGGGGATCTGACAGAAATTATGCATTCCGTGGATATTTACCTGAAATGCGTCGGTACTTTCTTTATTCCGCTTACCGTTGTAAATGTTTATCGGAATGGAATCCAGGGAATGGGATATGGACTGCTCCCGATGATGGCTGGTGTGGCTGAGTTGGTTGGCAGGGGTGTTGTTGCCATGATCGCGGCAGGGCAGAAGAGTTACTTTGGAGTATGCATGGCAAGTCCGGCGGCATGGATCCTGGCAAGTGCGTTGCTGATCGTGATGTATTATTATGTGATCCATCAGAATGAGAAGCGGTTTGCGAAGTATGCGGATGAGGAATAGAAAAGTTTTCTTTATAAAGCAAACGGAATGAATAACAGCTCCGGCGAATATACTTTTTAGTAAAGTGGTTCGCCAGGAGCTGTTTTTATGCGCCTTTTTTTATACATATCTGACTTTATAGTCCCTTTTATGATTTTGTCCATTCTTATATATGGAATTTTTGCAGGAGTGAATGTATATGATACTTTTATTCAGGGAGCAAAGCGTGGATTTTGGACGGTCGTGCGGCTGATGCCGACGTTGATCGGATTGATGGCAGCAGTGGGGATTTTGCGTGCATCGGGTTTTCTGGAATTTATATCGGAAATAATTGGAAATGTGACGGAGCAGATTGGATTTCCGGGGGCATTGGTTCCGCTTACGATTGTGAAAATGTTTTCGTCCTCTGCCGCAACGGGATTATTGCTTGATATCTATAAGGAATTTGGAACGGATTCGAGAAACGGAATGATCGCTTCAATTTCGATGGCGTGTACGGAAACGATTTTCTATACGATGTCTGTGTATTTTATGTCAGCAAAGGTGAAAAAAACCAGGTATACTCTTGCCGGAGCACTTATTGCAACATTTGCAGGGCTTGCAGCGAGTGTGTGGCTGGCGGCACTTGTATAAATAAAAGTTGTATATAAAAATTATCGAATGTTGTATTCAGATTTTTTTGAAAAATGTATATATCGCACAATAAAAATGACTACAATTAACAAAAAATGTGCAAAATCTTGACAAAGAATGGAGAGAAACATAGAATATAGTCTATAGATGGTTCGAATCCAATTTTTATACGAAAAGGAGCAAAACATGAACGCAGCAGAAATTATTAAAAAAGATTTGGATGCAATTTATATTGGGAATCTGAGCACAGTAGATGACAATCTTACACTCCCGGAGAATGGAAAATACGGTGCTCAATTTACCTGGGAGACAGGGGAAGAAAGATTTATTGACAATACAGGAAAGGTACATCGTCCGCTGCATGGCATGGGAAACCGTAAAGTTACACTGACGGTTACCGCAACATATGAAGGACGTAGTGAGTCAAGAGAATATGTGGCGACCATATTGCAGGAAGCAAAAGAAAATATCGTAAAAGAAGTACGTAAAGTCGTTCTTAATGCACTGGTCGGTGAAGAAGCACATCTTCCGTCTGTTGTGATCGTATATACAGAAGATGGACGCCGCATGACAATGCCGGTGAAATGGAATACATATGAGCCGGCAAAAGAAGAGACAGTGGTTGCAGTTGCAGGTGTGATCGATGGAACAGAAAAGGAAGCATCTGCAGAGATCCATTATAAAAAGGAAATAGTACCAGTAAAGGGACCGGAGAAAAAAGTGGGTTATTTTCCACTTGGACAGGTTCGGTTGAAAGAAGGAACTCTTTATTATAAATACCAGAAGCTGATGGAAGAATATCTTCTTGGAATTGACGATGACCAGATGCTTTATAATTTCCGCAAAGCGACCGGACTGGATACAAAAGGGGCACCTCCGATGACCGGTTGGGATGAGGAAAGCTGTAAACTGAAAGGGCACACGACAGGACATTATCTGTCAGGTATTGCACTTGCATTTGCAGCAACCGGCAATCCAAAATTTTTAGATAAAGTCAATTACATGGTAGCAGAGCTGAAAAAGTGCCAGGATGCATTTGCGGCAACCGGCAAATATCACAGAGGATTTTTAAGTGCATACTCAGAGGAACAGTTCGATCTTCTGGAAGTATATACCAAGTATCCGGAAATCTGGGCTCCGTATTATACTTTGGATAAGATTATGTCTGGATTATATGATTGTCATGTACTTGCCGGAAATGAGACGGCAAAAGAGATCTTGGACTTGATGGGAGACTGGGTATATGACAGACTTTCCCGTCTGCCAAAAGAAACACTGGATAAAATGTGGGCAATGTATATTGCAGGTGAGTTTGGTGGTATGCTTGGAACAATGGTAAAAGTCTATGAGCTGACCGGAAAAGAAAATCATCTGAAGGCTGCAAAACTTTTTGAAAATGAAAAGTTATTCTATCCGATGGAAGAAGAATGCGATACATTGGAGGATATGCATGCAAACCAGCATATTCCGCAGATTATCGGTGCAATGGATCTGTATCGGGCAACTGGTGATGAGATTTATTGGAAAATCGGAAAGGATTTCTGGAATATCGTGACTGGCGGACATACATATTGTATCGGTGGGGTTGGTGAGACTGAGATGTTCCATCGTGCAAATACAACGTGTTCTTATCTTACGGATAAGGCTGCTGAAAGCTGTGCAAGTTATAATATGCTGCGCCTGACCAGTCAGTTATTTGAATATACGCGAAGCGGCAATCTGATGGATTATTATGATAATACGCTGAGAAATCATATCCTGACATCAAGTAGTCATAAATGTGATGGTGGAACGACTTATTTTCTTCCACTTGGTCCGGGTGGCAGAAAAGAATTCTTCCTTTCAGAGAATTCCTGCTGTCATGGAACCGGTATGGAGAGCAGATTCCGCTATATGGAAAATATTTATGCGCAGGATGAAGATGCGCTTTACATTAACCTTCTTGTAGATTCCGTGCTGACGGACGAAAATGGAAAAACGATGATCGAACTTCAGAGTGTGGATGAAGAAGGTGTAATGGAAATACGTTGCCAAAAGGATCAGAAAAAAGTTCTTAAAATCCATATTCCGGCATGGGGACAGAAGGATTTTAACGTGTCTGTAAATGGAAAAGTTCTTGCAGATACAGCACTTCATGATGGTTATATGGTGATTGATGCAGATCCGAAAGCCGGAGATGTGATCCGACTGGAACTTCCGATGGAATTCCGTGTGTTGGATAACAAGTCTGATGCGGCATTTGTCAATCTTGCATATGGGCCATATATTCTTGCGGCACTTTCAGAGGAAAAAGAATTCCTTACAGCACCGGCAGTAGAAGAAATTCATATGGTTGATGGAAAATTACAGTTTGAAGCGAATGGAATGAAGATGATCCCTCTTCCAAAAGTAGATATGGAAGCTTATCATGTATATTTTCATAAAGAATAAAAATAAGAAATAAAAAGCAGGAGTGTGCAGTTAAAAAATGTACACTCCTGCTTTTTAGTCATATCAGTTATATCATACTTTTGCGAAGATAAGAGATTTAAATAAAATCTTCTTGACGGATTCTGCAAAACAGTGGATAATATTGCACAGTAATCACATGTGACAAGACAGTAGATTATACACTAAAAGAATGACAGGAGCAGGAGAAAGTTATGAAAGAGTTTCTAAGAAAGAAAAATATTATCTTTTCAGCGAAGCGATACGGAATCGATGCGCTTGGTGCAATGGCGCAGGGACTGTTTGCATCGCTTCTGATCGGTACGATCATCAGCACACTCGGAGAACAGCTTGGTATAGGAATCCTTGTAACAGTAGGCGGTTATGCGAAAGGAGCAACCGGAGCTGCGATGGCAGTTTCAATCGGAGTAGCACTTCAGTGTCCGCCACTTGTATTGTTTTCACTGGCAGCAGTCGGAATGGCAGCAAATGAACTTGGGGGTGCCGGAGGACCTCTTGCGGTTTTGGTCGTTACGATTTTTGCAGCAGAATTTGGAAAACTGGTTTCAAAAGAAACAAAAATAGATATTATTGTGACACCATTTGTGACGATCTGTGTGGGGGTTCTGCTTTCATTGGGATGTGCACCGGCGATCGGAGCAGCGGCAAGTACCGTAGGAACTGCGATCATGTGGGCGACTGAATTACAGCCATTTTTCATGGGAATTATCGTATCTGTGATTGTTGGTATTGCGCTGACACTTCCAATCAGCAGTGCAGCGATCTGTGCGGCACTTTCACTTACCGGGCTTGCAGGAGGTGCTGCTGTAGCCGGCTGCTGTGCACAGATGGTTGGTTTTGCGGTTATGAGTTTTAAGGAAAATAAATGGGGTGGTCTTTTTGCACAGGGAATAGGAACCTCGATGCTCCAGATGGGAAACATTGTGAGAAACCCGAGAATCTGGCTTCCGCCGACACTGGCATCCGCAATTACCGGTCCGGTCGCAACCTGTATCTTCCATTTGAAGATGAACGGTGCGGCAGTGGCATCCGGAATGGGAACCTGCGGACTGGTCGGACAGATTGGTGTGTACACTGGCTGGGTAAATGATATTGCAGAAGGAACCAAAGCTGCGATCACCGGAATGGACTGGGCAGGTCTGGTGCTGATCTGTTTTATTCTTCCGGCAGTGCTTTCCTGGGCGATTGCGATTCCGATGAGAAAATGTGGCTGGATCAAGGAAAATGATCTGAAACTGGATCTGTAGATTCAAGTGTAAATTATATAAAATGTGTTTGATGGGCTATCCTGTGGGAATGTTTCGGATTCTCACAGGATAGTTTTATTTTGTGTGAAATAGGATCAATCTAATAAATTTTTTTCCACCTCATCATATACGATCTCAAATGGCGCCGGCCCCACATCCAGTACCGCCCTGTGAAATTCTTTCTGGGAGAATTGATTTCCCAGGGCATCTGCCATTTCTTTTTTCAATTCATAAAATTTCAGGTATCCAATATAGTATTTCAGATAATTGGCAGGACTTCCAATGATCAGTTTATAGACACTCTGTACTGCATTTGGATCATTGATCCCGTAATCGCTGAAGAAGCGGACTGTATCAGTTACAGACCAGCCGTCATAATGAATTCCCATGTCTGCAAGCGCATAAAGTCCAAGAATGACAGAACTATTTTTCTGGAGAAGGGATGCTTCAGTCTTAGGGAGAGGTGCAAGGTAGTAGGACATCATTTCCGCATAGGTGGCCCAGCCCTCAACGTATCCGCCAAAATCAAGAATGCTCCGAATAGGATCCGGCTCAGAAGCAGAAAAATAGACGGTCTGGTACAGATGTCCGGGATAGCCTTCGTGAGCAAGGGTTGTGTAGAGATTCAGCCCTGAGGCGGTCTGCCCGTTGTTAATATAGATGACATTTTCCGTTAGATTGTCAATGGCAGGGATCATATAGAAAGCTGGACTTAGATAATCCTGCATGGATTCCGGAACATATTTGACTTGGAAATCAACATCAGGAATTTCCGGGAATGTATCTGTGATTTTGGACCTGAGATCGTCCAGCATGGAATCAGGAGATGTCTGCTCCAAAACAGATGCCTGGGTAAGTGCTGCGTCAGCAGGGAAGAGAATCTTCTGCATGGCACTTAGATCTTCCAGTATCTGTGCCCTGGTCATCAGTCGCAGACGAGAAATGGACTCATTGCAGCCGGTAGTCTGACGCACCAGATATTCATAGTATTTTTTTCCATAAGGGAAATGGCTAAGTCCCTGTTCATTCATTCCTTTTCCTTTCAGCGATTTGATAGCGGTGATCAGATTTTGATAAGCTGGATAAATCTCTTCTGTTACAAGTTTCATATTTTCTTTCTGAAAAGAATCTTTTTTGTTTTCAGGTAAAAGATCCAGTGACGCGATCCGCTCATTAAATGTACTGACCAGATAATTCTCTTTACCCATATCGATAAAAGACTGGCAGGTGTCCAGAACAGAATCAGCCTGGTAATCCGGCATAAAAAGACCGGAAGCAGCTTTTTTCTGCTCAAACCGGATGACAGAATCAAAATAGGAAGGCGTTTCTTTTAAGAGAGCCAGATAGGTTTCTACATCCTGTGTGTCGTAAAAGCTGTATTCCGAGAGCAGAACAGGCAGCTGCGTATGGATACCGGATACGGGGCCGAGAGGCTCCTGATAAAGCAGATAATCTGTCCCTGTGGATGCATTTTTAAGATAGGTATCCAGGATTTTAAAGGTTAGTGCATTTTCCGAAGAAAGAGTGTCGGGATCAAATTCCTGCAGAGAAGAGAGAACATTTCTGACAGAAGCCTTTGCAGCAACGGGATCAGAAGAAAGACTGCCGTATGTAGCCGGGATGTCCGCGATGCCATAGTCAGAAGGAGAACGCAAGGTATAGTGAAGGCTGATGGTATTTGCGGATACTTCTGTCTGGAAGAGACTACGTGTGAAAGTACGGAATTGCCGGTCGGAGGATTCTGCATGCAGGGAGCTCCAAAATGCATTGCCAGACAGAAAAGAAATCAGAATGACCAGCAGACAACAGGGAAGGATCAGAAAAATTTTTTTCCGGTGTTTAAGAATTAAATGAAACATAAAACTCCAGAAGAAATGATGTTGTTTCTATGTATATGATTTTGATTCTGGAAATATGTATCTCAAACGAAACTTTACAGAAATAAAACAAGTGTCTTGTCAGATGTAAAGTGTGGTGCTATAATGTGCACTATGCTGAAAAAAGATCAGAGATGAGAAAAGAGTCAGTAAGGGAGGATCACGTTATGACAACGGTGGAAGAGATACAGAAGCTTAAAAAAGAGAAGAATGCTGTCATTCTGGCACATTATTATGTGCGGCCGAAGGTGCAGGAAATAGCAGATTATATAGGGGATTCTTTTTACCTGAGCAAGGTAGCAACGAAGCTCAAAGAAAAGACAATCGTATTTTGTGGCGTTTCTTTTATGGGGGAGAGTGCGAAGATCCTGAATCCGGAGAAAACGGTTCTGATGCCGGATATGACAGCAGACTGTCCGATGGCACATATGGCAGATGTGGAGACGATCCGGAAGATGCGGAAAGAATATAATGATCTTGCTGTTGTCTGCTATATCAATTCAACGGCAGCACTGAAAGAATACTCGGATGTCTGTGTGACATCTGCAAATGCAGTGAAGATCGTAAAAGAACTTCCGAACAAGAATATTTTCTTTATTCCGGATCGGAATCTGGCACACTTTGTAGCCGATCATGTACCGGAAAAAAATTTTGTTTACAACAATGGATTCTGTCCGACTCATGAACGGATGGAACCGGAGGATGTAGCCGAGGTGAAAAGGAGACATCCGGGGGCGCAGATCGTCGCACACGGAGAATGCCGTGCAGAACTTCTTGCGATGGCAGATTACGTGGGAAGCACATCAGGAATCATCCAGTATGTAACGGCAAGTGATTGTCAGGAATTTATTGTCTGTACAGAAGAGGGTGTGGGTTACAAGTTGAAGGAACAGAACCCGGAGAAGACATTCTATTATCCGGACAAGCTACCGGTATGTCCGAATATGAAAAAGAATACGCTGGAGAAGGTATTGCATGTTTTGCAGACTGGTGAAAATGAGGTTCACGTAGATGCAAAGCTTCGGGAAAATTCCAAAAAACCGTTAGAGAAAATGCTGGAGCTTGCTGCAAAATAAAAGAACCGGAAAATCAGAAATAAGAAACAACAGGTGACCGGCTAAGAGAACCGGAGTTGGAGGGATAAAGTTGGAGATTAAGACAGATGTAGTGATCGTAGGAACCGGAGTTGGTGGTGCATTTTCTGCACTGAATCTTCCGGAGGATAAACAGATTGTTATGATTACCAAGTCAGATCTGGAAAGCAGTGATTCATTTCTTGCACAGGGCGGAATCTGTGTACTTCGTGATGATGAAGATTATGAGGGGTATTTTGAAGATACAATGCGCGCAGGTCATTACGAGAACAGGAAAGAATCCGTGGATATTATGATCCGCAGCTCGCAGGAAATTATTCATGATCTGATTGAATATGGTGTGGATTTCGCTAAAAAAGACGGAAATCTTGCATTTACAAGAGAAGGTGCACATTCCAGACCGCGAATCCTTTTCCATGAAGACATTACAGGAAAAGAGATCACAAGTAAATTACTTACGCAAGTAAAGAAACGAAAAAATGTACAAATACACGAATATACAACTATGACAGACATAATTGTTAAAAATGGAAAATGTGCAGGTATTTTAGCGAAGACGGCAGACGGCGAAGAGATGAAGATCTATGCACAGGATACGATTTTTGCAAGCGGTGGAATCGGAGGAAGATATCAGCATTCTACGAACTTCCCACATCTGACCGGGGATGCGCTTGATATTTCTAGGAAGCATGGAATCCGTCTGGAGCATCTGGATTATGTCCAGATCCACCCGACAACTTTGTATTCTTCAAAACCGGGGCGAAGATTTCTGATTTCAGAATCTGTCCGT
This sequence comes from Bariatricus sp. TF06-38A, assembly GCF_027690675.1. NCBI lineage: Bacteria > Bacillati > Bacillota > Clostridia > Lachnospirales > Lachnospiraceae > Bariatricus > Bariatricus sp. TF06-38A. The sequence goes on from NZ_JAQFCE010000008.1 coordinate 11,431, forward strand.
GGAGAAGGCGCAGTTCTTTATAATAAAGACGGAGAACGTTTTGTAAATGAGCTTCTTCCGAGAGATGTGGTGACAAAAGCAATCCGTGAGCAGATGGAAAAAGATGGAACGGATCATGTATGGCTTTCCATGGAAAATATTGATAAGAATACGATCCTGGAGCATTTCCCAAATATCTGTGAGCGGTGCCGGGAAGAAGGCTATGACGTGACAAAAGAGTGGATTCCGGTTGTTCCGGCACAACACTATTTCATGGGAGGCATCTGGGTAGACAGTGACAGCAGAACTTCGATGGAGCATCTGTATGCGGTTGGAGAGACCAGCTGCAATGGCGTCCATGGGGCAAACCGTCTGGCAAGTAATTCTCTGCTTGAGAGTCTGGTGTTTGCAAAACGTGCGGCACATAAGATATCAGGAGTGGAAAATGCAGTGAAGCCGGCAGTGTTCTGTAAAGAGGCAGTCTAGCAGTTTTTACTGAACTGGAAAATCTGAAGAAGATTTCAGCAAAATTGCGCACTCGCGAAAATGTGTAATTTGCCATAGTTGAAAACAGTTAGTGAGAGAATACGTTGTTATAGAGTGAGGAAAAGAAATGAATAAGATTACAATGACATTAAATGTAGACCATCTGATCAAAGAAGCATTGCAGGAAGATATTTCCAGTGAGGATGTAACCACCAATGCGGTGATGAAAGAAGCAGTGACCGGTGAGGTGCAGCTGATCTGCAAACAGGACGGAGTCGTTGCCGGACTGGATGTATTTCGCAGAGTATTTGAGATCCTGGATGAAAATGTGAAGATTGATTTTTATTGCAAAGACGGCGATGAAGTGAAGAAAGGTGAGCTGATGGGTGTTGTTACTGGAGATATCCGTGCGCTGCTTTCCGGCGAAAGAGTCGCACTGAATTATCTGCAGAGAATGAGTGGTATCGCAACCTATACCCATTCGGTTGCAAAACTTCTGGAAGGAACAAAAACGAAGCTTCTGGATACCCGGAAGACCACACCGAATATGCGTATCTTTGAAAAATATGCGGTTCGTGTCGGTGGCGGATATAACCACAGATATAATCTTTCCGACGGAGTTCTTTTAAAAGACAATCATATCGGAGCGGCAGGAAGCGTGACAAAAGCGGTACAGATGGCAAAGGAATACGCACCGTTTGTACGCAAGATCGAAGTGGAGGTAGAGAATCTGGATATGGTGCGAGAGGCTGCCGATGCCGGAGCAGATATCATTATGCTGGATAATATGACACCGGAGGATATGAAGGAGGCAATCAGGATCATTGCCGGACGTGCCGAGACAGAGTGTTCCGGAAATGTGACAAAAGAAAATATTGACCGTCTGACCTCTCTTGGAGTAGACTATATATCAAGTGGGGCGCTTACCCATTCTGCTCCTGTTCTTGATATTTCACTGAAGAATCTGCATGCGGTTTAAGATGGTCTTAGCCTGAAAATGCAGAAGCGCTTCCGCAAAAGGGAAGACGCCGGATGACAGAAAGGTAAGGAATCAGATACAGGGCAGAATTGCAGAAAAAGGAGAGTTATATCGGGATGACAGGTTCCAGACGAAGAGAAGAGATTGTCAGCAAAATAAAGAGCAGTGAGGTTCCGGTACCGGGGAAAGAACTGGCGAAGGTATATGATGTAAGTCGTCAGGTCATTGTACAGGACATTGCGCTGATCCGTGCAGCCGGATATGATATCATTTCGACCAACCGGGGATATATTCTGAATGCGCCGCATTCGGTAACGAGAGTGTTCAAAGTCAGTCATACGGATGAACAGATGGAGGATGAGCTTTGTTCGATCGTAGATCTGGGTGGCAAGGTGGTAAATGTAATGATCAATCACCGGATTTATGGACATATGGAAGCACCTCTTGATGTGGCATCGCGGAGAAATGTAAAAGAATTCATGGAAGGGATCCACAGTGGAAAGTCCAGTCCGCTTAAGAATATCACCTCCAACTATCACTATCACACAGTTGAAGCGGATTCGGAAGAGACACTGGATCTGATCGAGCAGGTATTGAAGGAAAAAGGCTATCTGGTGTCAAATACGCCTTGACAAGTTTCTGATATCTGTGATACGATTTTTTTGATATGAGAAAAGCGATGATGAAGAGAGTAGGTCTTTTGAATGTTTACAGAGAAGTCCCGCAGAGGCTGAGAGGGATGACTGGAGAAGGATTGAAGATGGCTTCTGAGCAGCGTAGGTGAACATAAGGAAGCAACGAATCAGTTTCCTGTGCAAGCGTGCGATGGGTTCCGCCCGTTACAGCGGCGAGTGCAGATATGGACTGCCAAAAGCAGCAGACTGTACCCGGTGAGATTCTTCCTGTGAGGGAAGGATGAAGAGAAGTGGTAACACGGTAATAATCCCGTCTTCTATATTTTATAGAAGGCGGTTTTTTTATATATTAGAAAATGCTCTTTTCTAATATATAAAAAACGCTCCGCGAGGATGCGCACTGCGGCGCACAAGGAAGATGTCGCAAGCGACCGCGCAGGCACCAGAATGTGCCAAGGCACATTCTTTTACTTAATAATTAAAAGAAAAAGGAGATAAAGAACCATGGCAGACAAACCAAAATATTATATTACAACTGCAATTGCCTATACATCAGGCAAGCCACATATCGGTAACACATACGAGATCGTGCTGGCAGATGCAATTGCACGTTATAAGAGAAGTCAGGGATATGATGTATTTTTCCAGACAGGAACTGATGAGCATGGACAGAAGATCGAATTAAAAGCAGAAGAAGCAGGCGTTACACCAAAGGAATTTGTAGATAACGTATCCGGGGAGATTAAGAGAATCTGGGATCTGATGAACACTTCTTATGACAAATTTATCCGTACAACGGATGATTATCATGAGAAAGAAGTACAGAAGATATTCAAGAAACTGTATGACCAGGGAGATATTTACAAAGGACACTACGAAGGAATGTACTGTACTCCATGCGAATCCTTCTTCACAGAATCCCAGCTTGTAGATGGAAAATGTCCGGACTGCGGACGCCCGGTTCAGCCGGCAAAAGAAGAAGCATACTTCTTCAAAATGAGCAAATATGCAGATAAACTGATCGAGCATATCAATACACATCCGGAATTTATCCAGCCGGTAGCACGTAAGAATGAGATGATGAACAACTTCCTTCTTCCGGGCCTTCAGGATCTGTGTGTATCCAGAACTTCCTTCAAATGGGGAATCCCGGTAGACTTTGATCCGAAGCATGTTGTTTATGTATGGCTTGATGCTCTTACCAACTATATCACCGGTATCGGATATCACTGTGACGGTGAAAGTGAAGAACTGTTCAACAAGAACTGGCCGGCAGACCTTCATCTGATCGGAAAGGATATCATCCGTTTCCATACAATTTACTGGCCGATCTTCCTGATGGCACTTGGACTTCCGCTTCCAAAACAGGTATTCGGACATCCGTGGCTGCTTCAGGGCGATGGAAAAATGAGTAAATCCAAAGGAAATGTTCTTTACGCAGATGAGCTGGTAGATTTCTTCGGAGTCGATGCAGTACGTTACTTCGTGCTGCATGAAATGACGTTTGAAAACGATGGTGTAATTTCGTGGGAATTAATGGTAGAGAGACTGAACTCAGATCTTGCCAATACACTTGGAAACCTTGTAAACCGTACTATTTCTATGACAAATAAATACTTTGGTGGAACTGTGACAAATAAAGGTGTTACAGAAGAAGTAGATGCAGATCTGAAAGCTGTAACAGAAAATACACCGAAGCTCGTAGAAGCAAAAATGGAAGAACTGCGTGTAGCAGATGCGATCACAGAGATCTTCAATCTGTTTAAACGCTGCAACAAATATATTGATGAGACAATGCCTTGGGCACTTGCTAAGGATGAAAGTAAGAAGGACCGTCTGGAGACAGTACTCTGGAATCTGATCCAGAGTATTTCCGAAGGTGCAAAACTTCTGGAATCCTTCATGCCGGAAACATCAGAAAAGATTCTTGCACAGCTTGGTGGCGGAAATGTAACTGACAAACCGGAAATCCTGTTCCAGAGACTCGATCTGGAAGAAGTTATGAAAAAAGTAGCAGAACTTCATCCACCAGTTAAAGAAGAGAAAGAAGAGGAAGAAGAAGGAATCGACATCGAAGCAAAACCGGAGATCACTTTCGAGGACTTTGAAAAAATGCAGTTCCAGGTAGGTGAGATCATTTCCTGCGAGGCAGTGAAGAAATCTAAAAAACTGCTCTGCTCACAGGTTAAGATCGGAAGCCAGGTAAAACAGATCGTATCCGGAATCAAAGCACACTACACACCGGAAGAGATGGTAGGCAAGAAGGTTATGGTTCTTGTGAACCTGAAACCGGCTAAGCTTGCCGGCGTTCTTTCCGAAGGTATGCTGCTTTGCGCAGAAGATGCAGATGGAAATCTTGCGCTGATGACACCGGAGAAGAAGATGCCGGCAGGAGCAGAGATCTGTTAATTAAAACGGAGCGGACAAGTCGTGAGGCAGATTGGGAATATCTGCCTGATTAAAAAAATAAGAGATCAATATATCACAGAGATTGCTGTGATGTAACAGAAAAAGAGGAAACGACCACAGATAATGTAGTTGTTTCCTCTTTTGGGATTACTGTGTGTTATCGGAAGTGTCGTGAGTCGTTTTATCAGAAGTCTTTACGGAATCTGTAATACTTTCTTCACTGCTCAGTTTTGATTCCAGTCCGGCATTCTTTTCCTTGAGTGTAGCAAGCTGATTATTTAACTCCAGAGTCTGCGAATAGAGTTTCTTATTTGACTGGTGTAGCGTATGTATTCTACACATAGAAAAAATTAAAAGAATCGTTAAAACGATCAGTGCTACATCTTTCCACATTACTTTATTTTTCATAAAAATCCCTCCAGCTATATCCTTTTTTTCTGTGTAATTATTATACATCAAACTGAAAAATTTACCATTGTCAAAGTGCTATATTTTATAGAACAAACAGAGCAAAAATTAGGCAAAAAGAAAAGAACTGAAAAATACAGTTCTCTTCTCATTTACACCAAAAGTGTGATAGAATTTTCTACTCTACACGGGAAAATTCTAAGTTTACAGAATATCAATATATTCCCCGGCGAGTGCTTTATTCATACTTCTGACCGCGCAGAATTTTCCGCACATACTGCAGGTATCGCTGTGGTCATCTTCCGGTTTGCGGCTGTCACGGATGGCTTTTGCTGTTTCCGGATCCAGGGCGCATGCATACTGCGCTTCCCAGTCGAGAACGCGGCGGGCATCCGCCATCTTGTCATCAATATCACGCGCATGCGGGATTCCTTTTGCAATGTCAGCTGCATGGGCAGCAATCTTGGAAGCAATGATTCCCTGCTTGGTGTCATCTACGTTTGGAAGTGCAAGGTGTTCAGCCGGTGTGACATAGCACAGGAATGCGGCTCCGCTCATAGCTGCAACTGCTCCACCAATTGCGGCTGTGATATGATCATATCCGGGAGCGATATCTGTTACCAGAGGTCCAAGTACATAGAACGGTGCACCCATGCAGATGCTCTGCTGTACTTTCATGTTCGCAGCAACCTGATCCAGCGGCACATGTCCAGGACCTTCTACCATAACCTGTACATTGTGATCCCATGCACGCTTGGTCAGTTCTCCGAGGCGGACGAGTTCTTCAATCTGGCACACATCAGTAGCGTCAGCAAGACATCCCGGACGACAGGCATCACCAAGGGAAATGGTAACATCATATTCTTCGCAGATGTCGAGGATTTCATCGTAATGCTCATAGAATGGGTTCTCTTCTCCGGTCATGCACATCCATGCAAAGACAAGACTTCCGCCACGGCTTACGATGTTCATTTTACGTTTATGCTTTTTGATCTGTTCGATGGTTTTTCTTGTGATTCCACAGTGAAGAGTGACAAAGTCAACGCCATCTTCTGCGTGAAGACGGACAACATCAATAAAATCCTGTGCAGTAAGAGTTGCCAGATCTCTCTGATAATGAATGACACTGTCATAGACCGGTACAGTTCCGATCATAGCCGGGCACTCGTGTGTCAGCTTCTGACGGAATGGCTGGGTATTACCGTGGCTGGAAAGATCCATAATTGCTTCTGCACCGAGATTAACGGCACTCATAACTTTCTGCATTTCAATATCATAATCTTTGCAGTCGCGGGAAACGCCTAAGTTGACATTGATCTTGGTACGGAGCATACTTCCGACACCTTCCGGGTCAAGGCAGGTATGGTTCTTGTTGGCACAGATGGCAACCTTGCCTTCTGCGACAAGCTGCATCAGCTTTTCAACAGGCATATGTTCCTTTTTTGCTACGGTTTCGATTTCCGGAGTCAGAATTCCTTTTCTGGCAGCGTCCATCTGGGTTGTGTAATTTCTCATGTTGTTTTGCCTCCAATTCTTTTTGTGTGAATCTCACAAAGTAACGGCAGAATTTAAGTAAAAGTCTGCCTGGCGTCAGCAAAACACGGACAGCGTACACGAAAAAAACCAGACACAGCCTGATGGGTACACTTCCAGTTCGGAATGATAGAATTGCTAACGCCTTTGTCGGAAAATTTCCGGCAATGAACAGGATTTTATTTGAAAATCTCTGCCTTTTATTACGCGATACAAGGTGGTGTCCCCGGTGTAACGCGGTTTCATTTACAGCAGAGTGCTGTAAGAATGAATGATGATTATGCTTCTTTGATCTGTGACATAACGCCGCCTTTTTCCAGAACTGTGATCAGGATGAAAGCAAGGATGCTTCCTGCGACAGTGGAAATAAGGAATGGAACGACATAAACGAAAAGTCCTGCCGGCGCAATTCCCATCAGATACAAAGCAACCGGATAAGCGGCAAGTGCGCCAAGGAATCCGGTTCCGATCGCTTCGGCAAGGCAGGTAAGACTTAAGATGTGGCATTTTTTGTAGACAAGACCACAGCATAAAGCACCGACCATGCTTCCAGGGAAAGCCATAAGGCTTCCGAGGCCGAGCAGATTGCGGAGTAAACTTGCACAGAATGCAATGCCGACGCCCCATGCAGGACCAAGTGTTACGGCGGCAAGAATGTTGACCATATGCTGTACCGGAGCGCATTTGCTTCCGGCAACCGGTACACTGATAAAGCTTCCGACGATTGCAAGCGCGGTGAGAACACCGGCAAGTGCGAGTTTCTTTGTTGTATTATTTTGTTTCATAGTAGAGTTCTCCTTTCAAAATGAACTTCCTGTCTCATTGTATACACAAAAAAGGAACTCCACACCTGAGTGGAGTTCCTGCTGTCCGTAATCACTGAACACATCATCTTCGTGTTCCTGATATGTCATGTGAAAAATAAAAGATGCGGAGGCATCTCTATCAAATACATGGTATACATTCCCTCCGTTGGCATTATCCAAATCAGGTTACAGGTCGGGATAAATAAATCCCCTCTCAGCCGGCAATCTCCAGCTCCCTGGTACATATGAACTTGTACAAATAGAATTATAGCGCGGTATGCCGGATTTGACAAGAGGAAATGAAAAAGTATCTCAGAAAAGACATTGTGCAGAATCAGAGTACATTTTTGTACAATAAAAGACGGACAGAAAATTCTGCCCGTCCGGAATTTCATTACCGTCTTATGTAGAATACAGCAGAGATTAGCTGAGCTCTACCTTTAAAGCATCTTCCGGTTTGAATTCATTGTAAAGGTCATAGATGTTGTGACCAGTAGACTCGCTGAGGACACGACCTTCCAGAGAGTAGCAGCGGATGAAACGCTTTTTGTCGATTGCTGACCAATGCTCTACATCCCAGCTCATGTATCCGTCTTCATCAGACTTTTTTTCTTTCAGGTATACATCAACCTGGCGTCCGTCTACCATAATGTCTACAAGTTTCTTTGTGTCGGCTTCCAGCTCGACATTGTTTACAGTGTCAAATACTTTCATTTTAAAATCCTCCTATAATATCTGATCAGAATCTTCAGAAATATATTCCCCATACATTTGCAGATGTGATCTATTTGCACTATCTATAGTATACATAGAAGAAACCGGATAAGCAAGTAAAAAAAGTGACTATTCAGCGGCTAAGAATGTGTGGTATACTTAGAACATCTTAGAGCAGTCAGTAAAAAGAAAGCGAGACGAAGGAAATGATATTTGATACACATGCACATTATGATGATGAACAGTTTGACGGGGACCGGGATGAGCTTTTAAAATCTATGCCGGATCTTGGAGTCGGAACAATCGTGGATGTAAGTGCGACTTATGAATCCTGTGAGAAGGTTTTGGCACTTGCCGGAAAGTATCCACATGTTTATGCTGCAATCGGTGTGCATCCGGATGAGGTTGGAGAACTTAACGAAGATAAGATCCAGCACATGAAAGAACTCTGCTGTAACAAAAAAGTGGTTGCAGTCGGAGAGATCGGTCTGGATTATTATTGGGATAATGAACCGCATGAGGTACAGCAGAAGTGGTTTATCCGCCAGCTGGAGCTCGCGGGAGAAGTAAAGAAACCAGTAATTATCCACAGCAGGGAAGCTGCCGCAGATACCATGTATATCATGAAAAATTATGCACAGGGGCTTGACGGAGTTATTCACTGCTATTCCTATTCACGTGAAATGGCTGAAGAATATGTGAAGATGGGATTCTATATTGGAATCGGTGGAGTCGTCACATTTAAGAATGCAAAGAAATTAAAAGATGTCGCAGCTGCGATCCCGATCGAGAAGATCGTGCTGGAGACAGACTGCCCGTATATGGCACCGGAGCCGTACCGTGGCAAACGGAATCAGTCTTCTTATATCCGGTATGTGGCTGAGAAAATTGCAGAGTTAAAAGAGATGAGTCCGGAAGAAGTGATCGCTGTGACAGAGAAAAATGCGAGAGATCTGTACGGCATCTAAGACGCAGGCAATGAATAATCAGGAGAATAACAGATGAAAACACCTACACTTGGAAATCCGCAGAATACCATTGAGATTCTGCAAAAATATAATTTTAATTTTCAGAAAAAATTTGGACAGAACTTTCTGATCGATGAGCATGTGCTGGATAAGATCATTCGTGCAGCCGAGATCACAAAGGATGATTACGTGTTGGAGATCGGCCCTGGAATCGGGACGATGACACAGTACCTTGCCTGTGCGGCAAGAGAAGTAACTGCAGTTGAGATAGACCGTGCGCTGATTCCAATTCTTGAAGACACGCTGAAAGAATATGACAACGTATCGATCATCAATGAAGATATCCTGAAGGTGGATATTGCAGCACTTGCAAAGGAGAAGAACGGAGGACGGCCGATCAAGGTGGTTGCGAATCTTCCATATTATATAACGACACCGATCATCATGGGCTTATTTGAAAGCCATGTGCCGCTTGAGAGTATTACGGTTATGGTACAGAAAGAAGTGGCTGACCGTATGCAGGTAGGACCGGGAACAAAGGATTATGGTGCACTTTCACTTGCTGTACAGTATTATGCAGAGCCGTATATTGTTGCAAATGTACCCCCGAACTGTTTCATGCCGCGTCCGGCAGTCGGCTCAGCAGTAATCCGCCTGACAAGACATCAGAAGCCTCCGGTAGAGGTTATGGATGAAAAGCTGATGTTCCGCCTTATACGGGCATCCTTTAATCAGAGGAGGAAGACTTTGGCAAATGGTCTTAAGAATTCAGGAGAGCTGAATCTTTCGAAGGAAGTCATTACTGCTGCGATAGAGAAACTCGGAAAAGGAAGCAGTGTCCGGGGAGAAGCACTGGATCTGGAAGAATTTGCCAGACTGACTAATATTATAAAGGAGGAAATGGAGCATGAGGTATGAAATTAAGGGTGATACCCTTCCGGTAGTGATCTGCCATCTGGAAGCTGGCGAGCGGATGATCACAGAGCGGGGATCCATGGCATGGATGTCTCCGAATATGAAGATGGAGACTTCGACAAATGGAGGATTTGGAAAAGCATTTGGAAGAATGTTCTCTGGAGAAGCGATGTTCCAGAATATCTATACCGCACAGGGCGGGAATGGACTGATCGCATTTGCATCCAGCTTTCCGGGTTCGATCAAGGCATTTGAAATCGGACCGGGGCAAGAATATATTTTTCAGAAAAAAGCATTCCTTGCTGGCGAACCTGGAGTAAATATATCTGTTCATTTTCACAAGAAAGTGGCTTCAGGACTATTTGGCGGAGAAGGATTTATCTTGCAGAAGGTATCCGGAAATGGAATTGTATTTGCAGAATTCGATGGACATGTGGTAGAATACGAATTACAACCGGGGCAGCAGATCGTGATTGATTCCGGTTATTTGGCAGCGATGAGTGTAACATGCCAGATGGATATCCAGACTGTGCCGGGACTTAAGAATATTGTTTTTGGCGGAGAAGGATTATTTAATACGGTTATTACAGGACCGGGACATGTATGGCTTCAGACAATGCCGATCAGCAGTGTGGCAGATTCATTGAGACCATATTTTCCAACAAGTAGTAAGTAGTTTACAAATAAGAAGAAGGGACGGGGGACGATGCTAAAAGTGCGTGTTTCCGTCCTTCATTCATACTTTCTGCAGTATTTGCAGAGTCTTTAACAGAAAGGAGTAGGTGTATGACAAATTCAGTGAACAGTGCGAAAGATCTGGATAGCATTCTGTTTGATATTTCGCCGAAAATCAAGGAACTTGCCGGATTATGTGAAGCGAATACCGGGATCGACAAAGAACTTTTTGTAAAGCATGATGTAAAAAGAGGTCTCCGTGATGTAAACGGAAAAGGAGTCCTTGCGGGACTTACCAACATTTCCGATGTATGTGCCAAAAAGATTGTAAATGGCGAAGAAGTTCCGTGTGCCGGTAATTTGTATTATCGAGGCTATAACATCAAGGATCTGGTTCGTGGATTCCTGGATGCGGATCATTTTGGATATGAAGAAATTGCATATCTGCTTCTTTTTGGTGAACTTCCGACGGTTGTACAGCTGGATGGGTTTCATGAGACACTGACGGAGAGAAGGACACTTCCGCCGAATTTTGTGCGCGATGTTATTATGAAGGCACCGAGCCATGATATGATGAACAATATTTCAAGGGCGATTCTGAATCTGTATTCTTACGATGAAAAAGCTGATGATACTTCAATCCCGAATGTTCTCAGACAGTGTCTGAACCTGATCAGTGAATTTCCGATGCTGATGGTCTACGGATATCATGCATACAATTATCGTCAGGGTCAGGATATGTACATCTATGCACCGGATCCGCAGAAGTCCACCGCGGAAAATATTCTGATGATGCTTCGTGAAGACCGACAGTATACGGAGCTGGAAGCAAGGATTCTGGATATGGCACTTGTGCTGCATATGGATCACGGTGGTGGAAATAACTCTACATTTACTACCCACGTTGTCACTTCGTCCGGAACAGACACCTATTCTACAATTTCTGCTGCAATGGCATCGTTAAAAGGTCCGAAGCACGGCGGTGCGAACATCAAAGTGACGCAGATGTTTGCTGATATGAAAGAAGAGGTCAAAGACTGGGAAGATGACGATGAGGTAAGAGCCTATCTGGAAGGTCTGCTTGCAAGGGAGAGGTTTGATAAAAAAGGTCTGATCTATGGAATGGGTCATGCGATTTATTCAGTATCTGATCCACGTGCTGAGATTTTCAAGAAATTTGTGGCTCAGCTTGCACATGAAAAAGGATACGATAAAGAATACGCACTTTATGAGAAAGTGGAACATATGGCACCGGAAATCATTGCCGAAAAAAGAAAGATGTATAAAGGGGTAAATGCAAATGTCGATTTTTACAGCGGACTGGTTTACCATATGCTTGGAATTCCGGAGCAGCTTTATACGCCGATCTTTGCCGCAGCGCGAATCGTTGGATGGAGTGCACATCGTCTGGAAGAGCTGATCAATGTGGATAAGATTATTCGTCCGGCATATATGCCACTGGCAGAGTATCGAGAATATAAAAATTTAAATGATCGATAGTGTTGACAAACTGCTATGTAGTATGTAAAATAAAGAAACAACTGATATGCTCAAATGACATATCAGACATTTCAAAGAGATATTTCTCAAATTGTACGATATTGTGTAAACTAGACATCAGGAAAAAAAGACTTGCGGAGGGTGGTTGACCTATTATGGTACAGAAGAATATACGTTTTATGACTACAGGACAATTGATGACTTTTTGTAATGTTTGCCAGAAGATGAATGCAGATATTACGGTAAAGGATGTGACAGGACGTTTCGAGATCGATGCCAAATCGATCGTGGGACTGATGACGATAAGAATGGGAGAGAAGATGCATCTTCTGATCGAAGGCGAAGAGGAACATCTGGCCGACAGTTATTTTGAAAAATTTGACTGTACACCGGTTACGATTCCGTTCAGTTAAAGGCGGCACTGGATATGCCGGAGATATACGGAACAAGGAGCAGGAAGATGGAAGTTACCTATGATTATTACCGTATTTTTTATTATGCGGCAAAGTATAAAAGTTTTTCACAGGCGGCGACAATCCTGATGAGTAATCAGCCGAATGTAACGAGGGCAATCCACAATCTGGAAAGTCAGCTTGGATGCAGATTATTTATCCGGTCTAACCGGGGAGCAGAGCTTACACCGGAGGGAGAACGGCTTTATTCACATGTTGCAATTGCATACGATCATCTGCATGCAGCAGAGCTAGAGCTTGAAAATGAAAAGAAGCTGGAACAGGGAACCGTAACGATCGGGGTAAGTGAGATTGCATTGCATTTGCTTCTGCTTCCGGTGCTGGGAGAGTTTAGAAGAAAGTATCCTAAAATCAGACTTCGCATTTCGAGTTATACAGCACCACAGGCGATACAGACGGTTCGGAACGGACTTTCAGATTTTGCGGTAGCATCTACACCGGCAGAGGTGAAAAAACCTTTAAAGGCAACTCCGCTTCTTTCATTTAAAGAAATTCTGGTTGCGAATGCGGCGTACAAAGATATGTTTAAAGAACCGGTAAGTTTGAAAAAGCTGGTGGAGTATCCATTTATCTGCCTTGGGAAAAACACGTCAACTTATGATTTTTATACCAGATTTTTTCTGGAGCATGGAATTGCAATGACGGCAGATACCGAAGCAGCAACCATCGATCAGATTTTGCCGATGGTAAGACAGAATCTGGGAATCGGGTTTATTCCGGAACCGCTTGCACAGGAAGTGATTGAGCAGGGCATTGTCATTCAGGTTCCACTATTGGAAGAACCACCGGTAAGAGAAATCTGTTTTGTGGAAGATAAGAGCAGCCCTCACAGCATGGCGGCAAACGTATTGAAAGAGATGCTGTTTCGGGCTGGAGAGAAAGAGTAAACTTTATAAGAAAGAATTATTTTGACCGGAACCAGGTGATCATCAGATCAACCATCCGGTCATAACTTTTTATCCCGTTACTTTGGCCATTTGCTTTCAGATAGTGGTCATTGATCTGACCAGATACTTCGGCGACCTTGCTGTCATATCGCTTCCAGAAGCTGCTGTTAGCCGAAAGATCTGCCTTTACATTGTCAGAAAGCCTGTTGTAGATTTCCTCAAAGGTGTCGTAGTCGGCTTCGTAAAGTTCATTGGTTGCGTAGATCCAGCCAAGAAGATAGCCGCTGTAGTTGAAGGCGGTATCGTCGGCATTTACACAGGCGAGAAAACCGATAAAATTTGCTTCTTCCTCCTGCATAAATCCACGCAGATGCGAAAGCTCGTGACAGATGGTAAATGGAAGATTGTAGGAAACCATTGCGGAGTTATAGTTTGCCTCAATGGTAAATGGTGAATAGATCCCGGAAAGATTCTGTACCGAGAGAAAAGCCGGAAATAAAAGACCTTTTGGCTGTGGATAGTATCCGGAAAGTTCAGGGTAGGTAGCACCGAGGGAGAACATAGCAGCCCGTGCACGATCCTGCAGATCCTTACCCATATCAGCAAGACCGTCAGAATCCCGGTCTAAAGAGTCAGAAAGTGCATTTAACTGATCAGTCAGTTCGTTGCATAAAGAGGTCAGTTCAGCCTGAGTATACTGACCGGATTCCAGGTGATATTTTTCTGCAAATGAAGTATGTCCGTAGTTGATTCCGCAGAAAAAAGTATAAATGGTAAACAGACATCCGCAGAGAAGCAGGAGTGAGGAACCGTAGCCGAGCCAGGCAGGGTTCTTTTTTTTGGCATACATTTTGTAAATGGAGCTGATCAGCATCCGGACCAAGGAAAGAAACAGAAGAATGACAAAAATATACAATCCAATTTCAGAAACAGAAAATTGGAAGATTCCAAAAAAGCGTCCGATGGACGAAACGGAAAGCGGGTAAATGGTGGAAGAATACCAGTCCGCGAATGCAGAGCTTTTGTGGCTGGTGAAAAGAGCAAGGAAACTTATGGCAAATAAAAGAATTGAAAAAATCAGTTTATGTAAAGTAGGGCGTTTCATAATAAATCCTTTCCGGTAATTGAGGATAAAAAGTATGATGTACCAGAGAGACATTCGTGCAAGGCCGTAAAAGGTTTGAGTTCATTTGATGATGAATGGCCTTGACTAACGTTCTGTGCAGGTAGATATCCGGGCACACGGTACTGTATTTACAAATAAAATATGGGACGGAGGATAACCTTCGTCCCAGAATAATATTCTGTAAAAATCAAAGTGTGGCAATCGGGCATGCCCGATTGCGCTCACTTTATGAGGGGGGAGATAGTTGTTTCCCAACTATCCATCTATTACTATACGATGAAAATGTGTCAAAAGTGTTAAGAAATTATAAAATCTGATTAAAAATATAAAAATGATAGGTTTATAGAATATTAAAAAAAATCCACAACGCAAGAACCTCTCCATAATGGAGAGGTTCTTGGTGTTTTTATTGTTATCTAAAAGGAATGAGAGTAAAGTGCAGCAATCAGAATTCTGACTGCTTCTACTTTATGAGGGGGAGATAGTTGTTTTATCAACTATCTGATTATTAGTATACAGATAATTTGTGACAGAAATATGTTCAAACTCTAAAAAAAATCAAAAAAATATGAAGAAGAAATAAACAAAACAGGAAAAAATAAAAAAGGTGGGTAGTTAAATTAATTGTCATTAGCGTCAGGTAGGTGTCTGCTGGTGTGGTGGAAGGTGAAGTAGAAAACAATTCCTTTGGTGATAGAGGTAATTGTAAGTGCCCACCATACACCATTCAGACCGAGGCTGGTTTGAGTGAGGATCATGGCAAGTGGGATTCTGGCACTGGTGAGGACAATGCTGATGATACTGCAAAGCTTTGTCATACCAAGACCGGAAAGTGCGCCGATGGTCATAAGCTCAATGGTCATAAAGGTTTCGCTGAATCCGATGATGATCAGATAGTTGATCGCAATCGCCAGAACATCTTTTTCGTGGAAGAAAAGGGAAGCAATCGGTCCTGGCAGGAATACGAAAGCACCGGTTACAATGAGTCCCCAGACAGCGAGGATTTTAAATGAAATATTATATCCTTTCCGAATACGGTCTGGTTTCTTTGCACCGTAGTTTTGACCAACGAAAGCATTTAACGCAGCAGCAAATCCGTCAGCAGTGTTCCATGAAACAGATTCAATCTGTCCGCCGACTCGCTGTGTGGCAATGGCACCTGCCCCGAATGCAGAAACCATTCGTGTGAGAATCATGGAAATCATGCAGTAAATACTGCTCTGTACTGCTGTCGGAAATCCAATTTTAAAAATACTGATGTAGTATTTTGCAGGGAAACGCGACAGTACATGCATGTTTTGCAGAATATTTGGTTCCAGATCAGAGTGCATAATCCGAATCAGCATGACGATCAGAACCAGTATCTGCGAGGTCACGGTAGCAACTGCAGCGCCAACAACCTCAAGCCTTGGAAATGGTCCAAATCCGAGGATCAGAATCGGATCCAGGATCATATTACCAACCAGTCCAAGAAGATTTGCCATAAGCGGTGTCTTGGAATCTCCCTGCGCAGTAGAAAGTCCGGTCAGAGTCAGATTTAAAAATGAAAACAGAATCAGTCCGCAGGTGATCAGTGTATATAATTTCGCAGCGGTATAAGTTTCTGCATCTCCGAGGTTAAAAAAGCCGAGCAGCGGATGAATAAACACGATACATACTGCAGCAAATAAAATTCCCAGTAAAAATGTAAGTCGCAGAGCGGAAGCGGCATATCCCCTTGCCTGTTCATAGTCTCCGCGTCCGCAGGCCTGTGCGACATTGACCTGTCCGCCCATTCGCGGAAGTGCCACGAGCCCTTGTGAGAGCCAGACGTACATTCCCCCAACGCCTACCCCGGCAACGGCTTTGGAACCCAGCATGCCGATCCATGCCATGTCCGTAATATTGTAGGCTGTCCCCAGCAGCGAGGAAGCCATGATCGGAAGTGCCAGCTCTGCCAGCGTCTTTAGAATCGGCCCGGAAGTCAGGTCGATTGTTTTTGTTTTACTCATTTTCTCAAATCCTTACCTGTAAAAATAATAAAATTCACCAATGCTGCAAATATGTCAGCATGGCGTACTATGATAAGGATAACTTATGAGGAGGGGAAAGTCAATCTGGAGAATTTGCGAAATAAACATGCCCTTTAAAGGAGTGATGGAGAAGATAACCAGAATTCCAAAATAAAAGCCTTTGACTGCACGCCGCGTGCAGCTATATGCTAGAAAGGAAAAGCAGGGGAAGCTGATGGAAAAAATAATAGTACAAAAACTTCATGAAATAGAAGAAAAAGAGCATGGTAAAATATTACTGGCAGGTCAGTGGATTCTGGAGAGTGAAATAGCAGGATTGAGAGAGAAAGCGGGAAAATTAGGGGAAGAAAAAAAGGTAAGTTGGGAGAAATTGAATGAGATATTTTTGAAGGAAGTTTAATCAGACATACATCCCTTCGCCTTTGCATAGATTGTAAAAAAAACAAACTATGCAGGGGTTTTTATGAAAGATTATATTGAGGAGAGAGCGGTTGAGATTGCTTATTATATTATTGAAAATAAGGCGACGGTGAGGCAGACGGCGGTGGCGTTTGGGGTAAGTAAGAGTACCATACATAAAGATGTAACAGAACGTCTTCTCCAGATCAACCCATCTCTTGCAGGTGAGGCGCGAAAGGTTCTGGATCTGAACAAATCGGAACGGCACATCCGGGGCGGACTTGCTACCAGAGAAAAGTACCTGCATCAGCACGCATAAAAAATTCTTTTCTTTGCAAAAAGATGGTGTATTACATTTTTACAGTATATAATAGAGAAAACGGGGATATACAAAAGAGAAGGGACAGGAAAAGAGAAGAATGGGGAAAACGAAACAAAAACAGGATCGAAGTCATTATCTGTTTTCCAATCGGGAACTGGCAAATCTGATCGGACCTTTGGTAATCGAGCAGTTATTGGCAGTTTTTGTTGGGATGGCAGATTCTATTATGGTTGCAAATGTTGGAGAAGCAGCTGTGTCGGGCGTGTCGCTGGTTGACAATATTATGATTCTGATCATCAATATTTTTGCAGCACTGGCGACTGGTGGAGCAGTTGTTGCCGGACAGTATATTGGCAGGAAAGATGAAAAATCAGCATGTAAAGCGGCTACCCAGCTGGTATGGTTTGTGAGTCTTAGTGCGGTTGCGATCATGATATTGGTTTACTTCGGAAAAGATATAATTCTGAATCAGGTATTTGGTCACATTACAGCGGAAGTAAAAGGACATGCAGATATTTATCTGCTAATTGTAACAGCTTCGATTCCATTTATCGCGTTATATAATGGTGGGGCAGCAATTTTCCGTGCGATGGGGAATTCGCAGGTATCCATGCGGGTATCGCTTTTGATGAATGCGATCAATGTAACCGGAAATGCAATTCTTGTGTTCGGATTACGGATCGGAACGGCGGGTGTTGCAATACCGACCCTGATTTCCAGAATGGTTGCCGCGATAGTGATAACAGTGTTGCTCTGCAATCAGACACGTATCTTGCATATTGAGCGGACACTGAAAATCCGGTTTGATGGAAGAATGATACGGAAAATACTTGCAATTGGGGTTCCCAATGGTCTGGAAAACAGTATGTTTCAGCTGGGCAAAATTTTAGTGCTGAGTCTGGTTTCAACCTTCGGTACTTATGCAATTGCGGCAAATGCAGTTTCCAATGCGATTGCGCTGTTCCAGATTCTTCCTGGAATGGCGATCTCGCTGGCAATTACGACAGTTATTTCCCAGTGCGTCGGCGCAAATGACTATGAACAGGTACATTACTATCTGAAAAAACTGCTTGCGATCATTTATGTGGCAATGGTGGGAACGGTAGCACTTATTTTCCTTGCACTTCCATTGATTTTGAAAGCATACAATTTGTCAGATCAGACAGCTGTGGCAGCAACAAATATTATTCATTTCCATGGAATCAGTGCAATGATTATCTGGCCGCTTTCATTTGCTCTTCCAGCAGCGTATCGTGCGGCAGGAGATGCAAAAGCCTGTATGTATACATCGATTGTGTCGATGTGGATTTTCCGGATCGGATTCAGTTATCTGGTAGGAAAATATATGGGACTGGGAGTATTTGGCGTGTGGGTTGCAATGGTGATCGACTGGGTAGTACGTGCAATCTGTTTTATTATCCGGTACTTTAATGGAAAGTGGAAACATGGGGCAATTGTGTAAATACAGAAGAAAGTTGTCATTTGTAAGATGGTTAGAAAGAGGATGCCTGAATATGAGTTTTAATTGCAAACCAGAGTTCAAACTTTGGTTCGGGCGATAGAAAATGCTTGTAAAACATCCAGAGCTCTACTATAATAAAATATAAAAGCAATAAATAGAAAAAGCGGTCTGAAAGGATCGTATTTTACAGGAGGAAAACCTTGAAGAACGAATTAGTGATTGTACTTGACTTTGGTGGACAGTATAACCAGCTTGTCGCAAGACGTGTCAGGGAATGTAATGTATATTGCGAAATTTATTCTTATAAGATTGATATCGAAAAGATTAAAGCAATGAACCCGAAGGGAATTATCCTGACAGGAGGACCGAATAGCTGTTATGAACCGGATTCACCGACTTATTCTGAAGAACTCTTTAAGCTTGGCATTCCGGTACTTGGTCTTTGTTATGGTGCACAGCTTATGTCTCACGTACTTGGCGGAAAAGTTGAAAAAGCTGACGTCAGAGAATATGGTAAGACAGAAGTCATCATCGACAAGAAAGATTCCAAAGTATTTGAAAATGTATCTGCAACAACAACCTGCTGGATGAGCCATTTTGATTATATTTCGCAGGTGGCACCGGGATTTGAGATTACTGCACACACAGCAGACTGTCCGGTAGCAGCAGCAGAAAATGCAGCAGAAAAGCTTTATGCAATCCAGTTCCATCCTGAAGTGCTTCATACACCGGAAGGAACCAAGATGATCAACAACTTTGTAAAGAATGTCTGTGGATGTGTCGGCGAATGGAAGATGGATGCATTTGTTGAAAATACCATCCAGGAAATCCGTGAAAAAGTTGGGGACGGAAGAGTACTTCTTGCGCTTTCAGGCGGAGTTGATTCCTCTGTGGCAGCAGGACTGCTTTCCAGAGCAATCGGCAAACAGCTTACCTGCGTATTTGTAGATCACGGTCTTCTTCGTAAGAATGAAGGCGATGAAGTTGAGGCAGTATTTGGACCGAATGGTCAGTTTGACCTGAACTTTATCCGTGTCAATGCACAGGAAAGATACTACAACAAGCTTGCCGGAGTTACAGAACCGGAAGCAAAGCGTAAAATTATCGGAGAAGAATTTATCCGTATTTTTGAAGAAGAAGCAAAGAAGATCGGTGCAGTAGAATTCCTTGCACAGGGAACGATTTACCCGGACGTTGTAGAAAGCGGACTTGGCGGAGAATCAGCAGTGATAAAGTCTCATCACAACGTAGGAGGACTTCCGGAGTATGTTGATTTCAAAGAAATCATTGAACCACTTCGTGATCTCTTCAAAGATGAAGTCCGCAAGGCAGGTCTTGAACTTGGACTTCCGGAGAAGCTTGTATTCCGTCAGCCATTCCCTGGACCGGGACTTGGAATCCGTATCATCGGAGAAGTAACGGCTGAAAAAGTACGGATCGTACAGGATGCAGATGCAATTTACAGAGAAGAGATTGCAAACGCGGGACTTGACCGCAGCATCGGACAATATTTTGCAGCCCTGACCAACATGAGAAGTGTTGGTGTTATGGGTGACGAGAGAACTTACGATTATGCAGTTGCACTTCGTGCAGTGAATACGGTAGATTTTATGACTGCTGAGGCAGCGAAGATTCCGTATGAAGTACTTGATAAAGTAATGAGCAGAATTATCAATGAAGTTCGTGGGGTTAACAGAGTATTCTATGATCTGACGAGTAAACCGCCGGGAACGATAGAGTTTGAGTGATGAAATGAACTTGAAAAAGCCTTTATTTATGCTGATTGCAAGCAAATTTGTTTAAGTCTTGGCAACGATTTGGCAACATTTTGGGTATCACTCACTGAATAACAGAATACTTCAATAAGAGAAAAACCTTGCTGATTTTCAGATATGGAAACTGAACATCGGCAAGGTCTTTTTATGCTTATTTCTGCTTTTTCTTTTTAGACGCTTTCTTTTCTTCTTTCTCGATTTCCTGAAATTCTTTGGCAAGCATATCACTGACCGCCTGCGAGGGAACACTCCCCCAATGTCCAGAGGTGTCAAGTTCTGGGTACTTGTATCGCCACTGGTCGTATTCTTCTCTGCTAATCTCGCCCCGTTCCAGCTTGGCAGATTGTTCCTGCCATGCGTGGAACATTTTGAACATGGAGGAATAGGTGGAACAGTCGGACTTGTCCAACCGCAGACACACTTCCCCGTCAATCTCTCCGATTTTCAGTCCATACATATCTTCCAGCGCAAAAAGTGTGTGCATAAGCCCGATATAGCTGTCAATCTCCGGGACTGTGATTGCTCGTGGGCTGACATCAAAGATATTTGCCATTTCTTTTACAAGGTCTTGCTTCGGCGTTCTGGCTTCTGATTCATACTGTGCCATACGGACATCAGAGGTCTTTCCGAGAAAACCGAGGATTTCGCCTAACTGCTTTTGCGTCATGCCTTTCCGATTACGGAAAAAGCGGATTCGTTTGCCGATTGCCATAATAAAACCTCCGTTGTAGTTATAGTGATACAACCATTCTTGACTTAAACATTTCTGTTGAAGTTAGTATAACATTGTGCAATAGGAATAGCAAGAGGAACTTAAATAAAAAAAGTTAAGATTTTTCTGCAAACCACTTGACTTAACGGAATTTATTTAGTATCATGGATATAACTTAAACAAAAACAGTTAAATAAAGAAAGGAGAGGATAACTGAATGGCAGAAAAATCATTTATGACTGTGGAGGAAGTGGCAGCGGAACTGCGGGTGTCAAAGTCAAAAGCCTACCAGATTGTGCGGGAACTAAACGCAGAATTACAGAAACAGGGCTATCTGACGGTGGCTGGTCGTGTGAACGCTACATTTTTTCATAAAAAGGTTTGTTACAGCGATTAAGCGGAAAGGAGATGATTTGAATGGCTGTATACAAAGACAATGCTACAGGAACGTGGCGGGTAATCTATCGTTTCACGAATTGGAAAGGGGAGCGGAAGCAGACCCAGAAACGAGGATTTGCTACGAAGAGGGAAGCACAGGCGTGGGAACATGAAGCCATGCTGAAACAAGGTGCAAAGCTGGATATGACATTTGCCAGCTTCTTTGAGGTTTACGAAGCCGACAAGAAACAGCGTGTCAAGGAAAGCACATGGGAATCCAAAAGCCATGTAATCCGCACAAAGATTTTACCGTATTTCGGAAATCGGAAGATAGCGGAGATTGAAGCAAAAGACATTATCGCATGGCAGAATGAACTCATGGCGTACCGGGACGAGAAAGGGAAGCCTTATTCGGCGGATTATCTGAAAACCATACACGCCCAGCTTACAGCAATTTTCAACCATGCTGTGAACTTCTATAACCTGCCCTACAATCCGGCAAGGCGGGCCGGCACAATGGGAAATGAGGTTCCGAAAGAAATGGACTTCTGGACGAAAGAGGAATATCTGAAATTCTCCGAAGCCATGATGGATAAGCCCCGTTCCTATTATGCCTTTGAAATGCTTTACTGGTGCGGAATCCGCTCCGGCGAACTGCTGGCACTCACTCCGGCTGATTTTGATTTTCAGAAGCAGACAGTCACAATCAGCAAGACGTTTCACCGATCTAAAGGGCGGGATATTATCACAAGTCCGAAAACAAAAAAGAGTAACCGTACAATCAAAATGCCGCCATTTCTCTGTGAGGAAATACGGGAATATATCAAAATGCTTTACGACATTCAGCCAGACGAGCGGTTGTTTACGGTCACGAAATCCTATCTCAACCATGAGATGGAGCGAGGGGCGAAGCAGGCAGGAGTGAAAAAGATTCGTGTGCATGATATTCGTCATAGTGCGGTTTCTCTGTTAATCGACATGGGATTTTCGGTGTTGGCGATTGGGGAGCGCATGGGGCATGAAGCGGAGAAAATCACTTACCGCTATGCTCATTTATTCCCTACGGTGCAGACGGAAATGGCAGAAAAATTGGAAATGGAGCGAATGACAAAGGAGGATACAAATGGAAAGAACACTTGATTACAAAGGGCGGTGGCGCAATCATACAGTAGCGTTCCGGGTATCGAACGAGGAAGCGAATCTGCTTAACGATTTGGTGGCACTGTCGGGATTGACGAAGCAGGACTACATCACAAGGCGGCTGCTGTGCCGGGACGTGGTGGTACAGGGTAATCCGAGGGTGTATAAGGCTCTGAAAAATCAAATGGCGGCTATCTACGAGGAATTGAAGCGGCTGGAAGCATTAAGCCCGGACAATGACGAACTGCTCTATACGTTACAGGTAATCGGAATCACATTAGACGGTCTGAAAGGAGAAGATGAATGACAGAAAAAATAAAAACGACTGCTCCCGTATTATCTGTTGGCGCAGATAGGGAACAGCCGAATACAAAAAATCACAAAGAAATTATAGCAAATGAAACAGCACAAATCAATCTGCAAGCCGCACAAAACCCGGAGAAATCCAGGAGCGGCGGGCTTCAAATCGTTTCCATGACGGAACTGTATGATACCGTATATCCACCGAGAACACCGGTTGTGGACGGGTTTCTCTACGGCGGTACTTACCTCTTTGTAGGTGCGCCGAAAGTTGGAAAATCGTTCTTTATGGGGCAGCTTGCCTACCATGTGGCAATGGGGCTTCCACTGTGGGATTATCCCGTCCGAAAGGGGACGGTGCTGTATCTGGCACTGGAAGATGATTACGCAAGGCTTCAGCGCCGACTCTCCGGTATGTTCGGTGTGGAATGTGCGGATAACCTGTACTTTGCGACACAGGCAAAGACCTTGAATGAGGGATTAGACAGGCAATTAGAGGAATTTCTGAAAGAGCATACAGACGCAAGGCTGATTATCATTGACACGCTCCAGAAAGTGCGTGAGGTTGGCGGGGACAGGTACAGCTATTCCAGTGATTACGAGATTGTGACAAAGTTAAAATCGTTCAGCGATAAATACGGTATCTGCCTGCTGGTGGTTCATCACACACGCAAGCTGGAATCCGAGGACAGCTTTGATATGATTTCCGGCACAAATGGGTTGCTTGGAGCGGCAGACGGGGCGTTTATCATGCACAAGAAAAAGCGTACTGACAATGAGGCGGTGCTGGATATTGTGGGGCGTGACCAGCCGGATCAGGAACTGACCATAGAGTTTGACCGGGAGTGCTGCGTCTGGAAATTTAAAAAGGCGGAGACGGAACTGTGGAAACAACCGCCGAATCCTCTGCTGGAAGCAATCAACAATTTTCTGACAGAGGATAAGCCGGAATGGGAGGGGACAGCAACAGAACTTGTGAGCCAGTTGCCGGATATGCAGATACAGGCAAACGTGCTTTCCAGAAAATTGAATGTAGTCAATAGTCAGTTGCTTAATAACTATGGAATTTTCTATGACAATAAGCGAGGGCATGAAAGGAAGATTGTTCTGAAACGGCTTGAGCCGAGAGAGTAAAAGCGACGATATGCGTCGGTTGCGACGGTATTTTTTACAGTGGGCTGGTATAGAAAATATTGACGCTATCGACGCAAACCGACGCAGAAAGGATTAAGTGATGAAAAACGTGCAAATTCCTTATGAATTGTTTGTATCTCTGCTCCGCTATCATCTAATGGAAGATGATGATTGTCTGAATGAAATCCGGCAGGGATTGGAGCAGAAATTGGATTCTCTGGTGCGCCATGAATTATATGCGAAATATAAGACTGCGCCCACACAGGAAGAACGGGAAAATGCCAGACAGGAATATCTGGAAAAACGTGGAGTGCCGGATAGCTTCCGCTGGTAGTTTTCCTTTGATGATAACAGACAGGAGCGTGTCACGCTCCTGTGGATAGCAGATAACGAGAAAGGTGTGATTTGATGATAATTCAGCCGGAATGGGGAACCCGGAACGTGAACAAATATTTTTACGAAAATGAAGCCCGTAGGATTGCCGCATTCAATGAAATCTTTGGAGATGTGGAACTGACTGCGGCAGAAATGCGGACGCTGGTATGGCTGTGTGGGTGGGAGGAATGTACAGTAGAAAACGTACTTTCGGCTATCCGAAAAGCTATGGCGGAAGCAAAGCGGCGGGAACAGCCGCCCGTCCGTAGGACGGAAAAGCCCTCGGCAGAGCGCAAAGGCAGCTTTTGATGGACGGAACGGCTGTCAAAAGTGCTTTTGCGTTACTTTCGGCGAAAGTAACAAAGCTTATGCGCCGTATCCGGCGCTGATTACCCGAACAGGGAGAAAGGATATTGATTGAAGCGAACAATCAGCTTTATGACAGGAAAAGGCTCTGTCAACCATAACAGCAGAAAATTTCATGCAAAGAATACTGACCCGGAAAGAAGCTGTCGGAACGTGGAATACTGCAACGAAAATATTAAGGACGTATATCACGAATTGTTTGATGAAGCACTCGCCCGGTACAATGAGAAGCAGACTAGAAGTGACCGCCGGATTGATGATTATTATGGGAAAATCTGTTCCGGCAAGCAGGAAAAACCATTCCATGAGATTATCCTGCAAATCGGGGATAAGGACAACATGGGAGCGAAAACGGAGAACGGACAGCTTGCGGTAAAAGTGTTGGATAAATATATGCAGGACTTTCAGCAACGAAATCCTACGTTGAGGGTGTTCAGTGCCTATCTTCATATGGACGAAGCAACGCCCCACTTGCATATAGATTTTGTACCGTATACGACAGGAAGCAAGCGGGGACTTGATACAAGAGTTTCTTTGAAACAGGCGTTATCTGCTCTCGGATTTAAAGGCGGCGCAAGACGGGAAACGGAATTAAATCAGTGGGTGGCTTATGAGAAAGAACAGCTTGCCGCTGTCATGCTGGAACATGGGATTGAGTGGGAGAAGAAAGGCACACATGAAAAGCATTTATCTGTCTTGGATTTTGAAAAAAAGGAGCGGGCAAAGGAAGTTGCAGAACTGGAAACGAAAAAAGCGGAATTGCAGGAAGAAAACGCTACTTTTCAAGAAATCAACGAAGATTTGCATGAACAGTTGTTACAGGTTGATGATGAGATTCGTTCCTTACAGGAAGATTTGCAGGAGTCCCGGCAGGAAGCAGAGAAAGCACAGAAACAGGCGGACAAATATCAGAAGCGCATGAATGAACTTGCTCCTATGGTAAAGAACATGGAAAAGC
The DNA here is from genome assembly GCF_027690675.1 of Bariatricus sp. TF06-38A. Taxonomy (NCBI): domain Bacteria; kingdom Bacillati; phylum Bacillota; class Clostridia; order Lachnospirales; family Lachnospiraceae; genus Bariatricus; species Bariatricus sp. TF06-38A. Next base: position 37,257 of record NZ_JAQFCE010000008.1, read on the forward strand.
TGGCGGCAGACTTTTCCGCAGATCCGGAGCAGACGCTTCCAGAAGCGGCGGTTATGGAATCTGCAAAGTCGTATCGGGAAAAGAAAGCAAAACCGCTGGTAAAGAAAATTGTACAAGTTATGCGCTCCGTTTATTCGGCATATCTGGATATTTCAAATAAGTTTACAAAGCTGCAAGCGGCGTATAACAGGGAACGGAGCGGAAACGAGCGACTGACAAACAGGCTGGAAGAAGTTTTGGAGGAAAACCGGGAATTGAGGATAGTGGTGGAAGATTTTGGGCGTATAAAAGCTGTGGTCGGCTCTGAACAGGTTAATGCTGTGATTGACCGGGTAAAGCAGCAGGAACAGATAGAAGCCGAGCAGAAACGGGCTGCAAGGAGAAAACATAATCGGGAAGCCCGCTGACAGGCGGAGGGCTGCTTAAAGACCTCTTAGCTGCATGAAGCGAATCCCCGCCAGTTAGTCAAGAGTGGCGTAGCCGTTAATTTACTCTTGACTGGCTGGTGGGGATTTGCTATTTCCATTTACTCTTTCAAACGAAGAAGTTATAATTAAAATATAAAGGCTGAAGAAAGGTTAAGGGAGAATGGATATTACAAAGGAATTAAAAAAGGATGGTATGTTACTAAAAAAGATTCCTAAAAAGGAACAAACGATAGATATTTGCAAAATGGCTATTAGACAGAATCCTTTAGCTTTACAATTTGTGTCCAGAAAATGTTTGGATTCAAAAATGTGCTTGGCAGCGGTAAAAAAGGATGGACAGGCATTTCGGTATGTTCCTAGTCAATTTATTACGAGGAAAATGTGCGAATTGGCAGTTGAGGCAGACCCGGAACTTTTGAATAATGTACCAGAGAATTTTAGGACATTGAGAATTTGTATAAATGCTATTAAAAAAGATGTAAGTACTTTATCATATGTATCACGAGAAAAAAGATATGAATTGTTTGACAATAACACAGAAATTGATTTAATTAAAAAGGTTGTAGAGCATAATTCTAAATGGTTAATGTATATGCCTAACCGCCCAGATGTGAGGGCGTTTTGTATAAGTTGTATGGAAGAAGATTTTTCTGTTGCACAGTATATGCCAGAGCAGATAAAAATTGTTGATGATATTCTGAACTATCAAAAAACGAAAGGAAAATTACATTTTATACACAAGTATTATAATTCCGAAGAAGGAAAATTTTGTGTAAAAATTAAGGTTGTATGTGGACAACATGCCTCAATATTTGATGAAAATGAGATGATAGAAGAATCATATTGTGTTGTGATGGAATTTGGAGACTTTGACAAGTTTTATAGCTTTTTAGATGGAGATCTTTTTGATGCAGAATTAAGAAATTTTGATTTTAAAGGAATAGATTTAAAGCAATATAATATTGATGGTGCTACTATCAATAGTGAAATATTGCAATTACAAGGATTATATGACGGGACATATTTTTCATCTATTAAAAAGATTTTGGAAACAGATTCAGATGAATTTATGGGAAGTAATGAGGGATTATCGAACTGGTTTATATTGTGTTACAAAGTGTTGTAAAGCCCGGAATTACAGGCTTTTTTAAAATTGACTTACATATAAAGTGTTATATTTATTTATCCTGATTTGACCGAAATTTGCCCCGAGATTCTTTGTTTGGATTTGTTTGAAAATAGTTTGATAAAAATAAAATAGAATGAAATATTTGAAATAAACATAAAAAAATATAGACAAAATAGGGAATAAGATATAATATTAAAGTAAATATATAATCTAAGGAGGAAGGATATTTATGAGAAAAATTTTTAAACGATTTGCTTCACTTTTGACAATCTTTATATTGACTATTATGTCAATAGTTCCTGTCCATGCATCGGAGAATACTTCTGTTGTAAATGTTACGGATGATTTGGCGATACAGATGGCAGAACGTTTTGCAAAGGGAATAGGAGAAAATAGCAATATTGTTGCTAATAATCCGAGAAAATTTTATGATACAACAGGTCAAGCTATTGGATATATTGTAAATTACAATTTAGAAAACAAACCATATGGATATGTAGTTTTTGATACTACGTGTGAATCTTTGATATCAGAATACTCATTTGGTAATAATTCAGCAAATCCATATGAGGTGATTTATCAAAGTGAAGCAAATGTATTTAGTGAAAAAGCAAATACCTCTGAAATATATAAAATAGCTCCGTTTGAATATGGTATTGTTGATAATTTGGGAAAGATTAGAACGAATTATGGTGAAACATTAGAAAAAACAGTACTGTCCTTGAATGAGAGTAGGGGAAAAGACCCAGCTACTTGGGATGAGGTTTTGCTAGATATTGATGAAGTTTATGAAAACTACACGCTTGTTTCAACAAATCATCTTCAAGAATTTATTTCCTTTAATGAGCCGTATATAGAAAGTGTAACAGGACATTATGCATGTGCAGTTAGTGCATTATTAGCATGTGGTGCATATTATAATGCTGTTGATTATACAGATATTGCAGGTGATTATATGGATATTTGGGATTCAACAGGAACGACAGTTTCATCGGAGAGTGGAGGAATAACATATGGTTCAACAACTATTGGCAATATTGGACCTGGATTTGTGGACTTTTGTGCTGGAAAGAATGTTTCTGTAACACAAAATACTGACTATAGTCCCAATTATAATTTTTTCACTAATTGCATTGATAGAGGAGATATAGCAGTTGTCCATTGTGGTATAATTAGCAGTGATACTGGAGAACGTGCGGGGCATTCAATGGCAGCAGAGGGATATGCAACTTTGCGAGCATATAATTCTGGAAATACAGTACATACATTGATGGTATTTGATGGATGGGGGGATACAGTACGTTATTTGAATTTTGATTTTGATAGTTGGACAGACATATCGGGGACTACATTTAATGGATAAGAAACGATTGATTTTGTTAATCATACTTTTGCTTGCAATAGTATTAATTGTGCTTGGCGTAAAAGGAAATGTTTTTAAGGAGAATCGTCAAAATATGGAGTTGCGTTCTAGTGGAGATGATAATTCTCATTGGTTTCATTTGAGTGGGGTTGTTGTAGAGAAAACTTTTGATACACTTTTAATAGAACTAAATGAGAAGGAAGAAAGTAGTCTATTTTTTGATACGACAAAAGTTAGTTTAGATTGTACTAAGTGTAAAGGTGATCTAGAACAAGTATCAGAAGGAAATGTTATTAAATTTTATTTTTTTAAGTATAATATTGATGGTGAAACGGTAAAAATTGAAAGAATAGTAAGATAAAAGTATAAGTAAGAGTTCTGCTATCAGAACATTATTATTAGTGAGGTAAAGGAACAAGGCGAAGCCGAGACGCCGTAGGGCAGTCCTTTACGGAACGGACACAGCCAATACCATCATGATACATAAGAGGACTTGAAAGGTCACAAACCTTGCAAGTCCTCTTGTTTATCTTATGGGTTACTTCTGTCGGATTGCATTTTCCGATAGACCGCTTCTTTCGTGGCTTCTCGGAAAAAGCTATCCTGTCTGGTATATGACAGATGTTCATTCTGGATATAAGCGTCTGATTCGCAATCATATTCGTAAGGGATTACCTGTGCTGTTCCCTGTTTTTCATCAATTCCATAGATAATTACTTTGGAATCTCTCAATGCCAGTCCGAGTGTCAGAAAGCCGGAAGTGAAATAATTGTTGTTGTGTGGAGCGGTTATGCTTTTCAGTGCATGAAAGAAGTCTGCTACTTCCTCAGTCTGTCCATTCTCAAAAGCCGGAATGATATGTAAGGTGTTGTTTGCCTTATCTGCATATGCCCGGCAGACCAGAACGGAAGAATCCTCTTTTTGTATGATACCGTCAAAATAATCGCCGGAGTATGCAGTTGGCTGATAGAAAATGGCGGTTTCTTTTGTTGTAAGGTTATGATAAGTCAGAAAGCCGTTTACAAGCCGGACAATCTCGATATCATCCCCGTAGGTAAATCCGTTCTGCTCTAAAAGAGAATAGAAAGTTCTGGTAAATTCTTCCGGCAGTTCAATCCCCAGTTTTTCTGTGATAAGCATATCTACATATTCTTTAAATGAACCATACAGAAGTTCATTCAGCGTCATATTGCCCAACGTGGCAATCTGCTTCAAGCGTTTCTCATTGGGAAGATTCACACCCTTTTCCCAACTGTTTACAGAGCCTTTCGGGGCATTATCTATGATTTCCCCAAACTTCTGCATACTGTAACCGTATTTCTTGCGTATCTGTAAAATTCGTTTTCCTACTGCTTCTTTATTCACAAACATATGCACACCTCGTTTCTGTTTTCATCATAACACAAGATAAGGATAAATGTAAGGGTAAAATTATAATAAGTTATAAAAAGATATAGTTAAGCGTTTGAAATACAAAAATAAAAAGTAAGGGAAAAAGTAAAATAATTGTTGACAAGAAGAAAAAACAGGTCTATGATGAGGTTAAGAGGTAAGGAGAAAAGTAATGAAATAAATATAGACGTGGATATGAAAAGGACTTGTCACACTTACCAGACACTCATTCACCATGATTTCAAAAAAGGAGAAATGTAGCATGCAGATTACATTGACAAAAGAACAGGTCAGAGAAGCGTTCGGGGAACTCCGTTACATGGGAGCAGACTACTGCTACAAGTATGATAAGGAAACCCGGAAGAAAACCGAGGAAGTGGAAGCATTGAAACTTCACCTCGGAAGCATGAAACTTGGAAACAGCGTAGATATCCGTCTGGAAGCAACAGAACTTCCAAAGGTAGAGCCTTACACAGTGGTAGAACTAGAAGAAGCGGTATATGCCCCTTATGTGCAGAGAGGAAACTTCCCGGTATTGGTGGACAGAATCTCCTGCAAGGGTATCCGTGTTGTTACCGGAAAAGGAAACGTGTAGAGACTGTTCCCGGAAATTCTCTGCGGACTGCTCCGTACAGCGTGAAAGGAGCAAAGGGAGTAGAGGAAGTTCCGGGAACGTGGCGAAAGCCACGGCATACTACGAAAGGCAGGGATGATGATAACAGAGGTAATGAAAATTTCAGAACCCCCCTATACTAACAGGGGGGTAACTCGTCAGAAAGAAGATTTGACAGCACTGATTGACTGGTGTCAGATTACTGTCAAAGGTGTAGACGTGTTCATAATCATAGAAGATATCTTGCGGATTCCACTGAGTTTTATGGAACTGCATGGTAAGGAAAAAGGAATTGCTGGACACGAACTGATAGCAAGATTTGACAATATCAAGATTCTGAAACCGACAGGAAATGCACAGTATGAGGGATTTCAGATTCTTATGAGTGGTTCGGGGTGCAGGAATTATGAAAATTTCCTTATGATGAATAAGGAAACATGGTTTGATTTTCTGGAAAGAGTTTGCAGATACCCGGTGAATTTTCCGAGGATAGACTTGGCAATCGACGATACAAAGCCTTATCTGTCTATCCCGGAATTGATTCGTCTGAAAAACGAGGGGCTGATATCTAGTCAGTTGCGTGATACAGCAGAGAATCGTTCTGATAGACTGAAAGAGGATGAAATAGAAGCGCAGGGAAAAACACTATATCTCGGCAGTAAACACAGTGATTTTCGGATTACATTCTATGAAAAGGGATATGAACAGGCAGAAAAGTTCGGAAAAGAACTCAACCCGGACTGGAACAGATATGAACTTCGATTCCGGCACAAAAAAGCGGTCAGATTAGTAGAAGAACTTCTGAAAGACAGGGATGTGGCACGGATTGCGTTGTCTGTATTAAACGAGAAAGTGCGGTTTTTACAGAAGCCGGAAAACAGCACGGTTACAAGAAAACGGCTTTATCCTACTTATCCCCCGTGGGAAGAACTCATGCAGGATGTAGGGAAGATAAAGTTGACCATGAATCCAGAGAAAAAGACACTGGAACGAACATGGCAGTGGCTGAACGTAGCAGTTTCGCCCTCTTTAAAGCTAATGGATAAAATCGGAAAACTGGATAACAGAGATTATATCCGCCAGCTAATAGAACGGGGGCAGATGAACGAAGAACAACAACGCATATATGAGGACTATAAAAAATCTTTCCTTTTGAGGGAAGAAGAAAGGAGAATCTTTGACAGAACATACACAGAAAACGATACAGACAAAGAAAGCCCTTACAGTGAATGAAGCGTCAGAGTATACGGGAATTGGAAGAAATAATCTGCGAAAGCTGATTACATGGCAGAAGATTCCGGTCATAAGGATTGGAAATAAGATTCTTATACGCTCTGAGGTTTTAGACCAGTTTTTGAAGAAAAACGAAGGGCATAATCTGAAAAATAAATATGAAGTAATTGCAGTATAAACACAAATAAGCATATAATACTGTCAGACCAGTTCTGATAGTCCTTGCACGGAAAGGAGCGTGCAGATTGGGCAAGGACTTAAAAGGAAATCCATTACCGCCGGGAATTATGCAGAGAAAAAGCGGAATTTACAGAGGGCGGTTTTATTACAAAGGAGAAACGTATACAAAAGATAATGCGGACTTAAAAAAGTTAGTTCAAGAAATGGAAGATTTACGCTATGAAGTCAAGCATGGGTTGAAAGGAAAGGGCGATAATATCACTCTGGATACATGGTTTGATATCTGGCTGAATACCCATAAGAAGCGGACTATCAAGGAGAGTACACAAGTACGTTATGATGATTTTTACAGACGTTACATAAAGAAGCAGATAGGAAAACAACGTGTGGCAGATTTTAATCCGATTATTTTGGAACGTCTGCTTCAGAATATGGCAGATGATGATTACAGCACAAAGACTATACGGGATGTGTATAATATTCTCAATGCTATGTTCAAATATGCAGTGCATAACAGGATTCTTACATTCAACCCATGTGCAGGAGTGGAAGTTCCCAAAACAAAGACAAAACAGATACGGGTACTGACTGTGAAAGAACAACGGGAAGTATTGGAACACGCAAAGGAGAGAATACACGAGAATCTCATACAGGTAGCACTCGGAACGGGAATGCGTGGCGGAGAACTGCTTGGGCTTACATGGGATGATGTAGATTTTCGGAAACGGGAAATTTCTGTAAATAAAACGTTGGTGTATATCAAAGATAAGGAAACAAAGAAGTATGTATTCAAGTACCAGACACCAAAGACAAAGAACAGTATACGGACGATTCCCATGCAGGACAGTGTGTATAAGGCTTTAAAACGTCAGTGGATTCAGTTGAAAGAAATGCAGTTGTCAGCTAGTGAATGGCAACCATTAGAGGGATTTGAAAATCTTGTGTTTGTTGGAAAGAACGGAAAACCGATTACAGAACACACCTTTCAAGTGACGTTAGACTGGATAGAAAAATCTATCAATAAGGAACGAAAAAAGCAGGCAGAGAAAAACAAGACAGTGTTTATACCGATTCCGCATTTTTATCCACATGCACTTCGTCATACTTTTGCAACGCGTTGTTTTGAAGCCGGGATTGACGCAAAGGTAGTACAAGGATTCCTCGGACATTATTCCATAGCAATCACACTGGATTTGTATACGCACGTCACAGATGATAAAGCAAAATCGGAAATGGATAAATTACAGAATTTGTATAAGGAAATCATATAATCAGAACAAGAATAAGAAAGAGAATAGAAAAGGTGCAACATTTCTTTAGAAAATTATTTGACCGAGATTTGACCGAAGCGGATTTTGCAACAAGTACAGAACAGCGAAAACCCGCTAACCACAAGGGCTAACGGGCTTCGTTGTTTTATAGTTATCTAAAGGAATGAGATTATGATACCTAATGAATTTTGTTATCCCAAACCTATAGATGATGATGAACATGAGCGATTTGATATTAGTCATATTCCGTTTTTTTATATTAGTGACATTCACTTAGCACATCGAGTTTGCAATAAATTTAAGGATAAGGCAACAAAAGAAGAAATACGCTCATATATAAAGTATTTAGCAAGAAGTATGGTTTCTTCCATTGGAACCAGGCCATATAATAGCTATTTGCTGATTGCAGGAGATACTTCATCTATTTTTGAGTTTGCCGCTATTTTTTATAACGAACTTATACAGTGGTGGAATCCAAATCAGATAGTGGTTGTGCCTGGTAATCACGAATTATGGGATCCTTGTATTGACATGGAAGATAATATAGAAATATATAGGAAATTTTTTGATGATTTAGGTATAATATTTTTACAAAATGATTTAATGTGTGTAGAAGATAGGAAAAAATGTGAGATATTCAGTGAAGTAGAAATATTGAAAATGAGTGAAGAAGAAATAAGGAGCAAGTCTCAATGTTGTTCGGTCATTATTTTGGGTGGAATAGGATTTAGTGGTTTAAATGAAAAATTCAATGCCTCAAATATTCGATATGGGAAAAGTTTTGATGAATTATCAAGAGAAGCAGCTTTGAGGAAAGATATACAAGAGGCAATTCGTTTTAATACGATATACACCAAAATATTAAAAAGCTTAGACAAAAGCAGAGTTATTGTCCTTACACACGTCAAAAAAGGAGACTGGAATACTGAACCACATAATCCGTATTGGATATATTTGAATGGGCACAATCACCAAAACTTTTATGAAGTGAGCGATAGAAGAACTATATATGCTGATAACCAAATTGGATATAGAACAAAGAATATTGGGTTAAAATATTTCTATTGTGATAATAATTATGATATATTTGCTTATTATCAAGACGGAATACATGAAATAACACGGGAGCAGTATATTGATTTTAACAGAGGGAAATTGGTTTCCATGTCATTTAAAAGGGAAGATGGAACAATTTATATGCTAAAAAGAAATAGTATATATTTATTTTTGATATACTGTGAATACTCCAAACGTTCAAGAGGAAAATCACTATATCTTATGAATGGTGGAAAGTTGGGGAGATTAGGACGAAATAGGATAGAGGATTTAGCTTATTATTATGATAACCTCAAAAAATATGTGGAAAATGTAAATCAACTACTATACAGGTACGTGGGAGGTCAACAGAGAATTTCCGAATTTATCAAACATCTTGGCGGTTCTGGAAAGATACATGGTTGCATTGTTGATGTAGAAAGACCTAATGAATTAGAAGGATTTTCATATTGTCATTTGTTTGTTAATCCGATAGATGGGAAAGTGACACCATATTTTGCTTATGATGTAAAATCAAGAATTGTATACAAAGATTTTAAGGCTTTACTGCAAGCACATGATAGTTGCAAGTTAATGGCTAATAATTATTTGAGGCTTGAAAAAGAATCTGTGCATAATTTACCGACTATTCAGTATTCGGGGCAGATGGAAGAATGGGAAAATGAAGATTCCATGTATGATGAGGGAGGTTATCTATATAAAATTTCTCGAATTATAAAAAGTTTACAGTATTGTGCGGAGAAAAATATTGTACGTCTTTGGAATGAAGAATTACTCAATTACGATTTTGTAAATAGGATTAAACAATCGAACAAAATTGACGAAATTGTAGATGACAGACTAATGATTGATGAAAAGAGTATTTAATGGTAATGTTACGTTTTAGACATTCTGAAATGCTTGTTTTGTAAGGAATTTCAAACGCTGTGGGAGAGGGTGTGATACTTTATACCTATATCCTCGAAAACGGGCTTCTATTGCGTAACATTTCAAAAATGTATTGTCAATCTGCGAAGATTTGCTATAATAAAGGCGTGGCAACATTTTGGCAACAGAAAATCAGCAAGCCAGAATAAATGATGTAATCGAAGTAAAAATCGGTGTGTATTTGCATAAAAATTAAACAAATACAGTTAATAACAACGAGGGACACGCCGAGTTTGAGTAATAAAAATTTTCTGGAATCCCTTATAAACAGGGCATTTCAGGGCAGATAAAGTTCTATTTGATAACAAAATGATAACACGAGAGATTTTGGCATTATTTATCCGGAATCTTGTGGTTATCAGGTAATATGTGTGAAACCAACAAAAAGGTCTTACTGAATTGAGTGAAATCAATTTGGTAAGGCCTTTTTTCGTTGGTTTTTATTTGTAGTTTTTTGGATAATTATACCGCCACTGGTCATATTCTTCCTGAGTGATTTCTCCGGATTTCAGTTTTTCTGCCTGCTCCTGCCATGCATGGAACATATCAAACATAGAAAGGTAGGTGGTTCCTTTGGATTTGTCCAGCCGGCGGCAGAGTTCTCCGTCAATCTCACCAATATGAAGTCCGTAAAGGTCTTCTAATGTAAATAAGGTATGCATAAGTCCTACATAGCTGTCAATATCCGGGACAGCCAGTGCATGCGGAGAGACATCAAAAATATCAGCCAGTGCATTCAGATAGTTTTCTTTTGGACTGCGGGCACCTCAGCAGAGAACGAAGGATTGGCCGTACAAATCGCAGAATCCAGAGAAGATATACAGCTTTTGAAGGAAAGTAAAGAACAGGCGGTCAGAGATAAAAAAGCAGCAGAAAAGCGTGCAGAAACAGCAGAAAAACAATTAAAAAGCCTGGAAGAACGCAGGGAACAGTTACAGCCGATTATGGATAATGTGAGTAAGGAAATAAAAGAATATGGAACAGTTAAAATGTTGTTACCGGAAGCTGGTACGTTGGAACGGGCAGCGACCTACCGGGACAAAAAAATCAAACCGCTGTTTCTTCAGATAAAAAATAAGGTTGCGGCAATGGCTGTGCAGGTTAAAGAACTTACAAAAGAGGTGGAAAATTGGAAGAGTATATATGTGAGTCGAAAGGGTAGTCGAAAGGCTGCTCTTTACAAAGATGAAAATAAAAATTGCTGAAAAGGTATGAGTTTTGTAGTGTAAAACTCTTTTGACATTGTGTTTTCCGTTAAGTAAAATATCTTTGATAGACAGATAATGAAAAAATGATTATTCTTGGCTCAGATCAAGAGAACAAATTACTTGCGAAGGGAGGAAATTATATGGAGCTGAGTATACAGATAAAAAAATACCGAACAGAGCTTCATCTATCACAGGAGGAATTGGCAGAAAAGGTATATGTAACAAGACAGACAATTTCTAATTGGGAAAACGAAAAGAGTTATCCTGATATTCATAGCTTGTTACTTCTTAGTTCATTGTTTAATGTGTCTCTCGATCAATTAATTAAAGGAGATATAGAGAAAATGAAAGAAATTATTAGCGAGCAAGAAATTAAAAAGTTTAATTATTATGGTTCCATCTATACAGTTCATTTGGCCGTGTTGATTATATCGGCAGTACCTTTGTTTATGTGGCTCGGAAGGTATGCGTATATTCCGTTTGGGATTTTATTTATTATTACAATATACTGGGCGTTAAAGGTTGAAAAACTAAAAAAGAAAAATGATATACAAACCTATAAGGAAATTGTTGCATTTACGGAGGGAAAAAAATTGGATGAACTTCATAAGGCAGTTGAAGTGGGAAAACGTCCTTATCAAAATATATTAAAGGTTATTATCAGTGCGGGTGTTACAGCGATGATTTGCTTCTTAATTGGAGTACTGATGCACGTATTCTTGAATTAATTAAATTTAAGTATATTTTGATTTGTAGAATTATAAAATAGAGCATTTTTCTCGCAGATTTTAACCGGTAGTTAAGAAATCGAAGCCATAATTAAACGAAGGCTCAATTGTAAACACATATTAGAAATACTATAATGAGAATATAAACAGGAGGTAGGAACAATGCAAATTGGTGAGAAGATAAAAAACTATCGGAAAACTGCGGGATTAACGCAAGAACAGGTGGCGGATTATTTGGACGTTTCTACTCCTGCGGTAAATAAATGGGAAAAAGGAAACACATATCCAGATATATCATTACTTCCGGCAATTGCTCGATTATTAAAAATTGATATGAATGAACTATTTTCATTTCGTGAAGAATTGACAGAAAAAGAGATTGGACAATTTGTGAATGAGCTTTCGGAAGTTTCATTGGATAGCTTTATAAAAGCTTTTGAGATGGGAAAAAATAAAATAAAGGAATATCCTCATTGTGATTCGTTGATTTATTCAATTGCTACTGTTTTAAATGCGGCGTTAACTTTATCCGATGTCGATGATGAGAAAAAGTTGGAATGCAATAATGTGATTGTTGAATGGCTGGAACGAACTGCTGAAAGTCCGAATGAAAAGGTAAGGATTTCCAGTATTTTTATGCTTGCAGCGAAATATATACAAATGGAAAAATATAAAGAAGCAAATATCTTTTTGGATAAAATTCCAGATACTGTGATAGATGCCACAATTATGAAAACGAATGTACTAGCACACCAGGAAGGGACAGATATTGCAGCGTTCTTTTTAGAGGGAAAACTGATGCAGACAGTTACGAATATACAAAACTATCTGTATAAGTTGATAGAAATGGAAGAAGAAACCGGAAATCATTGTAAAGCAGAGGAGATTGCCGAAATCACAGAACATATGGTATCATTATTTGGTCTGTGGGATTACGGTAAAGTAGTACCATATCTATTGATTGCCGTGTATCGAAAGGATGTAGAAAAATGTATTCAGTTGATAAAAGAAGTGCTGATGGAGTCACAGAAGCCATGGAAGATGGTGGAATCACCTTTATATTACAGATATGTGGATACAGTACAGGGAAAGTCTTTTTCAGGCGTTGGAAATAATTTTGTTCATGCATTAGCTACAGAAATTGAAAATAAAGAAGAGTATGAATTTTTGAAAGGAAATAAAGAAATGGAGGCGATTTTTTCTCAATATTTGAAATAGATTGTGATAAAAATATATAGAAATGATAAAATAAAAGCTGTAAAAATATACGTTGAATTTTACAGCTTTTTGTGTATAATAGAAGTAGCAGAAACAATTTAAAATCAAAGGAAGGAGCTGAAAGAATATGGCAAATATTTTACCAGTATCTGATTTGAGAAATTATAATGAAGTCCTGAAAAAATGTCATAAAGGAGAACCAGTATATCTGACTAAGAATGGCAGAGGACGTTTCGTTGTCATGGATATTGAAGATTATGAGCGTGACCGTGCAGAGAAAAAGCTTCTCTTGAAGCTGCAGGAAGCTGAAGAAGCAGTGAAAGATGGCGAAGGTTGGCTGGATCTGGACGAACTGAAAGCACTTGTGGGGGAATAAGATGTTAAAATTGCGGATCAATCCGATTGTTGCAAAGGATTTGAAAAACATCCGAGATTATATTGCTGAAGATAACGAAGAATATGCAGCAAAGACCATAAAGGAAATTTACGGTAAATTTGAAAACCTTCAGATGTTTCCTGAAATGGGGTCGGATCTCTCCAAACGGGTCAGCTTTCGGACAGATTATAAATATGCGATATGGGAAGATTATGTTATTATCTACAAGGTCGGTAACGAATATGTAGAGATTTATCGTGTAGTTAACCGATATCAGGATATCACGAGAATCTTTGATTGATAACAGAGATGTGATAACAAATTGATAACACCGTTCAGTACAGTCTGTGGACTTTGGACAGTGGAACACATATAAAACCAGATAGAACCATAATCCCTATACAAAAGTGTATAGTGATAAGATTTTATTTGCGAGTTTGAATAACGGACTAAAATGCCGAAAGCCTGTATTTATGCGGGTTTCCGGCATTTGTTTTATCAAATGGCTCTGGTTTGGCTCTATTTGTGGGGAGAGTAATGACTTTCATAAATCAATATATTGCGTTGTTAGGTTGATTAGGAGAAAAGATGACAGATAATGAAAAGAGATTTATAAAAAGTATATTTTCGGGAGACAGTAGTGGTCATGACTATTATCATACGATACGAGTATATAAACTGGCTACTAAAATCGCAAAACAGGAAAATGCAGATGTTAAAACAGTGCGGTTGGCGGCTCTGTTACATGATGTGGACGATATTAAGCTTTCTCCGGACACTTATGCTACCAAGAAAAATGCAGTTGATTTTATGACAATTAACAAAATAGATGGTAAAAGGATAGAGGCGGTATGCAAAATTATAGATGAAGTTTCATTTGCAGGAGCTGATTCAGTCGTACCTGATACCATAGAAGGAAAATGTGTGCAGGATGCAGACAGACTTGATGCTATAGGAGCTATTGGAATTGCCAGAACACTTGCATATGGTGGTAGTAGGGGAAGAAAGATTTATGATCCGGAAATAAAACCTAAAATGGGAATGAACAAAGAAGAGTATCGGAATAATCAAGATTCTACAAGCATCAATCATTTCTATGAAAAGTTGCTCTTGTTAAAAGACATGATGAATACGACTGAGGGAAAGAAACTGGCAGAACATAGACAGGTTGTAATGCAGGAATTTCTGAATGAGTTTATGCTGGAATGGGAAGGGAAAATGTGATGGAAGTAAAATTTTATGATACAGTTAATGATGAACTATTAAAATTTGCAGTAATTATCTCACAAAGTAATGGCAAGTGGGTTTTCTGCAAACATAAAGAAAGAGATACATATGAAGTGCCGGGAGGGCATAGAGAAGCTGGAGAGGATATTTTTGAAACAGCTAAAAGGGAGTTGCAGGAAGAGACTGAAGCTATCAAATTTGAGATAAAACCAATATGTGTATATTCGGTGACAGGTAAGACTAGAGTAAATGATACAGGTGAAGAAACATTTGGACTGCTTTGTTTTGCAGAGATAACAGAGTTTGCGAAAGAATTACATAGCGAAATGGAGAAAGTTGTGCTTATGGATGAGTTGCCTGAGAACTGGACATATCCGTTGATACAGCCGAAATTGATAGAGAAGTATTTACAGGTAAAAAATAATTCTATAATTGGAACAACAGTAACTGTCACAGTCGATAGACCATTAGGAAGTTATCATCCTGAATATAAGGATATGTATTATCCAATAAATTATGGTTACATTGAAGGAGTTATGGCACCAGATGGAGAAGAGCAGGACGCTTATATATTAGGTGTAAATGAACCAGTAAAGAAGTTTACAGGTAAAATTATTGCCATTGTTCGGAGAAAAGATGATATAGAAGAAAAGTGGGTAGTTGTGCCAGACGGAGTAACTTTTTCAAAGGAAGAAATCAGGAGACAGATTCATTTTCAGGAACAATATTTCGACAGTGAAATTGTGATGTAATATTAAGGAGATTGCTATGTCATTAGGATTAAAAAGAGGAATAGTGCAGCTTGAACCACATGATAAACAGTGGGATGAGGCTGCCATTCAAACAATCAAAATACTTAAATCTATATTAGGAGATGATGCTATTGATATACAGCATATTGGAAGTACAGCAATACCGGCAATTAAAGCAAAACCGATTATTGATATTGTCGTTGGGGTAACTGATTTTGATAAAGTAATGTTACATAATGAGCAATTACGACAAGTGGGAATATTTTATCGTGGTTCAGATGTGGAACGTCAGTTTCTTTATGTAATGGGCGATATGGAAAATGATACAAGAACGCACCATATTCATATTGTGAAATGGAACGGAACTGAGTGGAAAAATTATATTCATTTCAGAGATTATCTAAATGATAATGAGAATATGGCTTTGCAGTATCAGAAGGTAAAGGAAGAACTGGAAAGTAAGTATGCAGATGATAGAGTAGCATACACTAATGGAAAGCAAGATATGATAGACCTTATTCTTGATAACCAATAATTTTTTCCCTTGCAGAGGCATTAGTTCTTATGTTAGGATACTATCTAAGGAAAGTACCCATGACAGGGCGTTAAGCGTCCGGGGGACGCTTGTTTAGCGCCGACCGGAGCGGAGCGTAGAGGTAGCCTCCCGAGTTTTATGATACCGGGCAACCGGAATACATAGGAAGGGAGGTGGCGCCGATGACAGCTTATGAGATCATTTCGATTTTCATTGGGATATTAGCATTGTTGATGTCCTTTGGTAGCTTGATTGTAGCGTTGCTTGCCTTTCTCGATAAGAGAAACAAGCGAAAATAAAAATGCCTATCCTGTCTGATCCACAGGATAGGCGGTGTCCTTAAGGACATTCATTAACCTAAACTCGGAGCATCCACCTTTGGAGTGGGTGCTTTCTGTTTAATTAGATATTATCATCTTATGTCTAATAATTCAAGAGGTTTCACTAATTTGGAAAAATTTTTACAGTAAGGCGGTCAGTGTCTTTTTTGACAACCATGAGAGTATGAAACCTTTTCTGTAAAATAATGTTTATAAGGTTCTTCTATGATACAATAAATATCATTAGGAGGGCCTTTTATTATGGCAAGATAAAAGAAACCTGTACATCGTATACAAATGACAGAAGGAAAACGAAACATCATCCATACTTATAAGACATGGATCGCCTAAGAGCGGCTACTGGGAGATTATAGAAAATTAGCGGGATGATAGAAAATGAAGGTTAAATTAGAAGATGATGGCGAAGATAATTCAGAACTTATTGAAGAAATAGAAGATTCATTTATAGAAGAGTATATTCCATTACCAGGACAGTATGAAATCAATGAGTCCAGGATTATTGATTTAGCTAATGCACAGGATATATGGGAAGATAAGATTTTACCTCTTACTGCAAAAGAACATGATATTTTACTGGATTGCTATCGGACTAAGCTTAGGTATAGTTATTGGGTTTCTAATAGATGATATTGGTCTTGGAATGTGTCTGGGGGTTATGATGGGTGTTAGCATCGGCCCTGCAATTGATGTGCTGAGAAAAAATAAGAAATCAGAGGAGCAAGAGGATAATGATGAGAAAGAATAATGTGCTTCGCAAATATATAGCGTCACTTCTATTATTTTTGTTATTTGAGACAGTGGCAATCACGTTGTGGAAGGCTAAAGGAAACTTGTTCTATCTGTTGAATTTCAGCTACATTGGAGGATGCCTTGCGTTGGGAACAGCACTTTTTACTGCAGGAAAACGCTATGCCCGACATTTTCTTGGTGTTTTTGAGGCGGCAACAATCCACTAAGCAGTCGCGAAGATATTCGGTCCACTGTTTTTCAATCCTGCGTGTTCACTGCGATGAAAGCAAATGTGTTCATTGTGGAAAATGTCTGTGTGTCTGCCCAATGAATGTGGAGGTCAATAAGGAATCCCGCAAACGAAAGAGAGGAACGGAGTGCATACTCTGTTATGAATGTACGAAGGTCTGTCCGACCAAAGCATTGCATTAAAAAATGGAGTTGGAGATATAGCTGCAATGGCAAAGTCGAGTTTTGTACATACACCAAAAATAAAAGATATAATTTGGAATGTAGATTATGATATACTGCAAACAAGATATAGTGCAAAATGTAACAGGAAGGAGTACGCACAGTGTCAGAGAAAAAGAAATTTACAGTATACGTCGGAAGTGTAGTACTATGCGTAGGTGTGGCAGTTCTGCTTCATTATGTGTCCTTTACCAATCCTTATCTGCAATCTATTTGTCACCTTTTAAGGCCTTTTATTTATATAGGACTTTATCTGGTATGGGCGATTTCTTTTCAAAAGAGAATTATCCAAAAGGAACCCCGTCGTTGTTTAATAATGGTTGCAGTGATGATGGTTTTTTGGATGCTCGTTCGTATGTGTAAATTTGAAATACCGTATGAGATGCCGACAGCACTGCGCTACGCCTGGTATCTTTATTATATTCCTATGCTGTTACTCCCTACGGTCAGTCTTTATCTGGCATTTTATATACGGCAGCCGGAGAATTATAAATTACCGGAAAGACGGTGTCTGCTGTTTTTTCCGGCATTGTTTCTGATAGGGATTGTATTAACGAATGATCTGCACCAGTTAGTTTTTACTTTCCCGGAGGGAAGACTGGGGGAAGCAGCTTCCTATGAAGTAGGAGTCTATGGATATGGAGCAATGTATTATGCTATAGTCGCCTGGGATCTTGGATGTCTGCTGGCAGCACTCTTGATTATTCTATTAAGGTGTAGAAAAATTAAAAACAGGAAAATGCTTTGGATGCCTTTTGGTGCTTATGGTCTGTCGGTTGTCTATGGCATCGCCTATTATCTGAATCTGCCCTTCTGGAAAATATTTTCGAGCGATATGACAGCTGCATTATGCCTTCTGTTTGCTTTGATCATTGAAAGTTGCATCCAGTGCGGATTGATTCCTTCCAATACAGGATACGCACAATTATTTGCAGCATCTACAATTTCAGCACAGATTACAGATCAGAGTGGAAAATGCATTTATCAATCTCAGGATTCGGAATGTATTGCACCGGAAATCGTAAGGCAGGTAGTTCAATGTCCGATCATGTTAGAAAATGGGATCAGGCTGTCGGGAAAACCAATTTTGGGAGGCTATGTGTTGTGGAAGGAAAACCTGTCAGAATTACAGGAAATCGTAAGAGAGCTTGAAGATCGGAAGGAAGAATTAAAAGATGCGAATCTGATTGAGGAAGAAAATCTGAGAACAAAAAGAGAAGTAGAAAAACTTTCTGTGAAGAATCAGCTGTATGATAAAATACAGAAACAGACGGCAAGGCAGAGTAAACTTTTGACGGAATTCATTGAAGCATATTCTATGGAAGAAGATGAGAACAAAAGGGAAAAAATATTAGGGAAGATAGTTGTGATCGGAGCCTATATAAAAAGGCGTAGTAATCTTATTTTTATTGCGGAGCAGACAGTAAAATTTCCGATAAGAGAGTTGGAGTTATGTTTCAGGGAAACGATAAAGAATCTGGAATGGAATCATGTTGAGGCAGGTTTTTCCACCGCGTTAGAAGAAATACGAAGTGAAGATGCTATGCAGATTTATGATTTTTTTGAAGCAGTCATAGAGGAATCTTTGGAAGATCTGTCGGCATTTAATGTAAATCTGAAACGCATAGAGGCGCGGATCATCATGTCTATGAGTGTGGAATGCAAAACAGATCTGCAGGAAATTGCAAGACGATATGGAGCTTATGCGGAGCAGGATTTTGACGGATCATGGCTGCTTTCTCTGATTCTGGGAGGAGGTAGCGGCAAATGATAAAAACATTTGAAAACTGTTCACCGGAGTATCAGATTACGATTGTTTGTTTTTTTATTTTTTTGACTTTGCTGTGTATGATTCTGGTTATTTATGAAGGAACAGGAAAAAGACAAAGAAAGATGTTGCTGCTGGACAGTGTATTGCTTATAGTTATTTTCCTTATAACAGCTGTCTTGTGTGTGTGGCAACGGGCGTTTTACGAAGAAGATTCCATGATATTATTTAAAATACCGTATGTGATTTTAATTGTTATAGGAATTGGTGTTTTTTTATATGTGGGATTGAAGATTTTTGGAATTTATAAGTACCGCAAGAGCTGCCTGAGGGAAAATGCAGTTCAGGAAAGTCTGGACAATTTGCCGAGTGGAATTGTTTTTTTTGATGGGAACGGAATGCCTAAACTGATGAATCGAAAAATGTATCAAATTTGCCAGAATCTGGCGGGAAGAGATATACAGAATATTACAGAACTGGAGGAAGCACTGGGACATCCTCTGAAAGAGAATGTATTTTATGATGTTGATTTGAAAGTATATTGCTTAGCCGATGGAAGTGTGTGGAAATTTTCAGAGAAAGAGATTATTACGACAGCCGGAGATCATTTTTTTCAAGTTCTTGCTTCTGAAGTGTCGGAATTATATCGGAACAAAGTGTCGCTGAAGGAAGAAAATCAGAAACTTCAGGAAATGTCTGTGGCTATGAAAGAACTTTCTAAGAATGTAATAACGCTGACCAGAGAAGAAGAAATGTTATCTATGAAAATGAGAGTGCATGATAATCTGGGATATAGCGTCCTGGCGGCACAGCGGATGTTGCTGCGCGAATCGGAAGCAGACCGGGATGTTTTCCTTTCGCAATGGAAGCAGACATTAGACTTGCTGAATAAAGATAACGAGTCCGTGAAAGGCGAACAACTGCACAGGCAGGTGCAGGAAAGAGCGGAGATTTTGGGTGTGAAAATCATTTATACAGGAGAACAAGTCTGGGAATCTCATATTTTCGAACTGATGGATATAATACTTTTGGAGGCACTTTCCAACTGTGTCCGCCATGCAGGGGCAAGCGAACTGTATGTAAAATGCAGTAGTGGGGAACAAGAATGGATTATGGTGATTACAGATAATGGACAAACAACGGAGAAGGATGTCAAAGAAGGAGGAGGATTATCCGGTATACGAAAAAGGGTGGAGCAATATGGAGGTACATTGAGAATTTGTGCGGAGTCAAAATTTTCAATAATCGTTAAGATACCAAAGGAGGTGCGGAGATGATACGGGTACTAATCGTGGAAGACCAGCGTATGGCTCGGGAAGATATGGAAAATTATATTCAGTCCAGTGGGAGATATTGTCTGGCGGCTTCTATCACAAACGCAGCTATGGCAGAAACCGTATGCAGACAGAGCAGGTGTGAACTTGTCTTGATGGATGTCTGTACGGAGAATGATGAGAGTGGTCTTGTGGCAGCGGAGAAGATTAAAAAGACAATGCCCCAGATAAAAGTAATTATCGTGACTTCTTTAGTAGAGTGCAGTTTTATTGACAGGGCGCGCAAAGCGGGAGTAGAAAGTTTTTGGTATAAAGATGCCGGTAAAGAAGAACTGTTGGAGGTTATGGATCGTACGATGAAAGGGGAGAACGTGTATCCGGATGCTCCGCCGGTTGTGATGATCGGAACGGCGAAAAGCTGTGATTTTACACCGGGAGAATTAGCAGTTCTGCGATTAGTGGTGGAAGGAGAATCCTATAAAAAAATTGCAGAGAGCTTGTGTATATCACCGGAAACTGTAAAATGGCATATCAAAAATATGTTGCAGAAAACGAATTTTGATTCCAAAACGAAATTGGCGGTAGCTGTTACAAAGAAAAATCTGATTATAAATGGATTTTAAAAATAGCATTTTACTACCCATATGGGGAGTGCTTAAGACTCTGAAAACCGATATCATATACTATGTGAAAGTGTCTCAATCCGATGGTTCTTTTCTTCGTTGAGATGTCAGATTGTTTATAAGACACTGTCTGGAAAGGAGATAAATAATATGAGATATATTATGAGAAGAAGCTGCCTGTTCTTGGTAATGATTGCGGTTATAGTTTTTACAGGGTGTGGGCAGAAGAAAAAAGAAGATCCGGTAACCGTTACATTGTGGCATGTATATGGCGGACAGACAGAATCGCCATTAAACGATCTGATTGATGAATTTAATGAAACGATTGGAAAAGAGGAAAATATCCGAGTACAGGTTGGCAGTGTTACAAATACGAATACGATACATGAAAATGTACTGGCATCCGCATTTGGAGATCCGGGAGCCTCTAAACTGCCGGATATGTTTGTTTCCTATCCTAAAACAGTTCTGGCGATGCCGGATGATACGGAACTTGTAGATTATTATGATTATTTTACAGAAGAAGAACTGAACGAATTCATTCCGGCTTTTTTGGAAGAAGGTGTCATTCATGAAAGACTTTCCATTTTGCCGGTAGCAAAATCAACGGAAGTTATGTTTATCAATAAAACAGCATTTGATCGTTTCGCGAAAGAAACAGGAGCGAAGATGGAAGATTTAAAAACATGGGAAGGACTCTTCGCAATGGCAGAACAATATGCTGCATGGACAGATAACCAGACGCCGGACATTCCTGATGATGGAAAGAATTTTTTCGTTCATGATTATCATTTTAACTATTTTCAGGTAGGTGTAGAATCTCTGGGTGAAAATTTCTTTAAGGGAGAAAATCTGGCTTTCGGACCGGAATTTCAAACAGTATGGGAACCTTATGCAAAAGCGGCACTGTCCGGAGGAGTATGGCTTCGCAGCGGTTATGCAACGGAACCTTTGCGAACGGGAGATTCGATTGTATCGGTGGCTTCGTCAGCCAGCGTGTTGTATTATTCAGACGAAGTTACGTATGCGGATAATACATCGGAAAAAGTAGAGATTGTTTCCATGCCATGTCCCGTATTTGCCAGGGGAGAAACGATGGTCATGCAGCGGGGGGCCGGTATTTGTACGGTAAAATCTACACCGGAAAAAGAAAAAGCCTGTATTACGTTTCTTAAATGGCTGACGGAGGCCCAAAAGAATGTGGAATTTGTGACCAGTCTTGGATATATGCCGGTAAAGCAGGAAGCTTTCGATGTTTACCTTCCGGAGGCGATCGAGAAGTTAAGTGATCCGATGTATGTATCCCTGTATCAGGCTTTTTTAAAGACGCAGGAGAACTATACATTTTATACTGCTCCGAAATTGGATTCCTATCTGGATCTGGAAACAAAGTTTGAAGAACTTATCAGGCAAACCCTGTCAGTAAAGCGGTTGGAGTGGCAGGAACATCCGGAAGATATGGATAAACTTGTTTCAGAGACATTAGAGGATTTCAAAGCAGCATACACACAATAATGTCTGCCGGATCGGCAAAAAGAGGTGGCTGACATATGGGAGAAAAGAAAATAAATTTTTGGAAGATTATAAAAGGAATAAAGAGACAAAGCATCCGTATGCAGCAAAGACTGATTGTTTATTGGTGCGTGGTGATTTTAACACTTTTTTTAGTGACAGTTCTATTACTCAGTATTTTGGGAGTCCTTCCGGGAATGGATTTTAAAGTACGGGAAATGTTGTCTGCCCAGCAGAAAAATACGTTGTCAACTATGACAGAGCAGACTGATATTATGATGGCGAGAAGTATTTCTTTATCGGAAGATATTACAAAAGAATTGAACCAATGCCTGACAGACAATGGAAAGACATTTTCAAATTTGAATGATAATCCTCAGCTGATCATGGATTTAGAGGCTGCGCTGTATCCCTCCTTAAAATCTGCATTGGATGTGAAATATTGCAGTGGAGTTTTTGTTGTATTGGATGCAACGGTAAATACGAAGACGGAATATGCAGATACATCACGCATGGGAATCTACCTGCGCCTGTCTGATTTAAAGGCAGTAAATACAAGCAAACAGCACGTAGCTTTTTTCAGGGGAAATGCTGATATTGCAAGAGCAGAGCAGGTACAGCTCCATAACCGTTGGAATTTAGAATTTGATACGTCCGCATTGTCGGGGTATGAACAGATTATGCAGTTTGATGGAAACCGGCTGGTAGAGAGCTGCCTGTGGACAGACCGGCTGGAGCTGAGTGATACATGGGAGGATGTGCAGCTTTTATATGTCCCGGTTTTAGACAGTACCGGAAAAGTACGCGGTTTGTGCGGTATGGAGATGAGTAATCTGTATTTCAGGCTGTCTTATCCTATGGTGGAAGGTTCCTGTGGGAATATAGTGACAGTACTGGCTCCTGTGGACAAAAAAGGAAACATCTATCTGGATAAGGCGATGTTCGGAGATACAAAAGAAACGTATCTTTCACCATCAGGAACGATGACAGTGAAGAAAGGAAAATATTATAATACATATTCTACCGCTTTCGGGAATTATATAGGCAGGCATGAATTGCTTGGATTGAAGAGTTGTAATGGTATGCCGCTTGCGGTACTGACATTAATATCAGAAGCGAATTATGAAAAATTAACAGCGGACAATCGAAGGGACTGGATCATCGGTACGTTGTTGTTCCTGATTTTATTATTGGTTGTTTCTGTCGGTATGTCCCATCGTTTTGTGAAGCCGATTCTTCGGAGTTTAAAAGCACTGCAGGAGGATACGCTGACGGACGAAAACTTATCAGGCATTTCAGAAGTGGATGCACTGGTTGATTTTATGCAGAAAAAAAGGAATACGGAGAAACTGGAAAATGGAGGCATTCCTCCGAATATAGAAGAAATGCTCAAGGCGTTTGCTTTGCGCGTGGAAACTCTGACTCCGTCAGAGAGGATGGTTCTTCAGTATTATGTTGATGGATACACGATACAGGAGATTGCTTCTTTGCTTTATATCAGTATTGGAACAGCGAGAAAGCATAATACAAATATGAATCGAAAACTGGGGATAACTGTCAGAGAGGAATTAATGCTGTATATTGAGTTATTTCGAAAATGTAATCAGTTAGATAAGCTGACATATAGCAGAACTGAGTAAACGAAAAAGAGTCTTTACAGCAATGTCATTAAGTTAAGATGACCAATCAAGATCTTAGCATCAGAAATGATGCTAGGGTCTTTTTTTTGTTTGCCGATAGATCTCTTTTATATTTTCACAAAAAGATATTGCGTATATATAGCGGAGAGATAAGGATAAAACGCTATATATAGTATACTAATCGTTCGTATTTTGGTGAATAAGCATAATATACGAATGGCGACCATAGTATTTGCTTTCTGAATCTGCTACGCTTTTATTACGAAATGGTGGCCGCCCGATCAGAGAAAAAAATAAAGGCAATGGGTAAGGAGGGAGAACAGAGAATAGGATGGTGATAGAGCAAAGAGGTTAACAAGGAGGTTAAAAATGTGGAATATATTACGAAAAAGGATTTAATAGATTGTTCTACGCCGGATGAGTTTTGCTTTTCACTATGCTGCATGGAATGTAAAACAGTATGGAAAAGTACACCAATTCGTTTTTCCAGAGCGGGGAAAAAACCGGAAAATGAAAATCGGAAGATTATTTATGATACACTTTATGAACGGGAAAAGAATTTAGCATTTCAAAAAGCATTGAATCAGGCGAAAGAGATCTTTAATATTTGTCCGATATGTAAGCGTCTTGTATGTGACCATTGCTTTTTAATCTGTGATGATCTGGATATGTGTGTGCAATGTGCTACAAAGCTTAATGAAAAAGGTACTGTTGTAGGATGAAAACAAAAAAGAAAAATGAAAAAGAAAGGAGAACTTTGTTATGAAAAAATATGAGATTTTAGGAGGAAATTTACCAGTTGTTGTATGTGAATTATCAGCAGGAGAATCTATGATCACAGAAAGCGGAAGTATGAGCTGGATGAGCCCGAACATGAAAATGGAGACGATTTCCGGAGGCGGAATGAAGAAAATGTTCGGCAGACTGATGTCTGGTGATTCTGCGTTTCAAAACAGATATACCGCAGAAGGTGCAGACGGAATGATTGCATTTGCATCAAGTTTTCCGGGAGCGATCAAAGCATTGGAGATTAGCAACGGTCACTCCATGATCGTGCAGAAGAGTGCATTCCTTGCTTCAGAAGAAGGCGTAGAACTGTCCATGCATTTTCAGAAAAAATTAGGGAAAGGCATATTTGGAGGAGAAGGTTTCATTATGCAGAGATTGAGCGGAAATGGAACCGCGTTTGTAGAAATTGATGGATATGCAGTGGAGTATGATTTGAGTGCAGGACAGGAAATTTTGATCAGTACGGGGTACTTAGCGGCAATGGAAGAAACCTGCACTATGGATGTTGTAGCTGTAAAAGGAGTAAAAAATATGCTGATTGGAGGAGAAGGCATTTTTAATACCGTTGTGAAAGGACCGGGAAAGGTGATCTTGCAGACAATGCCAATCAGTAAGGTGGCAGAATTGCTGACTCCTTTTTTTGCAGATAAGAAGTAATTGAAAGGGGAGAAGATTATGAGAAAGAAGTTGAATTTGTTATTTGGACTGGTGCTTATTATCAGTATGATAGCGCTGATTGGTTGTGGAGGCTCCGGAAAAACAGGAGAGAAGAACCCGTATGAAGGAAAATGGGTAGCGGTGTCCGCTCAGATGATGGGAATGTCTGTCAGTATAGATGAAACTTTCGGAGGTGCTTTTGAATTTGAAGTAAAAAACAACGGAAAAGTTTCCTTTTCAGTTGGAGACACTACCGGGAATGGAAAATGGTCTGTCGAAGATAATCAGTTTATCTTGAGCATCGAAGGAGAAGAGATGGTGGGAATCATCGGAAAAGATATTATTTCTTTTGATAATATGCTCGAGATGGGAGTAAAGGTGATTTTTGCAAAGGATGGAACGGATGCAATGGATCCGGCACTCTATCTGACAGAGGAGGAAAATGCAGTCATAGGTGAGTGGGCTGCAGAAAGCGTGGAAGAACTTTTAGGAGACGGACCTCAGACTTCTATGGAAGGAGTAGACAACATCAATGATGCACTGCGTCTTGATTTCAAAAGTGACCGTAATGTAACAGTTATTTATAAAGGGGAGGAGATTGGGACTTTCCCATGGTCAGTTGCACTGGGATATTGTTCGATTGAATCAGAAAATCCATCTCTTACAGTGATGATAAATGACGATGGTACTTTGAAAGTAGACTACAGTGATGATGATGACTACTACACATTCCACTGTGTAAAAAGTGACAGTGAATAACTGAAAAGGATGTGGAAATCATGAAAGGAGGGAAGACGCCATGAAAAAGAAACTATGGTGTGTGCTGTGTATCATGATATGCATGATGATGATAGCGGCATGTGGACAAAAAAAGAATCCGGAGAAGAAAAAATCGGAAAAAGCAGAGCAGGAAGAAACAGAATTTAAAGACAGAGAAAGTCTTAAATTAAGTTTATTTACAGTGTATTATCCGAAGGCATGGAACTACGATAAAGAGAATATGAAGAAAGATGAAGAATATTCTTACGTTAGATTTTTTGATGGAGATACAGTAGATGGATCCGAGAATGTCATTTCTATAGAAGCGACCAAGGAGGATTCATATACATATCGAAAGAGTTTAATTGCCTTTGGAGTGGATTTAGAGGCATATGCTGAAGGAAAAATGGACACTGTAACAATAGGAAATGCAGAATATACAGCAATGCCGGAAAGTAATTCCATAGAAAAAACGTATATGTATCGTTATGAACAGTCTGGCACATCCTATGATATCAGAGTAAGAGGACAGGAAATAGATGATTCTGACAAAGAATTGTTAGAAGGAATTGTGCTGAAATTAGAGGATGAAGGAAATAAAGGCGCACCATGGCCATGGGAGGGAGAGCCTGTTGAACCTGTATTGGCAGAGCAGATGGTAGGTTCTTATACAATCGTTCCGAAATATATCCCATTTAAAGAAGCACAGGGAGTTATGCAGATTATGGATCATCAGTTTGTAAAACAGGGCAATCAAGTGTTCCATTTGCTGGAGAACAAACTGGATACTTATGAATATTCAGAAAGTGGACTTGAATTCGTATCTTCGATGGAATTAGACGATGATTTTGAATATTTGTCTGGGGACAGCAGTGGAATGTTATATCTTTCGCCTGGAATTGGAGATGTAATTGGCGTAAAAGATGGGAAAAAGGCACTTCAGACAACAGTAGACGGAGATCTGAATATGCATCCATCCGGAGAATGGGGAATCAGTTTCTGGGTGAACAGTGATACTCAGAAGATTGCGAATCAAGGCGGTAACCTGACGGCAGAACCGTGGATACTGACCGGATTAAATAAAGATGAAGAACGCAAGGGACTGTTTTCTATGATAGATGACGTACAGATCACGAATAGTCATATTATGGTTGCCGGCTCCATGGCTGTGGAAGATGAAGGCACAAAAATTGTTGTCTATGATTATGATGGCAATCAGCTTTTGAAATTAGGTGGAGAAGATATCAGTTCTCCGGACAAGCTCGGTTCCATTACAGGCATGGCGGAAACAGAAAATGGTTTTGTGGCTGCAGATGGAAATATGCGTGAAATACAATTTTGGGCAAAAGATGGAACGCACGTAGGTGCAATTTCTACAGAGGACATATTTGGTGTCAGTTATCCATGGCTGGAAGATATGCAGCTTTTAGATGACGGCTCTCTGTTAATTATGCTGACACAGGAACGAGACGACGGATCAGCAAATGAATTGATGTTTTTCAGATTGACAGGATTTTAATTGAAAAAATAAAAATCGCTTGCCGGCAGAAATTTATCTGCCGGCAAGCGATTTTTCTGTTTCCTGTTTCCAATATAAAGGTAGAATTTTATCACATCAGTGAATCAATTTTCATATTTATCGTATACAGATATATACAACATAAATGGCATAGAGGATCAACATCAGGATCCCCTCCTTTTTATCGAGTGATTTTTTGGTCTATGCCATAACTGGTCCTATGTCAAGAAAAAGTACAAATTAAATGTAACCAATTTCCCATTTTTTGTAATTGTTAACTCGCTAAGTTTGTTACGTCCGTTTCCAAGTTTTTCAGATATTGTTCCTCATATTCATTTGGAGACAAATATCCACAATGACTATGAATACAGACTGTATTATAGAATGTTTCAATATATCTGGACTGTTTTGCTTTTTCAATTACGACAGTAGTGTTTGTACTCCTTCCGCATATCGGTATGGGGATAGTTGCAGTGCTTGAGGTCGTGAAATGTGGATTACAGGATTTTATCCTGGGATGATGGTGGAAAACTTTTGAGTATGCTATACATAGAAAGGTAAAAATAGATGATGGAAGAATTATATTTGTCGAATCCTGAAACAGAAGCGTCTGAAGCAAGAAAACTTGCAGTGTTGATCAAGGGATATTTGCAGTCGATGAAGTCAAATATTCGAGAAATCATTCGCTATATTGATGACACGACACTTGAAAAATCAAATGATAAAAAGAAAGATAAACAGGAATCTACGAGTACCATATCAGAGGAAGTGCAGGAATTTGTGAATCTGACAATTACAGAGCATATGGGGAAAGCATATTCAGAATGGAAGTTAAATCAGGATAAAGAGCCGGTAAGTGAGATTGATAAGAAATACCAGGAATTACTGGAAACGTTATCACCAGAACAGGAAGAAGTGATTACGGAATACTGTAATGCAATTTTTAGCAGTGGAGCAGAAACAGAAGAGTTTTTCTACCGACTGGGATTAAAAAATGGACTGAACCTGAAAAATGCGGTAAAATCTGTATTAGAAATGATATCATGAAATCGGAATTTGTGGAGAGATTTCCTGAACTTTCCTTATTTTTCAAGGCTTACAGCCTCTTAGATAGTGAAATGATATGTATTTTCCCTTATTTTTGCCCTTATGCGGAATCCGCAAGGGAAATAAGGGAAATTTTTAGTTAAGCATTGCTCACTACTTTATCAAGAAGTCTTGCGGAATCCCGCTTTGCTTTTCTTGTTGAGTGAGCGTAAATATTCATTGTGGTACTGACATCAGAGTGTCCTAACAGTTCCTGTACATCTTTCGGTGCAGCCCCATTGGAAAGCAGATTGCTGGTGTAGGTGTGACGTAACTGGTGGAAATGGAAATCTTCAAATCCTTCCAGTTTTTTTGACACTGATCTGCATACAATGCTGAGTGTACTCGGCAGTTCCAAAGAGCCATCCGGTCTTAAGCAGACAAAGGAGATTTCTTTGTAATCTGCCGGGACTTCCTGTGTTCCGGCAAGATGATAGTATTCATAATAGACTCTGTTTTTCACATGAACTTCTTTGTAGTAATTGCGGTGATATAATTCGCCATACTGCATCCGGTTTTTGAGTTGTTCCTTTCTGGCAGCTTTTAATATTTCAGTCAGAGTATCGCCAAAATCAACAATCCTTACTTTCTTCCGTTTCGTTGGTCCGATAATGTTTTTGTGTTTTATGCCGTCGTAGCGGATACTGCGTTTTATGGTCAGGCATTGTTCCTCAAGGTTAATGTCCTGCCATGTAAGACCACAGGTTTCTCCGATACGGAGCCCGGCATAATACGCAATCTGAATCGGCAGAATGGCAGGTGGGTTTTTCTTTTCCAGATACTTGATAAGTCGCTCGTAATCCTCGTGTGAAATCGGCTGTGTGCCTTCTTCCACTTCATCATCGGAAAAGAGGTCAACTTCCTCTGCCTGTCGTTTCAGTTTGATATATTGCATCGGATTGAAACTGATTAGTTGTTTTGGAAATACTGCAAAACGGAATGACTGCTGTAACACTGCGGAAAAAGAATGTATATAATCTTTGCTGTATCCCTTTCTTACTTTCCCGTCTGGAAACTCACCACCGAATGTAAGCAGATCAAGAAATGCCTGTAAATGTTCGGCAGTAACTGTTTTCAGTTTGCGGTCTGCAATCGGGTGTTTTTTGATACAGCGGATTGCACCAAGATAATTTTCCACTGTGCCGTTGCTGAGTGTCCCGGTTTTCAGTTCTTCTTCCGCCCACATATCCAGAAGCTCTCCTACCGTAAGGCTGTCTGCCTTTGCGACAAACTTCTTATTTTCGTAATCTTCCAGTGCTTTGCGGAGAAGTTTTTCCGTCTCACTTTTACTTTCGGTTCCAGCATATTCTTTCTGAACCATTTTACCGCTTGCATCTTCTACATAGAAGCGATAGTACCATTTTTTTCCTTTTTTTCTAACAGATCCTTTTGCCATAATCGTATGTCTCCTTTCGATATCAGACAATCGGAACTGTTGAAATGCTTCTTGCGTGTAAGTATATCACAACTCCGGTTGTCTTACTATACCGATTCAGAATCCTCATACATAACTTCGGATAAAAGATTGGCAAGTCTTTGTTCTGCTGTTTCCGGTTTCTTAGAATAGAGTCTTATCACATCTGCCATATCGTTAAATGCGTTGACAGTATGTGTGATCTCCCTGAGAAACATGATCTCGTTATATTCATCTTTCGATTCAAAGCCCATTACTTTGGCAATGTCCGCATCTTTGGTACTGCCCTTGTAATTTTTACAGGCGAACTGAAACGAATCCAGAAACAGTTCATATTGCTTTAACATTAACAGCAGTAAGTCTTTGGAAAATGCGTCTTCTGTTTTATTGAGGTCGAGCGGTAACTGTTTGAGAATATCACTCATCGCATCACGAATCAGTAATTCTTTCTTATCCGTAATATCAGTTTCATATTCATCGGTTTCCCCTTTGAGCCATTCAATCGATACATGAAGTGCTTCCGAAAGACCTTCCAGTACCATCTTTTTGGTATTGTCAATCGAACCATTCTCATAACGCAGGATTGTGGAAGCGGTAACTCCCATCTTCTCTGCGACATAAGGCTGTGTCAGATTTAATTCGAGACGGCGCTGTTTTGCCCTGCTGCCGATCAGCTTGCGTAGTTCTTTATCTTTCATGCTGATGTGCCTCCTTTTTCGGTATGTCATTACTATACCACGCAACAAAATATATTGCAATATGCAATTTAAGAAAAAGAAACATAATTTCATAATGCTTGACAAAGCAATATAAACACGCTATACTGACAGCACAAATGAAATTGCATAATGCAACTAAAGAGGAGGTGGTCATATGACACAAAGAAAGATTGCCTTATCTATTGAGGAAGCTGCTGATTATACGGGAATCGGCAGGAACACCCTGAGAAAACTGGTGGAGTGGAAGAAACTTCCGGTATTAAAGGTCGGGAGGAAAGTGCTGATCAAAACGGATATGCTGGAACTTTTTATGGAAGCCAACGAGGGCAGGGACTTGAGGGATAAGGGAAATGTGAAAGCAGTCACAAGAAACGGTTCAACTTAAAAAAGCGGTTCCCGAAGAAACCGCCAAAGGTTCTATCAGACCGGAGTCATGATATACCTACACGCAAACAGATTATACCATGTACTTCGTCTGACAGACAACAGGAAACTTATGTTTGGAAGAAAAAGAAAGGACGATGATATTTATGGCAAGATCAACAAAGAGTTATGAGGAGCGTATGCTCCAGTTGGAAAAGAAAGAACAGGAAAGCCTTGAGAAAGCAAAACAGTATGCAACACAGAAACGGGAACTGAAGAAACGTCAGAAAGATGTGGAAACCAAAAAGCGGACACACAGGCTCTGCCAGATTGGCGGTGCGGTGGAATCAGTGCTGGGTTCTGCGATTGAGGAAGAAGATATCCCGAAGCTGATCGGCTTCTTAAAAAGGCAGGAAGCAAACGGAAAGTTTTTCTCAAAGGCAATGCAGAAAGAGCCAGTTGCAAATACGGAGGAAGTGTAATGCCGGAGGGAGTGGGTTTTCCATTCCCTTCATTGCTTTTTCATGAAGGGCGCACTTATGGACAACCAGAGGTCGTCCGTATAAGTTTGCCACAGGTGGCAACCGGTCTGCGCTTACGCTTGCCGGGCTCGTTCCGTCGGCGGGGCTTTCAGCCAGACCTGCTCATGCCGCAGGAGGCACTCTTCGCCAGAGGGGCACATTCCATGCAGGCTGTTATGCACAGGGCACTCTTACGCAGAGGGTGCTCCGGCAGATACCATTTTCTTTTAGGAAAAACGTTACCTGCCGGAAATCAAAGCCGGATACGGCAGAATGGGGGAAACGGAGCATGGCGATTTTTCATTATACAGTAAAGATTGTTGGACGCAGCAAAGGAAAATCCATCATATCGGCGTCTGCTTATCTCAATGGCGATGTGATGAAAAATGAAGAAACAGGCAGGATCAGCTACTATACTTCAAAAAAAGAAGTCGTTTATACCAGCCTGCTGATGTGTGAAAATGCACCACAGGAATGGCAGAATGTACCTGCTGAAAATATCAGACGGTTCCAGAAATCTGTCCGATATAAAAGGGCAGATAACCAAAATGCTGCACTGGAAAAATTCAAACTTACTTTTCAGAAGCAGCGTTTATGGAATGAAGTCTTGAGGATAGAAAAAAGTTCAGATGCACAACTCGGCAGGTCATTTGAGTTCTCACTTCCGAAAGAATGGAGCCGACAGGAACAGATTGATTATACAACTGAATATATTCAAAAGACCTTTGTAGATAAGGGAATGTGTGCGGATTGGAGTATCCACGATAAAGGAGATGGTAATCCCCATGTGCATTTACTGGTGACGATGCGACCATTCAATTCAGACCACTCATGGGGTAACAAAGAAATCAAGGATTGGGAGTTTGTCAGAGATGAAAATGGAAATATTGTGGTGGATGAATCCCATCCGGACTGGTGGCAGGATAAAAAGAACCCTGACCGTCATGGAATCCGAATCCCCGTACTTGATGAAAATGGAGTCCAGAAAGTCGGGACAAGGAACCGCAAACAGTGGAAACGTGTATTAACCGATGCTACCGGGTGGAACAATCCGAAAAATTGTGAGCTATGGCGGAGCGAATGGGCAAACGTCTGTAATGCACATTTGAAAACGGAAAATCACATTGACCACCGTTCTTATGCAAGGCAGGGAAAATTAGAGATACCGACGATCCATGAGGGCGCAGATGCCAGAAAAATTGACGAGAAATTTCAAAACGGACAGACATCCTCTACTTCATGGAAAGTAGAGGAAAACCAGATCATAAAAAGACAAAATGCACTGCTGGATAAAATACAGATTTCTTTTGGAAAAGTATCCAGTGCATTAACACAATGGAAGGAGCGATTGCGTGACATTAGAAGAAAGCCGGGAAGTCATTCCCATGATGGAGACAATGATAAACCAGATCGAGGAACAGCAGAATCTTATGGCAGAGATGGTACAGGAATTGCAGGAACGGGACAGGCAGCTCCTGTCTTTTCAGGAGCAGAACCAGAGTTTAAAAAGCTTAAACAGCGAATTATCCAGGCTGCTAAATCTTTTGCCAGATACAGAAGAACTGCTCTCACAGATCGAGCAACAGAAAACCAGAATCGAACAGTTGGAAAACGAGAATCAGCAATGGCAGGAATTAACGCAGAAGCTGAACAACGAGAACAGCTTATTGCAGAAACAGAACAGCGAATTGCTGACCTTAAACAGCAGATAGAGAAAGCGAGGGAGATCGATGAGCGAATGCAGAAACTTAGAGAACGTCGGGCAGGTGGAAGAACTTCTGCTGATGACCGAACAGATGCAGGACGAACTGGATCAGAAAGACCAGACAATCCAGGAACTAAACAGGCAGCTAAGCGAATCGCTGACCTTGAACGAGAAATTGAACAGCGAAAACAGAGCCGAGAATATCGAAGCATTGCGGACAAGATTAAGGCAAACAGAGGAACGATTGACCAGCGAGACAGACAGCAGGAAAAGAGCCGACGCAGAAGCCGTGGCATGGAAATTTAAGTATGAAAAAGCAGAGCAGGAAAAACTTTATGCACAGACACACCAAAAGACGGTAGAGGTAGCTGTTGAGAAAAAAGTGCCTTATGAGAAATGTGAAAAATGTGACCGTACTGCTTACCGGAAAGCAAAAGAAAAATGCGATAGCCGTAAAAGCCAGTTAGAAAAGAAATATAAAAATATGACGATTGGTTATGAAAGTATCTTGTTTCTACTGGCATGGTACAGCATAACAACAACACTGTTTACTGCGATTCTTTCGCCGGTTTTCCTTAACGACTGTATCGTCTTTTTCGGTGCGTTAGGAAAAGGAATGGGAAGTTTATTTCGGGAGTTTGTGACAGGTGCAGACTCTTTCGGACAGTTAAGCAGTGGAATACCTAACAGTATTCTTTCCGGGATTGTGTACTGGCTGATTGCCGGTACTGTCATGGCAATTTTATTCGTAATAACCGGGTGGCTGATAATCGGGATTGGTTATCAGGTAGGAAAAATCTACCGGAAATATTGTTGGGATATCATCAGTATCGTGGTAGCGATAACGAGTACAGCTGTTGTAATTTACTTTGGAGAATGGATTAAAAACGCTAATCCGATAAATCTTATTGTATTGCTATTACTGTCGCATATTATTTATATTGGAATCAGATGTTATGTGAAAGACTGGATGGAAGAACGAGGATATTATTAAAAGAGGACAGGGAAATTTCATAATCTTCCTGTCCTTAGTAAGGGACTATTGATTGTTTATATAAAGAAAAAGTATATAAATAAATCTTGACAATTAGTACGAATTCGGACTATAATATAAAAGTCTGGATTCGTACTAATTTAAGGAGGAAAAAGATGAGAAAAGATAATAATATGATAATACAGTTGCAACGATATTATGCTTTATGGAAAGAATGTACAGCAATGTATGAGGAATGGTCAAAGGATCAGGGACTGTCTTCAAATGGAGTTTTTGCTTTGCATTCATTTTATGAAAGTAATGGAAGATGCACGCAGAAAATGATAAGTGAAAAATGGAATATACCTAAGCAAACGGTAAATACGATACTAAAAGATTTTCAGAAAAAAGGATACATCAATATGGTATCTGATGATTCAGACAAGAGAAATAAGCTGATATGCCTCACAGAATCAGGAATGGAATATACGAAAGATATCATAGAAAAACTGCACTCAAAAGAAATATATGTAATCGAAAAAATGGGATTAGAGAATATAGAAAGTCTTAATGATAATACAGAGCTGTTTATCAGACTTTTCAAGGAAGGAGATTGTAAGAAAAATGAATCATAAATCATTATTTTTTAAATATGTTATTCCATCTATTATAGCATTTGCATTATCAGGAATATATGCGATAGTGGATGGATATTTTGTAGGCAATACCATAGGAGATGCTGGACTTTCGGCTATTAATATTGCATATCCGATTGAGGCTTTGATTCAGGCTCTTGGAACAGGAATTGGTATGGGAGGAGCTGTTTATTACTCAATTAATGCAGCAGAAAAGAAAGGAAAACGGGCAGAAGAATTTATTGCTACAAGCTGGTGGCTTCTTGTAATAGTAAGTGTTATCAGTACCATAATTATTTACTCCTTTTCGTCTAAAATTTTAGGATTGCTTGGAGCAGATGGAATTATATTAACAAATGCGACAGATTATATCAAAATTATAGCACTTGGAGCAATATTGCAGATTCTTGGAACTGGAATGATGCCATTCATTAGAAATTATGGAAACTCTTTCTGGTCAATGTTTGCGATGGTTGGTGGATTCATAACCAATATTGTTCTGGATTTTATCTTTGTATGGATATATGAAATGGGCATGAAAGGTGCAGCCACAGCTACAATAGCCGGACAGGGTGTGACTGCAGCAATTGCAATCATATACGCATTATATAATAAAAAGTTTTATGTGTATGTATCCTTAAAAAATGTAAAAGAAATGTGTGGCGCTATATTCAGAGTAGGTCTTGCACCATTTGGGCTAGCATTGACTCCTAATATTTCATTGGTGTTTATAAACCGATTCTCCGCTTCTTATGGGGGAGAAAAAGCTATTGCAACTTATGCATGTGTATCCTATATTATCTGTATCATATATCTCATATTGCAGGGCGTAGGTGATGGAAGTCAACCTTTAATGAGCCGTTTTTATGGTGAGAAGGATCAAGAAAGCCTGAGAGGAGTTCAGAGAATGGCATACATTTTTGCAATAATTCTTGCTGTTTGTGGTGGAATTATCATGTATGTAAACAGAGCAAATATTGGAGGGGTTTTCGGAGCTTCTTATGAAGTAAGTATTGAGATTTCTAAAATTGTACCTATATTTTTAGTGTCATTACCATTTGTTGCGATTACCAGAATAGCGACAGCTGGATTTTATGCTACTGAAAAAAGTGGATTGTCATACATTCTTACATTCATTGAACCAGTATTGATGCTGATATTTATGCTTGTTTTACCACCTTTATTTGGTGGACAGATTATGATATGGTGGAGTACGGTATTGGCACGTGTTTTTTCAGCGATTCTGGCATTCATACTAATAAAATATTGCGAAAAGGGAGATTTGCAATATGGAATACAGAAAATTTAACAATCAGATAGTAGCAAGAATAATCTAGGTTTATCTATTGTATTTTTAAGGACAGCCTCATAGCAATAGGGCTGTCCTTTTAAAATTATGAAGCTAATTTTTAATAAATTCTAGTAGATTTTGATTGGAATAATCATAACTCTAATGAATCTTCAGCATCTACCCACATCTGTAAATTCCCATCAAGATATAACCTTGCATATTCTAATGGCTCATCGATTGCAAGCGATGTCAAAGCACAATCAGATCCAGGTGTGGTTCTTAAATTTTTTTCTGCTTCCCAACAATCAATACGGAGTATATAGCCCGTATTAGTATATACATCAATGCTGTTGCACTGTGGATTGTATTCTGCAAATATTGTTCTCATCGTATCCCATCTCCTTATCATTTAATCAATCAGTAGTAGCAAAAATTAAGAAGCATTTCAATCAGTTCACCATGTCACTTTTATTTTGTGTTATACTGTCTTATAGATTTTTCTTGCCCTTGTATTTGCCCTTATCAGAGTGCATAAACACTGATGGGACGATATAACACAAGGGAAATAATAAGGGAAAGCTCACCTGCGACAAATCCAGTGTTTTCAAGGGGTTGCGAAGAATTTAATAATAAAATATAACAGTTATTAAATTTCTTAAAACAGGTGAAATCTCAATCGGAATTTATCAGAAAATGAGGAATAGTTGAAATGGAGGCGCTATAATAGCATGAAGATTGAAGGGAACCAGAAAGAACTGGATGCAATGGTAGAATTTCATAAGGGAAACCGTGTCGAGGGGCTGAGACTGCAAGAAGAATTTGCAGCGGAATTTCGTAAGGAGTATAAAGACAAAGATCACTGTCCTTGCCTGAAAGCCTGTCGTTATCATGGAAACTGTAAGGAATGTGTAGCAATCCACAGAGCGCATCAGGAACATGTTCCTAATTGTATGCGACCATTGATTAATAAAAAATTGAAATTGATGTCAGAATTAACAGAGCATACCTTGGCAAATGAAATAGAAGCTCCACATGAGATTTTAAGAAAATAGGCAAGTCAAATTCAAGTTTGTAACGAAGGTATTTGCGATGAAAGGAATTAAGATTGAGTTATTGGGGATTGCAATAATACCTTTAGGAATTGCTGTGACAACAAATAATTTTTGGGGATATGTCCTAGGTGTTTTTGGATTTGGCGTCGCTGTAGTTGGCTGTTTTCTAAAAGATAATCACTGATAATTTTTTGTTTGAAAAATTGAGAAAACGTAATATTGAACAAAAAGAAATGCACAGTTCTTAGCTTATCGTGAACTGTGCATTTTTGTAAATAAATACTTTTAATTAGCCGATTACGGCATCCTCTGCTGTAAAATGTTCCAGAGAATTTTCTTTTACCTGAATGCAGATATAAGTAATTCCAGAAATATCGGATGCAAAAAACTGACGCTTTGCAGTAGGTGCGATTTTTAGCCAGTCTCCAGTTGAAAGGCTAATTTCTTCTCCGTCAATTATGGCTTTGCCGTTACCTGAAAGAATTCCATAGATTTCTTCATTTTCTTTATGAGAATGAACAAATGGGACATTTGCTCCTGCAGGTAGTTCGTTTAAACTGATTTCTGCACCTGTTAAAGACAACTTTTCATGCAGCTCAATTCGGTTTTCCTTTCCAATAGTTGTTTTTGTGTAATTTGCCATAATAACCTCCATAGTTAATTTGTAGTTTCTGGTTGCTTGGTATTAGTATAGTGTGAGACACATACAAAAACAAGTACGCACCTTTTTGTAACTGTACACTCAAAAATGAATGTGTTACAATAGACTCGGAGGTGAGAATTATGCGAGCAAAAGAAGAATTACCGGAATGCCCAGTTGCAACAGCAGTATCTCTTATCGGAGGAAAATGGAAACTGCTGATTTTGCGTAACTTGAAAGAGCGTCCATGGAGATTCAATGAGCTACAACGAAGTATAGATGGTATTTCACAAAAGGTTTTGACAGATAGTTTAAGACAAATGATGAGTGATGGGCTGGCATATCGCCACGATTACCATGAGCAGCCACCGAGAGTTGAATACGGCTTAACGGAACTCGGAACAAAAATGCTTCCAATTGTTAATTCACTTGCTGACTTTGGTAACTACTATAAATCAATTATTGAACAGAATTAAGTACGTTAGTATTTGAAAAGCTTGAACAATTCAAGTTTGGAGAATTAAAAAAAACGGAATTTACCTATTAAGACATATAAACTGTTGACAATAAAGCTCCTATATAGTATGTTTTTAATAAACTACTATATAGGAGCTTTTGTATGGAAATGAATGGAGGATTTCTTGTCACCAAAATAAAACAGCTTGGAGACCGGATTTTCGAGAAGATTCTCAGTGAAAAGAATATTGATGCGTTTAATGGAGCCCAGGGACGTATTCTTTATGTGCTGTGGCAGGAGGATGGTATCTCAATCAGGTCACTCTCGACTAAATGCGGATTAGCGATAACATCTCTTACTACGATGCTGGAAAGAATGGAAAATCAAGGGCTGATAAGCCGGGTTCAGTCTGAAACGGACAAAAGGAAAACACTCCTGTTTCTGACTGAGAAAGCACATGCCTTAAAGGGCGAGTACGATTCTGTATCTGATGAGATGGGCAGTATTTACTACAAAGGTTTTTCAAAGGAAGAAATTACCCGGTTTGAGGAATGCCTCGACCGCATCAGAAAGAATCTTGAGGAGTGGCAGAAGTCATGAGTAGTGGTATCAAAGATCAGATTCAGAACATGAATATTGTCATTGGCTGCACAGTGGGGTGTGCATATTGCTATGCCCGCAACAACGTGAAACGCTGGCATATGATTGATGACTTCGCTGACCCTGAATTCTTTCCGGGTAAGCTCAAGATGATGGAAAAGAAACGTCCGCAGAACTTTCTTCTTACCGGCATGAGCGATCTCTCCGGATGGAAGCCGGAATGGAGAGACGCGGTATTTGCAAAGATCCTAATAAAGTGTTAGAGGTACAGAAATCATGGCAGAAGTAATAAATGGTATCCTCATTCGTGAGGTGGAAACAAAGAACATCATGACTAAGTCTAGTCTGCCGGTAGGCGGTTACTCGGTCAATCCCTATGTGGGCTGTACACATGCCTGCAAGTATTGCTATGCTTCTTTTATGAAGCGCTTTACCGGGCACAAGGAGGAATGGGGCACTTTCCTTGATGTGAAGCATTGGCCGGAAATTAAAAATCCGAAGAAATATGCCGGACAGCGGGTGGTCATCGGTTCTGTGACAGATGGCTACAATCCACAGGAGGAGCAATTCGGGAATACCAGAAAACTTCTGGAGCAGCTGATCGGCAGTGACGCAGATATTCTGATCTGCACAAAGTCGGATCTTGTGGTACGGGATATTGATCTGCTGAAGAAGCTTGGACGTGTAACCGTTTCATGGTCGATCAACACATTAGATGAAAATTTCAAGAACGATATGGACTCTGCTTCGAGCATTGAGCGCCGTATCGCTGCTATGAAGCAGGTATATAAAGCAGGTATCCGTACAGTCTGTTTCGTATCCCCGGTATTCCCCGGTATCACGGATTTTGAAGCAATCTTTGAGCGGGTAAAGGATCAGTGCGATCTGTTCTGGCTCGAAAATCTCAATCTTCGAGGCGGTTTCAAAAAGACAATTATGGATTATATCGCCGGAAAATATCCTGATCTTGTACCACTTTACGACGAGATCTATAACAAGCATAACCGCAGCTACTTTGAAGCACTTGAAGTAAAAGCTGAGAAAATGGCTAAGAAGTATGATTGTGCCTTTGTGGATAATGAAATGCCTTATGGCAGAGTCCCGCAGGGGCATCCGGTGATCGTAGATTATTTCTATCATGAGGAAATCCGTGGGACAGAGAATACCGGAAAAAGAAATCGCTAACTTCAAGTTTGTATATTTCATCAAAAGTTGCATATTTAAATAAACAAGGGGAGATGATAAAATGAAAGCTCATGAATATTGGTTCAGTCACTATGGTGTCAGGAGAAATCCTGGCATCTTTTTTATGTCTTTTTGCACTTCAAAAAATAATTTCAAAAAACTTCTAAAATCATGTCCGATTTTGTCTCTCCCAATACAGAGTATATGCAGCTTTTTCTTTTCGTTCTTCGGCGAGTTTTTCTTTGAGATTTTCTTCACGCTTATCGTCGAATACAACGGCTGCATTATTCAAAAATTCTTTCTTCCATACTGATTTTAGTATATCAGATTCATTATAATCCGTCCGAAAAAGTGTCTAAATTTATGAGACCATTATAGGAGAGTAAAGATAAAAAAAGGTGGTTTATTAGTCTGTTAATCGGTATAATAATGATTACAGGGATTATTTTGGATATTTGTAATATGAGCGTGACATGGATGTGTATGGTTCAGCTATGATCAGTCGGTTCCGAATGCATTATATATGACTGTGTATGCATCAAAGTGGCAGACGAAAAAAGGAACACAGCTAATGATATACAATACTATTATGATGTGAAAAACGAAAAAGTACTCATGATTTTTGATGGTACGGTTGATGGCGAAGATAATCCAGAGCTTATTGAAAAAATACTTGTCATGCATGGAAAGTAACAGCAAAAACAATAGGAAGATCTGGATGATGCAGCAGTGTACAGAATTTGTGTGGATATACGCATGAAATTTTAGGAGGAACAATGAAAAGTAAAAAGATTGGGATGCAGGCACTAAAAATTGCGATAGGAAGCAGTCTGGCGATTTACATAGCCAATCTGTTTGGACTGAAGTATTCACTGGCGGCAGGGAGTGTTGCACTTCTTACGATGGTGACTACAAAGTGGAAAACTGTTAAATTATCGCTAGCGAGGGTTGTAACATTTATAATTTCAGTACTTATGGCGCTTATTATATTCTCGGCAGTAGAATCAGAATGGATGGCATATGGTATTTATGTTTTTTTTGTGGTTATTATCGCAGAGATGATCGGATGGGGAGCGACGATTTCTGTAAATGCACTGATCGGAATGCATTTTCTGGAAGTCAGAGATTTTGAAGTTGATTTTATTGCAAATGAATTTATGCTGGTATTGATCGGAATTACGATGGCACTGGTCCTGAACTTGTTTTATGATTATGGAAGTCAGCGCAAGGCGTTGGTCGAAAATATGCGATATACGGAAGAACGTCTGCAGATGATACTTGGAGAGATCTCGGCATATCTGGCGAATAAGGAAATGCAGAGAAATGTATGGGATGATATCTGTGCGTTGGAAAAAGAGGTTCAGGGCTTTATCCAGGATGCCTATGAATATCAGGATAATACGTTTCAGTCACATCCGGGATACTATATCGATTATTTTGAAATGCGTATGAAGCAGTGCAACGTGATCCATAACTTACATTATGAGATGAAGAAAATCAGACATATGCCAGATGAGGCAATGATCATTTCGAGTTATGTGTTTGATATGCTGGTATGTGTGAAGGAACATACAGTTCCATCAGCTCAGTTGGATGAACTACATGAACTTTTTGCGATTATCAGGAACAATTCACTTCCAAAGACCAGAGAGGAATTTGAGAGCCGTGCGATGCTGTACCATATCCTGATGGATCTGGAAGAATTCCTTGTATTCAAAAGAAGGTTTGTGGATGGGCTGGATGATAAAAAGCGAAAATTATACTGGGATAATTAAGCTCTCATTTGTCAAAAAGAATGTGTTATGGCACATTCTTTTTGACACTTTCAGATCATCAAATTCCGGATAATAAAAAATCAGGAACCGGATGGGATACGGATAATAAGTTTTTCACCGTCTTTTGTAACAGAAGTAAGAACCGGGATATGCTTTTTGCGAAGCTGATGCACGACCGGGTAAAGAGAAAACATATCTCCATCGACATAGACAGCTTCCGGTTTCGTTTTCAGCAGATCTTTTACCAGATCTTTGATATATTTTTTCCACTCTGTTTTTTCCATTTCTACCTCAGCATAAATTCCATTGATATCTAAAGCAGGGAGATCAGGCAGAGGTTTGTGGATAATTTTTACATGCGTGAGTTCTGGCAGCTTCATTAAAAGTGTGTTTGTAGAAGTGTCGGAACTGAGATTTACAAGGGTAATCTCGTCAGTAAAGGTATCCAGACTGATCTGACATGCTTTTCGTGCATCTTCTAAAGTAGCTGTAGTCATTAAAAAGCCGCCCTTGTGACAGAAAGAAGCACTCGAAAGACCGGTTTCTTTCTGGAGTTCTTCATTTTCCAGACCGAGCCATTCAGATGGAAAACTGCATTTATAATTCAGGGAATATTCTTTTTTCTGAGGCTGGATACAGTAACCACCGCGGTTGGATGGAAAAATAACGAAAGCGATATCTGTTTCGGAAAGACGTTTCTGGCATGGAATGAATTCAGGAAGGACCAGAATACGGGAATCAGCTTCAGGATTTTGTGTTTCGAGAATTTCTTCGATCCGCTTGTCAGCACGTTCATTTCCAAGGTAACGGGCAAATTTATTGTTAAGGATCATTCCGGCAACACTGACTGCACGGAAGAAGGCTTCATCGGTTCCGCCATCTTCGTCCCAGGAA
Organism: Bariatricus sp. TF06-38A; assembly: GCF_027690675.1. Lineage (NCBI taxonomy): Bacteria > Bacillati > Bacillota > Clostridia > Lachnospirales > Lachnospiraceae > Bariatricus > Bariatricus sp. TF06-38A. The sequence goes on from NZ_JAQFCE010000008.1 coordinate 80,285, forward strand.
GGATTGAAGCTTCCAATCAGTGAAGCCAGTTCATTTTTTTCACCGGTATTATCATTATTATCCAGTGGCTGGACAAAAGCTTCGTCAAACTTAGCAGCAAGCTCTTCCCCCAGGATTTCGGTACCAAGTTCTTCCCAGAGAAGGCCGAATGCCGCGTAAGGGATGCCATTTTCACGGATGCGGCTGTCTTTCTGGTGATGGTCATATCTGCCGCGCCCAATGTCGAATATGATGCCGTCAAAGTCTTCGGGTACTTTATTGCCGCGAAGGATTGTAATTTCCGGATTTAAATATAATAACAATGCAGAGGAAAATACATCATCTGCGTGGAATTTTCCACTATGTGTAAATGCGGAAGCATCTTTTAGGTGGATCTTTTTTAATAATTCATTCATCTTAATCTCTCCAAATAAAAATAGTTTTGCTAATGTAATAATGTATAAGCAGAAAAGGAAAATGTCAAGTGTGGAAAATAGTAGAATTCCGGGCTGTTTCGCAGAGAGGATGGGGAGTTTTGTCAGGATGTGATAATAATCCGGATCATAATGTGCCATCACGCTATGAAAAGATTTATGGATTTTTAGAACTCCCGGATACGACGGAGAAAAAAGTGGGTTCTCTCCGGCATCCGGGGGAAAAGTCACATGGATATGCAGCTGAGGTGATCGTAAGCTATCTGGAAGAACAGCTTATCTGTCAAAAATAGATTCCAGGATTCTGACAAAGTGTTCCAGCCCTTCCTGATCTTCTTCATCAAAACGGGCGAGAACAGGGCTGTCGATATCCAGAACGCCAACGATTTCATTTCCTTTATGAAGCGGAATCACGATCTCGGAATTAGAGGCGCTGTCGCAGGCGATATGTCCCGGGAACTGGTGGACATCCTTTACCAGCATAACCTGATCGTTTGCCACAGCGGTTCCGCAGACACCTTTACCGATTTCAATTTCAATACAGGCAGGTTTGCCCTGGAAAGGACCAAGGACGAGCCTGCCTTCTCTCATCAGATAAAAACCAACCCAGTTGATGTTCAGAAGCGCATCACCGAGAAGGGCCGATGCATTTGCCAGATTTGAGATCTGGTGAGGGATTCCGTCAATCAGACCGCGGAGGCGGATTGAAAGCAGGGAATACAGTGGCTTTTTATCAACTGGCCATTCAAAATTCGAAGTATTCATAAAAAATCTCCTTAAATATTTCCGTTTAACACATCTTCCAATGTAATCTCGTAGAAGAAATCATGTACCATTCCATCAAATTTCTTCCACAAAGGAAGCGTAATGCACTGCTCTTCACGGCTGCAGACCTCGGCACCTGGAACCAGGCAGGCGACTGTAGCAAGATTGCCTTCCGCAAGTTCAAGAATCTCGCCGATAGTGTATTCAGAAGGTTCCCTGGTAAGCTGGTATCCGCCCCCTTTGCCACGGCGTCCTTTTAAGAGTTTCTTCTTTACAAGAATTTTCAGGACAATTTCCAGGTATTTTTCGGAAATTTCCTGGCGGATTGCGATCTCGTTAAGCGGAACATATTCTTCGTCCTTATGCTGGGCGAGATCAATCATCACGCGGAGTGCGTAACGTCCTTTTGTAGAAATCATAATTAGTTTTCCCCCATTTTTTTATATGTACAATAGCAGCACCAGAGAGTTTATGAACCCTGGTGCTTTTTTACCTATTATACCGTAGGGTTATATGTGTTTCAAGAAAAAAACAAAAAAATAAAATAACCTATTGACTTAGTAGGTAATAGATGATATTATACCAACTAAATTGATAGGAAATAAAGGTTATACAAAATAACCAGTACTGATAAATATGAACGGAGGAAGAAATAATGGCAGAATTTGATTATGAAGTAGTAAATGGAAGAAAGATCCGTGTACGTCCGCAGGAAGTTGTATCGGAGATAGATGAGAATGGATATTTTGTCCGCCAGCCAAATCATTTTACAGAAGGATTTGGAGAAGGAAAAAATCCGGTAGAAAAAGGCAGATACCATCTGGTATGGGCAAAGCTTTGCCACTGGTCTAACAGAGCTTCGATCGTAAGAGAACTTCTTGGACTGGAAGATGCAATTAGTGTCAACATGGTTGATCATGCAAAGCATGAGAAGAATCTTGGATGGGAATTCGTATACGACAAAGATCATATCGATCCGGTCCTTGGAATCCAGTTCTTAAGTGAAGCTTATTACAAAGCAGATGATGATTACACAGGAAGAACAACGGTACCGGCTCTGATCGATACAAAGACAGGAAAAGTTGTAAATAACGATTACACCTGGCTTACCAATTATTTTGAAGTAGATTTTAAACCGTTCCACAAAAAAGGAGCACCGGATCTTTATCCGGAAGAACTCAGAAAAGATATCGATGAGATGAATGACTGGCTCTTTGATAACATTAATAATGGAGTTTATAAAGCAACCTTTGCAAGATCAAAGGAAGCTTACTGGGATGCCTATAATTCTTTTTATGCAGCAATGGATATTCTGGAAAAGCGTCTGGAAAATCAGAGATTTCTCTTTGGAGATTATGTGACAGACAGTGATGTGAGACTGTATGTGACGCTGGCGAGACTGGATATTCGTTACACCTGGCAGCTTGGACATACCAAACACCGCCTGATCGATTATCCGAATCTGTGGGGATATGCAAGAGACCTGTATCAGATTCCGGCATTCAGAAACAACACCTACTTTAAGGATTTCGCAAATCCAAACAACAAGAAGGTCGGCGCATTATTTTTTGAATCTTTCAATGCAAGATTTCTGGATGAGATTAATTTTGATGCATACTGGGGTGCACCGCATGACCGTGCACATTTAAGCAGCGATCCGGGCAATAAATTTAAGGCAGAAGAACAGTAGGAGGAACGAATTATGGCAGATTTTGAATATGTAGATGTAAATGGAAGACAGATCAGAGTAAGACCGAGAGAAACTGCACAGGAAATTGATGAATATGGAAATTTCCATCGTCAGCCAAACCGCTTCACGGAAGGTTTTGGAGAAGGGAAAAATCCAGTAGAAAAAGACAGATATATTCTTTTCTGGGCAAAAGGATGCAACTGGTCCAATCGGGCAGCGATCGCAAGAGAGCTTCTCGGACTTGAGGATGCAGTGAAAGTTGAGATCGTAGACTGGACAGACCGGGAAGAGAATCTTGGATGGGAATTTGTAAATTCCCCGGATCATATCAATCCGGAAACGGGCGCACAGTTCTTAAGTGAGCTTTACTACAATGCGGATGAAGAATACACAGGACGTACAACCGTTCCGGCATTTGTAGATTATAAGACAAAGAAAGTGGTAAATAATGATTACCACTGGCTTACAAATCATCTGGAAACAGCGTTCAGACCGTTCCACAAAAAGGGAGCGCCGGACCTTTACCCGGAAGAATTAAGACCGGAGATCGATAAGCTGAACAAATGGCTCTTTGAAAATGTAAACAACGCTGTTTATCGAGCGCAGTTCGCTGAATCCTTACAGGCATTTGCCGATGGATATGAGACATTTTTCGCAGGGCTTGATGCAATGGAGGAAAGACTTGCAGACAAGAGATTCTTATTCGGAGATTATGTGACAGACAGTGATATCCGTCTTTATACAACCATCGCAAGACTGGATGTGTCTTATTCAAGAAATATCGGACCTTGCAAACACCGTCTGGTAGATTACCCGAATCTATGGGGATATGCAAGAGATCTGTATCAGATCCCGGCATTCAGACATAACACATATTTTAAGGATTTTGCGGCATCTGTCGATCTAAATGAAGCAGATGAAGAGTATTGGGAAAATACATACTATGATATCGTGGTGCAGGAAACAGACTGGGATACCATCTGGAAGACACCGACAGGAAGAGAATCACTCAGTAAAGATCCGGCACACAAATTTAAAGCAGAAAAATAACAGACGAAAGACGAGGAAAAATATTATGAAAAAGTTGGCAAGCATTTTAGCAGTTACACTGGCAGCAGGAGTCCTGGCTACAGGATGCGGATCTTCTTCAGAAAGCGCTTCAAAGGACAGTTCTTCAGACAGTGGAAAGACAGTAATCAAAGCAGCAACCGGAGCAAACGCAAAACCATATGTCTATGTAGGCGATGATGACAAGCCGGCAGGATACGATGTGGATGTACTGAATGCAGTTTTTGATAAACTTCCGGATTATGAACTGGAATACGAAGTGACTGATTTTGGATCTGTACTTTCCGGACTGAACAGTGGAAATTATCAGATCGGAGTCAACAACTTCTCTTACAACGAAGACCGTGGAGCAAGTTATCTTTACTCTTATCCATATGACAAGATCAGCTATGTATTCGTAACAAAGAAAGGTGGAAAAGAGATCAAATCATTTGAAGATGCAGCAGGACTTTCTTTTGAAGGTGGTACAGGAATCAGCGTATCCAATGCAGTAGAAGCATGGAATGAAAAGAATCCGGATAAAGCGATCAATATTACTTACTCGGATGCAGATACATCTGTATTTTTACAGCATGTAGCAGACGGATCGCAGGATTTTACGATCATCGATCTGGCAATGTACAACTCTTACATGGAAGAATTTAACTATGATGTGCAGAAAAATGATATTCCGGAAGATGAAGCAAAAATGATTGCAGAAAACTCTTATGCATATTATATTTTCCCACAGGATCAGAAAGATTTAAGAGAACAGGTAGACAAAGCGCTGAAGGAGCTGAAGGAAGACGGAACCCTGACTGAGATCAGTAAAAAATGGTATGGTCAGGATGCCGCACCGGAGGATGATAAGTTCGAGGAGACGATTAACTAATGGGTAAATTATTTGATGGAAAACTGGTATTTACACAGATACCGCTACTTTTAAAATATCTTCCGGTCACAATGGAACTGGCTGTCACAGCAATGATCGCCAGTCTCATCCTGGGACTGCTCCTTGCACTTGTGAAGATTAAAAAGGTACCGGTACTGAAACAGCTGGTAAGTATCTATATCTCGGTTATCCGCGGAACGCCGATCCTGGTTCAGTTATATGTGACTTATTTCGGTATTCCGATGCTCCTGAAATATATCAATTTTAAATGTGGAACCAACTACAATGTCAATGGAGTCGCACCAATCGTATATGCATTCGTTGCTCTGGCACTCAATGAATCTGCATTTAACGCAGAGATCATCCGTGCCTCTCTTGAATCAGCAGATAAAGGACAGGTTGAGGCAGCAAGCGCTTTAGGAATGAATTATTTCCAGGCATTGATAAGGATCATCCTTCCGGAGGCAACCGTGGTAGCACTCCCATCCCTTGGAAATGCATTTATCGGACTGATCAAAGGAACTTCTCTTGCATTTGTCTGTTCCGTAGTGGAGATGACCGCAGAAGGAAAGATTCTTGCGGGAAGAAATTACCGTTACTTTGAAGTGTATATCTCACTGGCAATTATTTACTGGGTAATTACTTTCGTACTTGAGAGAGTGATCAGCTATCTTGAGAAAAAGCTCCGGGTACCGGAAGATGCACCGGCACTTTTAGATATCAGAGATACAGAGGTGGAATAAGGTATGATCGAAATCAAAAATATATCAAAAACATTTAAAAATAATAAGGTTCTTGATGGGATCGACCTTACCATCAATCAGGGAGATGTCGTAGCGATCATCGGACCTTCTGGAACAGGAAAATCCACATTTTTAAGATGTGTGGACAGACTGGAAAAACCGGAAACCGGAACCATAACGATTGACGGTGAGACACAGGATCTTGCACATATTCATGGCAAAGATTTGACAGAGCTTCGGAAAAAGACCGGCATGGTTTTTCAGAATTTCAATCTTTTTTCAAAGAAGACAGCGCTTCAGAATGTAATGGAGGGGCTGATCGTGGTAAAGAAGATGAAAAAAGAGGAAGCAGAAAGGATTGCGAGAGAGCAGCTTAAAAATGTAGGTCTTCTGGATCACGCAAACCATTATCCGAGACATATGTCAGGTGGTCAGCAGCAGAGGGTTGCAATCGCAAGAGCACTTGCGATGGAGCCAAAGCTTTTGCTTCTGGATGAGCCGACATCTGCACTGGATCCGGAGCTTGTCGGAGAAGTTCTGGATACGATCAAAAAAGCGGCAAATGAAGGATATACAATGCTTCTGGTGTCCCATGAGATGAGCTTTGTACGAAACGTTGCAACCAGAGTGATCTTCCTGGACGGAGGAAAGATCCTGGAAGACGGAACGCCGAGAGAAGTGTTTGGAAATCCAAAGAACGAACGTGTCAAAGAGTTCTTTACAAAGATCAACCGGATGGAAGAACCGGATTATTCAATTTAAGAGAAAAACAAAATCGGCTGAGGGATCAGTCGATTTTTTCCAACAGGATAAAAGAAGGGAGCGAAAGAAATGAGTATCAGACTGGTGACAGACAAGGAAAATGTAGATTATCAGGCAGTGGCAGATATTTTAGACCATTTTGGACTGAGTCATTTTGATGCCGCTACAGAAGAAAAAATATTTAAGAACAGCTATGCGACGGCATTTATTTACGATGGAGACCAGGTAGTCGGCTGTGCGAGGGCAATTTCCGATGGCGTGTGTCAGGCTGCAATCTACAATGTGGCACTTCTGGAAGAAGGCTATCGTTTTGGTGACAACGATTATGAGAGACAGCCATATGTATCGCCAAGAAGCATCAGACAAGAGCAGGAAAAACAGAATCAGACAGCGTAGGAAAGGGAAAAGATTATGAGAGAAAATACATCGACAGAATGGGTAAATAAAGAAGTAGACAGTGAAGGAAATTTCAACCGTCAGAAGAATCAGTTTGAAACACCGTTTGGCGAGGGCGAAGGTAAGCTTCCGGTAGAGCCGGGGCGTTATCGCCTTTTGTGGGCACCGGTATGCCCGTGGGCGCACCGCAGCGTGATTGTAAGAAAGCTCCTTGGCCTTGAAGATGTGATCAGTCTCGGAACAGCAGATCCGAAGAGACCGGATGTGCCGAGAAGCGACTGGGCATTTACACTGGACGAAGGAGATGTGGATCCGGTTCTTGGAATCCACTATATCAGTGAGGCATATCTTGCAGCAGATCCGGATTATACCGGACGCTTTACCGTACCGGCACTTGTAGATATCCCGTCCGGTAAGGTGGTAAATAATGATTATTTCAACTTGACACTTTACTTTGAGACGGCATGGAAGCCTTATCACAAAGAGGGAGCACCGGATCTTTATTCGGAAGATTTAAGAGAAGAGATCGATAAGCTGAATGATATCATTTTCCGTGAGGTAAATAATGGTGTCTATAAAGCCGGATTTGCAAGAAAACAGAAGGCTTATGACCGTGCTTACAATATGGTATTTAACCGTCTGGACTGGCTGGAAGAAAGGCTTGCAAACCAGAGATACTTATTTGGTGACAGACTGACTGAATCTGATGTGCGTCTTTATGTGACACTGGTACGATTTGACTGTGCATATTATCCGGTATTTCGTCTGAATAAAAAGCTTCTCCGCGATTATCCGAATCTGTGGGCATATGCAAGAGATTTGTATCAGACACCGGGATTTGGCGACACAACGAATTTTGCGGCGATCAAGAAGCATTATCATATCGATTGCTGCCCATCCAATGAGTTTGCGATCGTGCCGAACGGACCGGATGAATCCTTATGGCTGACACCACACGGAAGAGAAAAATTATCTGGAAAATAAAGAAAGCGGGGAATGAATGATGAAAGCAGTCAGAGTGACAGAAGAATGGCAGAGAGCCGGGGTACACTATGTGCGGACACAGGCAATGTGCCTGGGATTTAAGATCCCGCTTGAGGGAGAATTTTCAGATGACACACCGGAAGATGAATATATTCTGGTGATGGACGGAATTTATCCGGTATCCACCTGCAGGCTGCATTATCTGGATGAACATACCGGAAAAATTGAGCGCGTGGCAACACTGGAATCCTATAGGGGAAAACATTACGGACAGGCAGGAATCATTGAGGCGGAAAACTGGATGCGCGAAAAAGGTGTGACAAAAATCTATATCAATTCCAGAAAAGCGGCACTTGGATTCTATGAAAAGCTCGGCTATACCGCAGATTTTTCACAGGTAAGCGGCTCCGGAGAGTTTGAATGTGTGATGACGGAGAAAGAACTTGCGTAAATTTATGAAAAGAAAACTGGATTTTGGCAGAAAGATATTGTACAGTAAATAGCGACATTGATTTATAGAAACAGGAGAGATAGACAAGAATGAAGTACGGAATTGATACACGATGTCAGCATTTGGCTGACGATAATAAGGATGAAATATATGGGGCGATCAGTTATCCAATCTATCAGTCTGCAACATTTGCAAGAGACAGAGTAGGCGGAGGAAGCGGTTATGACTATTCCAGATTACAGAATCCGACGAGAGAACATCTTGAGAAGATCGTAGCATCGCTGGAAGAAGGAATCGATGCACTGGCATTTTCGACAGGAATGGCAGCAATCACAGCTCTGATGGAGATTTTCAAACCGGGCGATCACATCATCATTGATGAGGATCTTTATGGAGGAAGCGTCCGTCTGTTCCACAGCATTAATGTGAAAAATGGACTGACATTTACCAGCGTGGATTTAAGCAGCGTGGATGTAGAGGATTATATCCAGGATAACACAAAAGCAATTTATGCAGAGACACCGACCAATCCGATGATGCGTGTATCCGATCTGAAAGAACTTTCAAAGATAGCAAAAAAACATGAACTTCTTCTGATCGTGGACAATACCTTTTTATCACCATATTTCCAGAATCCGCTGAAGCTTGGTGCTGACATTGTTGTGCATAGCGGGACAAAATATCTGGGTGGACATAATGACACACTTGCAGGTTTTCTGATAACAAACCGCGAGGACATTCAGGAACAGCTCCGTTTTATCATCAAGACGACAGGAGCAACCCTTGCACCGATGGACAGCTGGCTGATCCTCAGAGGGATCAAGACGCTTGGAGTCCGTATGGACAGGGCACAGGAAAATGCACTGAAGATCGCACATTTTCTGGAGAAGCAGGAGTATGTGACAAGGGTGCTTTATCCGGGACTTGAATCACATCCGGGCTACGAACTGATGAAAAAGCAGGCAAGAGGATTTGGTTCGATCCTGACCTTTGAAGTAGATTCCAAAGAGAGAGCATATCACATTCTGGAAAATGTAAAACTGATCCAGTTTGCGGAAAGCCTCGGAGGAACTGAGACTCTGATCACTTATCCGATTACCCAGACGCATGCGGATCTTTCCAGAGAAGAGCTTGACCGGAACGGAATTACAGACAGGATTCTGAGATTATCTGTTGGAATTGAGGGAGCAGAGGATCTGATCGCAGATCTGGAAGCTGTATTAAAGTAAATCAAATAGAATTGTGTATAAAGCGGAAGATATCTGTGACCGAAGGTGTATTACCGGACAGATAGCCGGCAGATGGAAAATGACCGTGCAGATAAGGAAGTGGCAGAAATGAGTGAAATAAAGGTAAATGAACAGCGGGCAGTCGATGAATTTCAGGAACTGACTGCGATCGATGCACCAAGCTTTGGGGAGCGTCAGATGGCAGACCGGCTGATCGTGAAATTAAAAGAACTTGGTTTTGAAGTAGAGGAAGACAATGCCGGAGAACATTTCGGAGGAAATGCCGGAAACTTATATGCATATCTTCCGGGAGATCTTCCGGGAGATCCGGTCCTTTTGTCCGGCCATATGGATACGGTTGAGCCGTCCAAAGGCAAGAAAGGGATCATCGGAGAAGACGGTGTGATCCGTTCCGCAGGAAAAGCAGTTCTTGGAGCTGATGATGTGGCAGGACTTGTGGAGATTCTGGAAGGAATCCGCAGTGTAAAAGAAGCGGGAGTACCACACCGGGATATCGAGATTCTTTTTGCAATTGCAGAAGAGCTTTATATCAAGGGCAGCAGCGTATTTGATTTTTCAAAGGTTCGTGCAAAAGAAGCCTATGTACTGGATATCAGCGGACTGGTTGGAAGCGCGGCATATAAAGCACCGTCTCTGATTTCTTATCAGGTGGTAGTAACCGGGAAGGCATCACACGCCGGATTTGATCCGGAGCACGGCGTTCATGCGATCGCTATTGCATCCGAAGCGATCACGCAGATCAGTCAGGGACATGTGGATGAAGAGACAACCTGCAATATCGGATTGATCGAAGGTGGGAGCGGAACGAACATTGTTCCGGAAAAATGTATTGTAAAGGGAGAAATCCGGAGCTATTCTCATGAAAAAGCGACTCGTTGTGTAGAAGAAGTGGGAAATACCTTCAAAAAGGTGGCTGAAAAACACGGAGCTGAATCAGAACTTACTTGCGAAGTTCATCTGATCGCTTATGAGACAGCAAAAGACAGTGTGCCGGTAAAACGGTTTGAAAGAGTAAGCAAAGAGCTGGGACTTGCAGGAAATCTTGTAGAGACATTTGGCGGAAGTGATAACAACAGCTTTGCGAAGAACGGGATTCCTGGACTGGTGTTGTCAAATGGAATGTACCAGGCACATTCGGTAAATGAATATACGACAATCAAAGATCTTGTGACAGGAGCAGAACTGATCGCCGGGCTGATCACCGATGAACAGTAGTGGATGTTATTATACAGAAAAGACGCCAAAAGCGTCTTTTTTATATTGATAGAAGAAAAACAGATAAAACATATTGAAATTAAATGTTTTTAAAATAATTCCCTATTAACCTATTGACAAAGTAGGTAAAAGTAGATATAATGCAACTATCAAATTTGAAAGATCACTATAGAGATCACGATACATCAGACAGTAGAAAAGAGAGGTAGAAAAATATGAGCGATTATAAATTTGAAACACTTCAGCTTCACGTAGGACAGGAAGAACCAGATCCGGCATCTGATGCCAGAGCAGTACCGATTTACCAGACAACATCTTATGTATTTAAGAACTCTGCACATGCAGCAGCAAGATTCGGACTTGCAGATGCAGGTAACATTTACGGACGTCTGACAAACTCTACACAGGACGTATTTGAAAAGAGAATCGCAGCACTTGAAGGTGGTGTGGCAGCTCTTGCAACAGCATCCGGAGCAGCTGCAATTACATATACCATCGAAGCACTTGCAGCAGATGGCGGACATATCGTAGCGCAGAAGACAATCTACGGTGGAAGCTTCAACCTTCTTGAACACACACTGACACATTACGGAATCACAACTACATTTGTAGATGCACATAACCTGAAAGAAGTAGAAGATGCAATTCAGGATAACACAAGAGCCATCTATCTTGAAACTCTTGGTAATCCGAACAGTGATATCCCGGATATCGATGCAATCGCTGAAATTGCACACAAGCATGGACTTCCGCTTGTAATCGACAACACATTCGGAACACCATATTTGATCCGTCCGATCGAACACGGAGCAGACATCGTTGTACATTCTGCTACCAAATTCATCGGTGGACACGGAACAACTCTTGGTGGAATCATCGTAGATTCCGGTAAATTTGACTGGAAAGCAAGTGGAAAATACCCGGCAATCGCAGATGCAAACCCAAGCTACCACGGAGTATCTTTCGTAGATGCAGCAGGTCCGGCAGCATTTGTAACTTACATCCGTGCAATCCTTCTTCGTGATATGGGAGCAACAATTTCTCCATTTAACGCATTCCTTCTTCTGCAGGGAACAGAGACACTGTCACTTAGAATTGACCGTCATGTAGAAAATACAAAGAAAGTAGTAGAATACCTCTCTAATCATCCAATGGTAGAGCATGTGAACCATCCGTCACTGCCGAATCATCCGGATCATGCACTTTATGAAAAATATTTCCCGAATGGTGGAGCATCTATCTTCACATTCGAGATCAAAGGCGGACAGGAAGAAGCTCACAAGTTCATCGACAACCTGAAGATCTTTTCGCTGCTTGCAAATGTTGCAGATGTTAAGAGCCTTGTTATCCATCCGGCAACAACAACACATTCTCAGCTGACAGAAGAAGAACTGCTTGATCAGGGAATCAAACCGAACACAATCCGTCTTTCTATCGGTACAGAACATATCGATGATATCATCGCAGATCTTGAAGGTGGATTTGCAGCAGTTCAGGGCAAATAAATATTATACACACAGGAATTTTGGACGGAGGTTTTTCGAAACCTTCGTCTTTTTCGATGTGCACAGAAAATTTTAAGGAGAAAACACTATGACAAAGGCACAGATCAGAAAAAATGCTTTTCTGAAATCCATTCCGATCATGTGCAGCTACATTTCCGAAAGGAATTGCGGCAGTCAGAAGTGTTGAAAATGCTGTGCGATAAGCGGAAATAAGCGGAAATCCAGTATTTTCGGATGGATCTCCCTTTGACCAGATGCACAGATTATGCTATGATATGTACCGATACATGCGCATTTTTTATTTGACAACAATCCAGATGGAACTTTCTGTTCAATAAAGAGGATTATGTGTCAGGGGACATTCTTTTTACAAGGAGAAAATCAATGAGTATAGATATTACAATCGAGGAAATGGAAGCGCTTCCTGCAGAATCCTACGAGCTTTTTGATATCCGTGGCGAGATTGAGCGCGCCCATGGAATCCTGCCGAATTCGACGGCAAGCTCAGCAGATGTACTGATGGAGAATCCGCCGGAAGATAAGGAAAAGAAGATCATTATCTGCTGCAGCAGAGGACAGATCAGCAGGGATATCGCAGAAGAACTGCAGGAGCAGGGATATGAAGCATACAGCCTGAAGGGCGGTTATGTTGGATGGCTGATGGCAGATATGAAGAAAAAGGAAGCAGATGATGTCTGTGAACATGTGGAGCTTAGTATCCGCAAGAAGTTCAAAAAGAAGATCTGGTCCAAATTTACAAAAGCTGTCAGAGAATATGAACTGGTCAAAGAAGGTGACCGGATCGCAGTATGTATTTCCGGTGGAAAAGATTCAATGCTGATGGCAAAGCTTTTCCAGGAATTAAAGCGTCACAACAAATTTAACTTTGAAGTAAAGTTCCTGGTGATGGATCCGGGATACAGTCCGGAGAACCGGAAGGTCATTGAAGAAAATGCAAGGAAGATGAAGATTCCGATCCAGATCTTTGAATCCAATATTTTTGAATCGGTATTTGAGATTGAAAAATCACCGTGTTATATCTGTGCAAGGATGAGACGTGGATATCTTTATAATTTTGCACAGCAGATGGGCTGCAACAAAATCGCACTGGGACATCATTATGATGATGTGATCGAAACGATCCTGATGGGAATGCTCTACAGTGCACAGGTGCAGACTATGATGCCGAAGCTTCACAGTACAAATTTTGAAGGGATGGAACTGATCCGCCCGATGTATCTGATCCGTGAGGATGACATCAAGGCATGGAGAGATTACAATGATCTGCATTTTATCCAGTGTGCATGTAAGTTTACCGATACCTGTACAACCTGCAACAATGAAGAAAATCAGTCAAAGCGTATGGAAATCAAAAAACTGATTGCAGAGCTTAAGAAGACGAACCCGTTTGTGGAGGGCAATATTTTCAAGAGTGTGGAAAATGTCAATCTGGATACGGTTGTCGGTTACAAGGCAAAAGGTGTAAGACACAATTTCTTGGATACTTACGATGATTAAAAATGACTGGATGTGCCGGTGGTATATCTGAGATATAAAGAAGAATGAAATTCCCGCCGGACAGGTACAGGATCTGCCCGGCGGGAATTTTGAGATTAAATGACAGGAATATTGACCTATACCAGAATTCCTGACGTTGATCAGGATAAAACGGTTTCCTGCTGGTTCTTGATATCGTGGTAAATAACAAAACGTCCACGTCCGTTGTGCTTAGCTGTGTACAGAGCATGATCAGCAAGGCGGTATAACTGGCTGAAAGATTCAGCATCCGTTGGAGCAACAGCACAGCCGATACTGCAGGAAAGTTTCTGGCCATTTAGTTCCGGGATATTTATATTTTGAAGATTTGTATAGAGCTTTTGCAAATGCAGATGGATACTGTAATCCAGACGTACATTTTTCATCAGGATCATAAATTCGTCACCACCGACACGACCGATGATATCGGTTGTCCGGAACTGTTCTTTCAGAAATCCGGCAAATATTTTCAGTACCTGGTCACCGGTTGCATGTCCATAAGTATCATTGATCTGCTTGAAATAATCCATATCGATCATCATTAAAGCCTGTAAATCTTCAAAATCTTTTTCGCGCAGCCATTCGGAAATCGTGTGTTCTGCATAAACTTTGTTCAGAAGTCCGGTCAGAGCATCTGTATGCGCCTGGCGAAGAAGCAAAGTCTGATTCTTCTGGTTGATCTTCCAGAGTGCGAAGATCAGAAGCAGCACATTGCAGATAAAAAAGGCGAACAGAATGATTTCAAAGTTGTTGATAAAAGCAAAGGGTTGACGGGCATCGACAGCAGGAATGATATAGCAGAGCATCCAGCCGTTGTACTTTAATGGCTGGTAGGAAATATAGCGTGCATGTGATAAATCTGCTGTAATCTTGCGGCAGTTTGCGTGTCCTTGCTTAAAATCTTCCTGAAGGGTAGTGCCATCTTCCGAAGTCTGAAATACCCAGTCAGAGGAAGAAGTAAAAAAGTTCTCTCGGATTTCGTTGTGTGTAGATTCAATGGAAATGATGTTGCCATCCGAGTCTGTGATAAATGAGTAGCCGGAACCGGAATACAGATCCTCAAAGAGCATGGTAGTCAGTTCCGTAACATCGATGGAGCCTCCAAAGACACCGATAATATTCTGATCTTTGTCATAAACAGGAACTGTGAGGACAACAAGGGTTTCGTTGTCTACGCTGCTTGACAGAGGAGAACTAATGACGCGTCTGCCTTCCAATGTCTTTTGAAAATAGTTCCGTGAACTTGCATCGGTCTTCTTTCCATCGCTGGAGCGCCCGATACCGTCTGTAGAAAAAAGCATAAGCCGATGATAGGAGCTGGAAGAAGCCAGTTCAGCAAGAAGCTGAAGATTATCGTTGCTGAACAGATCGGAAGTTGTTCCGAAGTATGCAGCAGGACTCTCCAGAAATTCATATTCTTTTTCCAGGACCAGTTCCAGGTGATCCTTTTGCTGCAGTGTGTTTTTTTGAAGAACATTCTGTACACTTTTATCAACGCTCTGTTGTACAAACCAGAAAAAAATCAGAAGTGTGAACGTCATTACAATAAGGAACGAAATGATAGCCGTTCCGTATTGCATCAGTTCATGACGTGATAATTTTTTCATGTAAAATCCCCCTCATATTGTGCGTTAACAAATAAGTAATTAGATTTTCTAAATTATACCATAAATGTTCTGGGATGTCATCGAATTTGTATGTGAAATGGATAGGAAATATACATAATAAACAAAAAATGAACAAAAAAAGAGAGAATAACGTAAAAAATAACAAAAGCATTACGTTATTCTCTCTTAGTTATACGTTATTGTTTATTTTGCAAGCCGGTAGATTGCATCCAGATAAATCTTCATCCAGAGATCCAGTTTATCCAGCTCCAGACATTCATTTGTCTGATGCATCAGATCAGGCTGGTCTGGGAGGAGTGCGCCGAAAGCGACACAGTTATCCAGTGCTCTTGCGTAAGAGCAGGCACCGTCTACCAGAGGTTTTGCGGACATATCACCGGTGACATTGCGGTAGGATTCCATCAGAGTCTGAACCAGGAAAGAATCCTCAGGTACGTGGATAGATTCAGTTGCATATGGGTTCTCAAAACGGAATCCGGAACCGATAAGCTGTTTCTGAATGAGCTCGTGAACCTGGGCGCACCGGTAAGTAACCGGTACACGGTTGTCGATGGAGAAAATCACCTTATGATCGCATACTTCGACCTTTCCGACATTGAAACTTAATCTGCCGGAGATCTCATCTGTAAGATCGATTCCAAGTCCCTTTCCGGTCAGGTCAAAACCGATGTGCTCCATGTAAAATGTGGCAATCCTTGCCAACTCATTTTCCGGAGAAAGCTCAGATAAAGCTGACATCAGTCCGCTGATCGCATTGATTCCGGTAGAAGGATGTGCTGCGTGTGCGGCAAAACCTTCTGCGGTCAGCCGGAGGGATGCACCCGCATTTTCTACTGTGAAATGGCATCTGGTCTGTGTCTCCCAGGAGAGCAGGCTCTTGCGGATCACGGTTTCCAGTTCGAGAGGAAGCAGGACGGAAGCATGGTCTGCGACTGCGTTAAATGCATTTCCACCGGATAAAGTGATATCCTCTGAGACATCGGTTACAAGCTGATACTGAAAGACGCCTTTTTCAGCGTAAATAAGTGGGAATACTGCATCCGGTGTGAAGGACATCTGTGGAGCAGGGATCTTTTTCTTGTTGAAATAATAGTCCATGCATTTCCAGTCTGTCTCTTCATTCGCACCTACAATAAAACGGATTTTTTTGCTGAGTGGCACACCCATTTCTTTTAAAATCTTGACTGCATGGAGGCAGGCAAGAAGAGGACCTTTATCATCAAGTACGCCACGACCATACAGCTTTCCGTCAATGATTTCCGGTTTAAACGGATCACATACCCAGCTGCCACTGCATGGAACCACGTCCACATGACCGAGGATTCCGAGAGTTTCTTCCTGATCCCCATAATCTGCGTGTCCGGCATAGTGATCAAAATTTTCTGTTTTAAGACCAATGGATTCTGCCGTTTCGAGAAAGCAGTCAAGTGCTTTGGCAGCGCCTGCACCGAAAGGCATTCCTGCATCCGGTGCGGCTTCCACGCTGTCTATGGACACCAGTTTCATAATATCCTGGATCAGACTTTCACGGTCTGTCTGTATTTGTTTTTCAAAATCCATAAGAGTTTACCTCCTTATGCAAGAAGCTTATACATATAACTGAATGATCAGCATGATCGCACTGAAGACGGTAGTCATACCCATCAGCGGCATGATGAATTTCAGCCATTTATCATAAGTAACATCCACCATCGCAAGGGATGCAAGGATCAGACCGGTTGGTGTGATGAAAGAAATCAGACCAAGACCGTATGCATAAGCAGATACGATTGCTGATCTTGAAACACCTACGGTGTCGGCAAGCGGAGCCATGATCGGGATGGACAGAACTGCAAGCCCTGAGGAAGAGGAAATAAAGAATCCGAGTACGATAAATACAAGCATCATCAAGATGATGAATACGATCGGATTCATTCCACTGATCGCACCTGAGAAGAATTCCAGGATGGTGTCAGAAATCATACCGTCTTCCAGAATGATGTTGATACCACGTGCCACACCGACTACCAGAGCTACGCCCATCAGGTCAGCGGCACCACCGATAAACTGATCCATAAAGTTCTTTTCGCCGATTCCTGAAGTAAATGCAAGCAGGATCGCGCAGGCAAGGAAGAGGGCAGTCATGTTGTCGAACCACCAGCCCTGAGCTACAAGTCCCCATACAAGCACACCGAAGGATACGCCGAATACGAGGAGGGAAAGCTTCATTTTTCCGGTAAATTCAGGAACCTCGCCCTGATGACCGAATTTCTGCATATGATGTTCATACTGGTCGTAACAGATTGATTTTGTAGGATCTTCTTTTACCTTCTTTGCATAGCGAAGGATGTAGATCAAAGTGATCAGAGTGCCGAGTACCAGAGCAACACCACGGATTCCCATACCGTCAGCAAGGCTGATTCCGGCTGCATTGGATGCGTTTCCGACAGAGAACGGGTTGATGGTCGGGAACATGGTTCCGATAGAAGATCCCATGTAAATTGCAGCGATACAAACCATAACATCATATCCGGCTGCAAGGAATACCGGTACAAGGATCGGGTAAAGTGCAATGGTTTCTTCTGCAAGACCGAAGGTAGTTCCACCGGCTGCGATAATAATCGTGATCAGGATGATCAGGATATATTCTTTGCCCTTGGTGACTTTGGAAAGTGCCGCGATTGCCGCATTGAATGCACCCATATAATTCAGGACACCGATACATCCGCCGAGGATAAATACAAAAAGGATGATATCAATGGTATCGTAAACACCACTGATTGCTGCAAGGAGGATTTTAAATACGCCCTGCGGTTCCTGATCGACTCTCTCGTAGGTTCCAGGAACAGCGATCGGTTTGCTGATACTTCCATCAAGGAATTTATTTAAGTTTCCGGTAACACCCAGCTCGTCCAAGGATTCCTGGGTAGGAGCCATTTCTGTCACTTCACCTTCCGGTGTTGTGATTTCAAATACATCATAGTCTGCGTTGTACGTTAATTTGGAATAAAGCCCTGCCGGTACCACTGCAGTTAAAATTGCAGCGAAAATAAGGACGATAAATAATACAGTGAGCGCAGAAGGGAAAGATATTTTTTTCTTTTTCATAATCAGTATCTCCGTTTCCTATTTGGTATTTACTCATTTGCAAAGATTTTTACAAGTTCTACAATGACACGGACAGCTGCTTCCATACCTTCGATGGTGACGTGCTCCAGTGGTCCGTGATATCCGTGTCCGCCTGTTCCAAGGTTCGGGCAAGGAAGACCTTTAAAGGAAAGCTTGCAGCCGTCTGTACCTCCGCGGATTGGAGAAATATCCTCCGGAACATTTGCTTTCGCACAGGCCTCTCTAGCATAATCAATCAGATACATGTGATCTTTGATGATACATTCCATGTTCTGGTATTCATCGGTAAGTGTCAGTGTGACTGTACCCTCGCCCCAGAGCTCATTTAAGATCTTTTCGATATGGCGGAGCGTATTGCGGCGGGCTTCAAAGCTTGCGCTGTCGTGGTCGCGGATGATGTATTCGGATACGGCATGTCCTTCATCTCCGTGTATGCTCAGAAGATGGTAGAATCCTTCATACTGTTCGGTATGACGCGGAATCTCGAATCTTGGGAGCATATTGTTGATATCTGCGGCAATGAGAACGGCATTGATCATCACATCTTTTGCAGAACCCGGATGTACATTTTTGCCATTGATCTCAAATTTTGCTTCGCATGCATTGAAGTTCTGATACTGGATCTCGCCTTCGCCGTCCCCGTCCAGCGTATAGGCAACCTCCGCGTCAAAAGTATCAAAATCAAAATGTGCAGCGCCGCTGCCACATTCTTCGTCCGGTGTAAATGCGACACTGATCTGTCCGTGTGGAATCTTTTCTGTGATCAGGATCTCAAGAAGCTGCATGATCTCAGCAATACCGGCTTTGTCGTCAACTCCGAGGATGGTATTTCCATCGGAAGTGATGAGTGTACGTCCCTTTAATCCTTTCAGATGCGGGAAATCTTTGGTTGTAAGAACCCGTCCACTGTCTCCGAGAACGAGATCACATCCGTCATAATCTGGTGTACAGACCGGATGGATTTCTGCCTCGCAAAATTCTGGTACAGTATCCATATGTGCGATAAGTCCAAGCTTTTTCTTATTTTCATATCCTGGTGTTGCTGCAAGGATTCCATAAACGAAGCATTTATCGTCCAGAACAACCTTGTCAAGTCCGAGTTCTTTCAGTTCATCAGCAAGGATTCTTGCAAGATCAAACTGACACTGAGAGGTTGGAACTGTATCGCTGTTTTCATCGCATGGTGTTTTGATTGCGATGTATTTGAGTAACCTTTTTTCTACTTTCATTTGTATTCTCCTTCCACATATTTGTCATACGGATGACTCCGTGGCTTGTGTTTTTATGCTATCATTTTATCCGGGTAAATCAGAAAAGACAAAAGAGGTGCGTTTTATTGACACGAAAAAATCAGACGTGTTATTATTGAAAAAAGAGAAAAAATATGGTGCATACTAGAAAATTGGGGAAATGCGTTAAAATTTATGCACATATCATAAAAAAATTGATTTAAAGGAAAGAAAATTGGTATGAATGTAGATGAGAAGGTAGGGCGTAATATTAGAAAATACCGGATGGCATATAATATGACGCTGAAAGAACTTGCTGTAAGACTGCATAAGAGTGTGTCGACAGTTTCTAAATACGAAAAAGGGGATATTTCATTGGATATTTCGACATTTCTTGAATTGTCTAAGATTTTTAAGGTGTCACCTCTTGCAATTATCGGAGATGAGATTGCTGAGGAAGAGGAAGAATGTACTTATGCGGAGACAATTGAAAAATTGTACATGTACAGCTATGACGGGATTGGAAAAGTAATTGTCAAAAGTTTGATTGAACAGCAGGCGGTGGAAGGAAAGAATAACAAATATAAAGTGCATTTGTTTAATGATGTAAGTGAGGTCAAAGAACCGGGGGAATGTGGCGGACTTTATACTGGTGAGTATGAAAAGGAAGGATTTATCGGAACCTATATGCTTCATAACCAGGCTCTGAAATCAGAACATATCATGATCTCCTGTGTAAATAATCTGGTGAATCCGGGACAGCAGCTGGCACTGGTGTCCGGTCTCTCTAATTATACGATGCTTCCGGTGACCTTTAAAGCAGTGATTTCGGAAAAAGAAATTGTAAATAAAGAAAAGCTTATGAATCTTCTTGCATTTAACAAAGAAGATCTTAAACTAATGAAGCAGATGAATTATCTTACTATACAAAATATGAGATAAAGAAGGATAAAAAAGATGACAAAGAAACAGAGAACATTGGAAGTAATAGAACGCTTAAGAAAGGAATATCCGGATGCAGACTGTACTCTGGATTATGATCAGGCATGGAAACTTCTGGTCAGTGTGCGTCTTGCGGCACAGTGTACGGATGCAAGGGTAAATGTAGTCGTAGAAGGTTTATTTGCAAAATATCCGACAGTAGAGGCACTTGCAGAAGCAGATGTAAATAATATCGAAGAGATTGTACGTCCTTGTGGGCTTGGGAAAAGTAAGGCACGGGATATCAGTGCCTGTATGAAGATGCTTCGGGATGAGTATGGCGGAAAGATTCCGAAGGATTTTAATGCGATCTTAAAGCTGCCAGGTGTTGGGAGAAAGAGCGCGAACCTGATCATGGGAGATGTATTTGGTGAGCCTGCGATCGTAACGGATACCCATTGTATCCGTCTGGTGAACCGTATTGGACTGGTAGACGGGATTAAGGATCCGAAGAAAGTAGAGATGGAACTCTGGAAGCTGGTTCCGCCGGAGGAAGGAAGCGATTTCTGTCACAGACTGGTGTACCACGGAAGAGAAGTTTGTACGGCAAGGACGAAGCCGCACTGTGACAGATGCTGTCTGGCGGATATCTGTAAGAAGGTTGGGGTAGAAAAATAAATGCAATATACAATTCCGGATTATTATAAAGAGTTCACCTGCATAGCAGACAAATGTGAAGATACCTGTTGTGCAGGGTGGAAGATTGTAATTGACAAAAAATCACTGAATAAATATAAGCATGTGAAAGGAAAATTCCGGTTTACGATGTTGAAATCCGTGGACTGGATCCGTGGCATTTTCAGGCAGGATAAAGAAAAGAGATGTGCATTTTTAAATGACTGTAATCTGTGTGAGATGTATGCGAATCTCGGAGAGAAAAGTCTGTGTAAAACCTGCCGCCTGTATCCGAGACATGTCGAGGAGTTTGAGGATGTACGGGAGATTACCCTGTCGGTATCCTGTCCGGAGGTGGCAAGGATTTTGATGGAGAAGAAAGAGCCGGTCCGTTTTCTTACTTATGAAAAAGAAGGAGAAGAGGAATACGAGGAATTTGATCCGTTTCTGTATTCTATGCTTGTAGATGCGAGAGATGCAATGCTTGGAATTCTGCAGGAGCGGGAGCATTCATTAAAAATAAGAGTGGGACTGATTCTTGGAATGGCGCATGATCTGCAGGGCAGATTTAACCGGGAACAGTTATTTTCCTGCGAGGAAGTCATTGAACGTTATCAGACAAAGAGTGCCAGAAAGTTTGTACGGAAACTTTGGAAAGAAGAAAAGCCGTCTGTGCAGGAAAGATGGGAGATGGCGCATAAGATGTTCCGGGAACTTTATGAATTGGAACTTCTACGTGAGGACTGGGATATGCTTCTGATGGAGAGCGAAGAACTTCTGTATTCACATGGAGCAGATGCGTATAAAGGAATCTCGTCTGACTTTAAGCGGTGGGCGAAGGAAGAGAGCAATATCCAGATCCAGGCAGAGCAGCTGCTGGTGTATTTCATTTTCACTTATTTCTGTGGCGCAGTTTATGATGGAAGGATTTATGCGAAGGTGCAGATGGCAGTAATAAGTACTTTCCATATTTATGAGCTGTGGAAAGCACGGTGGATAAAAAATGAAGGAGAGCTTACACCAGAAGAGATCGTAGAGCTGGTGTACCGGTATTCGCGGGAGATTGAGCATTCTGATAAGAATCTGGAGCAGATGGAAAAGATGATGCTGCGGGACAGGCTGCCGTGGTATAGGGGATAATAAATAGATGCCTGCACGATTTTTGATGCATTTGAATAAGAATTTTTGTTAAAAAGGGCGTATGAAAAATGATTTCTCATTTTTCATACGCCCTTATAATTTTAGTCTCTATGCATAGAGAACTTATCCATATCGTAATTCTTCAGATTATCAAGAATTCCACGATCGTCAGCCTGAGAGATCAAGGCATCACGGTTCTTCTTGGAAGTCATCTGGTCATTGAATGAACTTGGACCGCCGACACATCCGCCGTCACA
Organism: Bariatricus sp. TF06-38A; assembly: GCF_027690675.1. Classification (NCBI taxonomy): domain Bacteria; kingdom Bacillati; phylum Bacillota; class Clostridia; order Lachnospirales; family Lachnospiraceae; genus Bariatricus; species Bariatricus sp. TF06-38A. Next base: position 102,892 of record NZ_JAQFCE010000008.1, read on the forward strand.
TGCCATACCTTCGATGAAGTCTTCCGGAAGACGTCCAACCTTCATGAGAAGGAGGGCTTTCTTACATTCCTGAGAACCATTTGCACGACAGACTTTCGCATCGATGCAGTTGTCAGATTCTTTCAGACTTTCCAGAACAGCTGCTGTTACACCACCGGAATTTGCAAAGCGTTTTCCGAAGGTAGAAGCGGTCTGGTTGTCGTTCGGACAGGCCTCGAGTTCAACGTCTTTTGCTTTCATGATCGCACGGATCTCGCTGTATGTAAGAACATAATCTGCATTTCCTTCGATCTGCTGATCGACAACTTCAGATTTCTTAGCAAGGCAAGGTCCGATAAATACAGTGATCGCTTCCGGATCCTGTGCTTTGATCATACGGGAAATTGCACACATCGGAGAAACAGTTGTTGAAATATTGTCAGCAAGCTGTGGGTAATGCAGGCGAACCATATTTACAAATGCAGGGCAGCAGGAGGTTACTTTTTTCTGTCCTTCTTTGTAAGCTTCGGCCCATTCTTCAGCTTCGTAAGCAGCAGTCATATCTCCACCGAGTCCTACATCGTAGAAATCTACGAATCCGAGCTCTTTCATTGCTTTGCGCCAGCTTTCCATGGTAATGTCAGCACCAAACTGACCTTCTGTGGCAGGAGCAGCCATTGCGTAGATGTGTTTGCCTTCTCTTAAAGCATTGATTACCGGAACAATAAATGTTTTGGAAGCAATTGCACCGAATGGACAGCTGTGGATACATTTACCGCAGCGTATACATTTGTTTTTGTCGATTATGGAAATGCCATGCTCGTCGTAGGTGATCGCATCGACCGGACAACTGAATTTACACGGACGTTTTAAATGTGCAATGGCATTGTACGGACAGGCTTTGGCGCACTGACCACATTCTTTACATTTGGATGCGTCAATGTGGGAACGGTAATGTCCCGGTTCAATTGCTCCAAACTTACAGGCATTGATACATGCCTTTCCAAGACAGTTCTGACAGTTCTCTGTTACTGTGTAGCTGGAGATCGGACAGTCTTCGCAGGCAGAAGAAATAACCTGAATGATATTGCCATCATCTTCCGGTCCCGGAGCTTTGCCTTCTGCGAGGCGGATTCTCTGGCGGATGATCTCACGCTCTTTGTAGATACAGCAGCGGAACTGCGGTGTCGGTCCCGGAATAAGCTTCAGCGGGAGGTGATCACGCTGTTCTTCAAGTTCACCTGCAAAAGCAAGCTTTGCTACTTCGAACAGTACGTCATGTTTGATTTTGATTACGTTTCCATCAGCATTCATAATTAACCCTCTCTTCTCTAAATTGTTAAAAATTTCACTCTTCCTTTATTATAATTGAAACTACTATAAATGGAAAGAAGATTTCATGTTTTTAATGAGAAACATAGCGTAGAAGTTTGATGAGAAGTATGTTATGATGAACATGCTATGTTGGGAAATATAGTGTGCCGCATATTTGGGGAAATAAGAGGCACCGGTATGAAAGAGAGGAAAGAAAATTGAAAGAGAAGAACAAAGCAAAAAACATATTGAAAGAGTATGCAACGATCACGGTAGGAATGTTTATTGTATCGGCATCAGTGTATTATCTGATGATGCCGAATTCCTTTGTTGTGGGAAGTATTTCGGGACTTGTCATGGTTCTGGCAAATTTTATTCTGCTGAAGGTTTCGACGATGACGATGATTCTAAATGTAGCACTTCTGATCATAGGGATTGTGTTTGTCGGAAAAGAATTCGGAGGTAAGACGGTCATTACATCTTTAATGCTCCCGGTTTATCTGCGTATTTTTGAAACAGTGACACCAGATGTTCCGCCGCTCACGGATGATATGTTTATCAATATGCTGTGCCATATTCTGGTGATCAGCATCGGACAGGCGATTTTGTTTAATGTCAATGCATCTTCTGGTGGGCTTGATGTTGTTGCAAAAGTTTTAAATAAATATTTGCATTTTGAAATTGGAAAGAGTCTTACGATCGCAGGATTTGTGACCGCTGCGACGTCTATCCTTGTCTACGACAGAAAGACACTGGTAGTGAGCCTTCTGGGAACTTATCTTTATGGGATTGTTCTGGATAATTTTATCGATGGTTTCAGTATCCGTAAGAGGGTGTGTATCCTGTCAAAGAAATATCCGGAGATCCAGCAGTTTGTTGTACATGAGCTGCACAGAGGGGCGACTCTTTATCCGGCAGTCGGAGGACTGGGCAATCAGGAACAGACAGAAGTGGTTACAATTCTGGAAAAGAGTGAATATGCAAAGCTTCTTGCATTTATCCATGAGACAGACCAGAGTGCGTTTGTTACGGTATCAACTGTCAGTGAGGTAATCGGAGAGTGGAATAAACATAAAAAGAACCGTTTGAGAAAAGCGGAGTAGTCGAGGAAATTTATGAGAGAAACAGTATTATTATTTAATATAAAAGATAAGAAGCGTGCGCAGGAGCTGCAGATGATCTGTATGTCACTCAGGATTCGGGTGCGGCTGATAAAAAAAGAAGAGTATTTTCAGACGGTTGGTGTACTTGCCGGAATGAAAGAAGCGTCAGAGACAGACAGGATTTATGAGGGTGAAGAGCTGGCAGATGAGATGATGGTATTTGCCGGAGTGACAGGCAGCCATCTGGATCAGATTTTATTTATGATGCGAAAGAAGGGTATGAAACGTATTGATTATAAAGCGGTTCTGACAGACACAAACAGTCAGTGGACTGTGCCGGAACTTTTTAAAGAACTGGAAAAGGAGCATGCAGCAATGCATCAGTCCTGATTTCAAGAAAAATCACATTTTTCCCATAGACAGAACAAATTTTTCGGGTAGACTACCATTTGTGAAAATTTGCGAAAGGTGATGGGAGATGTCAAAAAAGGTGAAGATAATCGGATGTGTAGCGGTACTTGCGGCCGGACTTACAGGCAGTGCACAGGATCTGAATGAAAATGATGTTCTTGCCGAATCCGACTCCTTTTCTTAGGTTGCTTTTCAAAAGTTTACGGGTTATAATGGTCAGAGAATGGAAAAATTAAAGGAGGTTTTTTAAAATGTCTACAATACCGGAAAGACTTGAAAAATTGCGTGCAAAAATGCAGGAAAAGGGAATAGATATTTATATTATTCCGACTGCAGATTTTCATCAGAGCGAATATGTGGGGGAGCATTTTAAAGCAAGAGAGTATATTACCGGATTTACGGGATCTGCAGGAACAGCAGTGGTTTCGAAGACAGAAGCACGCCTGTGGACAGACGGAAGATACTTTATCCAGGCGGCAAAGCAGCTGGAGGGAACAACAGTAGAACTGATGAAGATGGGACAGCCGGGCGTTCCGAAGATTGGGGAATATTTGGAAACAGCTCTGGCAGAAGGCGAAACTGTAGGATTTGATGGACGTGTTGTTTCTGTAACAGAAGGAGAAGAATACGAGAAGATCGCATCTGAGAAGAACGGAAAGGTCGTTTATGCATATGATCTGATCGATGAAGTATGGGAAGACCGTCCGATTCTTTCAGAAGAGCCGGTATTTGAACTGGAACAGAAATACACAGGAGAGACTGTGGAGAGCAAGCTTGCACGTACACGTGCGGCAATGAAAGAAGCAGGTGCGACAGCACACGTTCTTACCACACTGGATGACATCTGCTGGACACTGAACATTCGTGGAAATGACGTAGAATATTTTCCGTTGGTTCTGACCTATGCAGTGATCAGAATGGACAAGGTGGATCTTTTTGTGAATGAGAAAAAATTAAGCGATGAGATCAAAGCACATCTTGCAGCAGATGGGGTTATTCTGCACCCATACAATGATATTTATGAGGACATCAAGAAGGTTGCAGCAGAAGAAGTCCTGATGGTAGATCCGGGAAGACTGAACTTTGCACTTTACAAGAACATTCCGGAGAATGTGAAGAAAGTGGAAGAGAGAAATCCGGCGATCTTATTCAAATGTGTAAAGAATCCGACAGAGGTCGAAAATATCCGTATCGCTGAGATCAAGGATAGCGTGGCTCATGTCAGATTTATGAAATGGCTGAAAGAAAATGTTGGCAAAGAGACGATCACAGAGATGAGCGCTTCTGACAAATTGGATGAGTTCCGTGCCGAGATGGGTGGATTTATCCGTCCAAGCTTCGGACCGATCTCTGCATTCGGGGAGCACAGTGCGATCGTACACTATTCTTCTTCACCGGAGACCAATGTAGAGCTTCATGAGGGAACTTTCCTGATGACGGATACAGGAGCAGGATTCTACGAAGGATCTACTGATATCACCAGAACATATGCTTTTGGAGAAGTTTCACAGATCATGAAAGATCATTTTACACTGGTTGCGATCAGTAACCTGAACCTTGCAAGTCCGATCTTCAAGAAAGGCTGCTGCGGAATGAACTTTGATTATCTGGCAAGAAAGCCGTTTTGGGACAGAGGACTGGACTTCAATCACGGAACAGGACATGGGGTTGGATATCTTCTGAACATCCACGAGGGACCGGCAGGCTTCCGTTATACTTACAGAGCCGGTGAGTCTGATGCATTCCAGCCAGGTATGGTCATTACGGATGAACCGGGAATCTACATCGAAGGATCTCACGGTGTGCGTCTGGAAAATGAATTGCTTGTCTGTGAAGGCGAGAAGAATGAGTATGGAGAATTCCTGTATTTTGAACCGATTACTTATGTGCCATTTGACCTGGATGCGATCAATCCGGATATCATGAATGCAGAAGACAAGGAACGTCTGAATACTTATCATGCAACTGTATATGAGAAGGTGTCTCCTTATCTGAATGATGAAGAGAAAGAATGGCTGAAGAAGTATACGAGAGCGATCTAATAAATATGGTAATAGGAACACATATGTCGATTGCGAAAGGGATTGTGAAGACTGCAGAGAATGTGGTGAAGATGAATGCAGATACGATGCAGATTTTCAGCAGGAATCCGCGGGGATCGAATTATAAGGATCCGACGGTGAAGGAAGCGGAGGAGTTTCAGAGGATCAGGAGAGAGGCCGGTTTTGGAGCGATTCTGGCGCATGCACCTTATACGATGAATCTGGCGAGTGCGAAGCCGGAGGTGTATGAATTCGCCTGCACGGTAATCCGGGAAGATGTGACGCGGATGGACAAACTGGGGATTGAGAATCTGGTGTTTCATCCGGGAAGCCATACCGGAATTGGCGCAGAAGCAGGAATTCAGAATATCATTGCGGGGCTTGACCAGGCGATTACCGGAAAAGAGAATATTACGGTTCTGCTTGAGACAATGAGCGGAAAAGGAACAGAGATTGGCTGGAGATTTGAAGAGCTGAAAGCAATCCGCGACGGGGTATCACATCCGGAGCGGATCGGAATCTGTCTGGATACCTGTCATGTGTTTGCAGCAGGATATGATATTGTAAATGATCTGGACGGGGTGCTGGAAGAGTTTGACAAAGTACTTGGACTTGAGCTTTTGAGAGCGATTCATTTAAATGACAGTATGATGCCATTTGGTTCAAGAAAAGACCGGCATGCGGTGATCGGCGGCGGAGAGATCGGGATGGAGGCACTTTTAAATGTCATGCGTCACCCGAAATTAAAAGATCTGCCGTTTTATCTGGAAACGCCACTGGATGATGCGGGGCATAAAGAAGAAATTGCAAGGCTTCGGGATCTTGCCTAGGTGGTCAGACAGATGGAAAAGAGTTGTTAAGGCGGTATCGGCAGGCTATAGATTGTACAGAAGATAAGTTTTATCACAGATACAGCGCAAGAAATCAAAACAGGAGGGTATGATTTAATATGAGTCATACCCTCCTGTTTTAAGAACAGCTTTTTTGCTATAATGCATATCGCAAAAGAACGGCGTATATACCTATGATTCCAGTGCATCCGGATCAGCAGAAAGATCGGCAGATGCAATCCGGCGAACCGGGTTGGACTTATCAATATCTTCTGCAAATTTCTGCGCTTTTAACAGCATTTCTGATATCTCTTCCTCTTCCTCAGGAACAAAGCATCTTGCACTTTCATCCGGAAACAGATGATTTTTTAATTTGAAAGCCATCAAAAAGGCTTCCAGTTCCTGATTGAGTGCATCTTTGTAAAATTCAAAATAAAAACGAATTTCAGTTTTTTCAAAATCGGTACATATGCATCCGCACTGGGTTCCGCGTGTACGGCTTGTCCGGCGGAAATATTCGGGATCTCCGGTCACCATGTAAAAAATCTGGACCAGAAGATTTTCCTCGATATCTGTCTCATATGTAAACCAGTGCTTGCTGAGCTTGTCTTTTTGTAATGCTTTTTCATCAATATCATACTTCTTCAGAAGCTTATGATACATTTTGATGGCGGCCTCTTTCTCGCCACCTTCTCCCCGTTCGGCAAGCGCTTTAATCTTCAGCAGTTTTGCTTCTAATTTGTTGTCATCCAATTTCTTAATCCCCTTATGATTATAACACTTTTTTACATACTGAATTATTATAGCACATTTGTTATATAATGGAAGTAGAAAAATGGAAGTTAGCTAAGAGTTTTTTATAGCGGCGAATGTTAAGATTTGTTTACATTTTCGGATGAACTGTTGAAATTTGCTGACAATATCGGTAAAATAAATTTATAGAAAAACAGTAATTGATAAGAAAAGGGGGATTTATTATGACAGAAGATTTGATCAAGAAATTAAAAGACGTCAAGCAGGCACTGGTCAGCAAAGATATGACCGGCGAAGAGTGGGAAGAACGTGAAGAAATTCTGGAAAAACTGGAAGACGTAACCACGTATTTAAAAGATGCCCTCGGAAAGGGAATTGAATTCTGATGAAGGTAGAAGCACTGGTATTTGATATGGACGGACTGCTCCTTGATTCGGAACGTGTTGTGCAGAGATCCTGGAATTATGCAGGAGAAAAGCTTGGATACGGACGGATCGGGGAGCATATTTATCATACGCTGGGATTCAATGTAGTCCGCAGAGAAGCATATTTTAAAAGTGTATATGGCGAAGATTTTCCGATGGACAAGTTTAATGAGCAGACACGGGAGAAGTATTACGGCATTTGTGACAAAGAAGGGATCGGCGTAAAAGAGGGAGCAAGGGAGCTTCTTATCTATGCGAAGGAACACGGATACAAGGTCGGACTTGCGACGTCCTCCAGAGAGATCCACGCAAAGGCATCTCTTGAGAAAGTCGGTTTGTGGAAATATTTTGATGGCGGGGTTTTTGGCGATTCGGTGAAACATGCAAAGCCGGATCCGGAAATTTACCTCAAAGCGTGCGAGGCGATCGGCACCGAGCCGGTACATAGTATTGCGCTTGAAGATGCACCGGCAGGAATCCGCTCGGCTTCGGCTGCGGGTATGATTCCGGTGATGATCCCGGATCTTGCACAGCCGGATGAAGAAGTGAGAGGATTATGCCGGTATGTGTATCCTACACTTCTGGATGTGATTAAGATGCTTGATCGTGAAAATGCCGAAGTTGGTCGGTAAGAGACTGGATATCAGCATCGGAAAGTGCTTCGATAAGAGCGGTCTGGTACTGAAGGATCTTTGCCGGATTGTATGGAATGTCCAGGGCAAATTCACTGTAGGCACGCAGCTTCTGAAAATAAAGGGCTGCGTTTGCCTGTTCTTTTGCCTGGATGCACATTTCATACATGGCATGGCAGTCTGTAACGGCTTCGTCTGTGCATGGCTTGCAGATCCATTTTCCTATATAATAGTAATCATTCCCGATTCGATAGACGAATCCGGGATTTTTTTTGAATTCTTCTAATAAGTTCATTTTTTGTATTCTCCATTCTACTACAATATATTTATGGTTAATATCCCTTACAGCCAGTAAGG
>NZ_JAQFCE010000009.1:0-108983 GCF_027690675.1 Bariatricus sp. TF06-38A
GGCATAACCAAGAAGGTAGGACAGGGTAAGGAAGAATGGATGGAGTAAAGATTTAAATTTGTATGTGGTTTTGAAGGTACATGAAAAAAGTAAGGGAGCTGTAGACCGTAAGGGTTTGCAGTTTTTTTATTGCTTAGAGGTGATCAGCCTGGCAAAAAATGCAGAAGAGTCATTCATGCTGTTTAATAAAGATGCAGACTACCAGCTGCATCTTCCACAATTTGTACATGGTATGCAGTTCTTTTTTTTAATAACAGGATACCACGGCTTTACCTGCAGATCCGGTAAGTTATTGAGTTCTAAAATTATAGAATGATAATGATCAGAAAGAGTAATCCGGTCTGAATCATGCTGTTCGATAGTCAGCGGGTAGATGGTTTTTTGATCAGGAGACATACAATTTTGATGTAAAAGAGGGGTATAGATATCTGTACCAATTTGGATAAATTGATCGATGGTGATGATTTTGTAATCATCAGAAGATAACGAAATGATTGCAGGAGACACAGCCAAAGTGTCTCCTGCAGGAATTTTATAAGAGTCAGTAGTAAATTCTCCAATTGGAGTTTCTAGTTTCATCATGTTTTAGCACTTCCTTTAATATCTTATAAATGAAGATTACTCGTTTTTCAGTTCTTCTTTCATGGCGCTGTCTTTTCCCTGCATAAAATGGTCTTTTTTTAGGATTGCAAAAGCTCGCTCATAATCATTTTTACGCATATATTTAACCATTTTTTTCAAATTCTCATTCGTTGGAACGATCCGCATGCCATTTTTCAGCGAATACATACCCACTCTTACCAGCTCTGATAAATTGGATTCATAGAATTTGGTGATCCGGTCATTATTGAAAATGCTGACGATTTCCAGATGCATCTGCGTATCAGCAAGCTCCCACTTGTAAACATCGGAAGCAACCGCACACATATGTACCACTTTTTCTTCAATTCGATAGGAATATTCTTCCGCTTTTCCACCTTCAAAGATCAGTTTAAATGCACTGCCCTCTAAGAGTTCGCGGAGCTGATAAAGTTCATTGATATCTTTATCGGTGATTTCTTTTACAGTCATGGATTTATAATAATCGGTAACGATCAGACCTTCAGACTGCAGCATTTTGAGTGCAGTGCGTACTGGATTACGGCTCATACCGAGCTCTTCTGTCAGAAGTGCTTCGGTAAGAGGCATTCCTGGTGGATAAGTCAGATTCATAATGTTATTTTTGATAATTTCATAAGCCTGATCGGCAAGTGATTTCTTTTTTTCAGCCATGTGAAATCCCCCTCTGTCTGGTGAATATATTAAGTATAACACATTAAAACGGGGTTTGTAAAAAATAAAATTAGGTATATGTAAAGTTGCGTTTAATATAAGAGTACAGACTGATAATTGTATACAATGGTGCATGTATTTTCGACGAAAAACGGCATTTTCTATTGTGAAAATGTTGACTTTAAACAGAGGAAGTGATACATTGAATGCAGAAAGAAATTTGTATACAACTTAAATGATTGTATACAAATTAAAAACGAAAATGTATAAGGTTTTAAGTTCATCAGGAGGAGAAAGACTATGAAATTAGGATTTATCGGAACAGGTAATATGGCAGGAGCAATTATGGGAGGCGTTATTAAAAGTAACGTATTCAAATCGGAAGAAATCATCGGAGCAGATCTTTTTGCACCAGGTCGCGAAAAAGTAAAAGAACTTTATGGAATCAATGTAACTGATAGCAATAAAGAAGTAATTGAAAAGTCAGAAGTTGTTATTTTTTCTGTAAAACCACAGTTTTATGCAGATGTCATTCAGGAAGTAAAAGATCTGGTAAGACCGGAACAGCTTATTATCACGATCGCACCAGGAAAGACACTTGCATGGCTTGCCGAACAGTTTGGAAAAGATGTTAAGATTGTTCGTACAATGCCGAACACTCCGGCTATGGTTGGAGAAGGTATGACAGCTGCCACACCGAATGAACATGTAACAAAAGAAGAACTTGATTATGCATGCAAGATTCTTTCTGCATTTGGTAAAGTAGAAGTTGTGACAGAGCATATGATGGATGCAGTTGTTGCAGTAAGCGGAAGTTCACCGGCATATGTATTTATGTTTATTGAAGCAATGGCAGATGCTGCTGTTGCAGAGGGAATGCCGAGAGCACAGGCATACAAATTTGCAGCACAGGCAGTTCTTGGAAGTGCGAAGATGGTTCTTGAAACAGGAAAGCATCCGGGAGAACTTAAAGACATGGTATGCTCACCGGCAGGAACAACGATTGAAGCCGTAGGTGTATTGGAAGAACACGGATTCAGAAGTGCGGTCATTGATGCAATGAAGGCATGTGTTGATGTTGCAAAAGGAATGTAGATACGATATACTTGTTTACGGGGAAAAACATGTCCACGTAAACCTGAGAAGGACCGGGGCGTATGACGCAGCCGGTCTTTTTTTATCTATTAAGAAAGGTCTTTCCTGATAATAAAAAACGCTCCGCGTGGAACATGATACCATAGGAGGTAGATAGATGGCAGCAAAACAGAATGTAAAGCGGCGGATTGTAGATGCCGCATGGGAATTGTTCTATGAAAAAGGATATGATGATACAACAGTAGATGATATCATTCGTCTTTCTGAGACATCAAAAGGATCGTTCTATTATTATTTCAGCAGCAAAGATTCTCTGCTTGATACATTGTCAACTATTCTGGATGAGAATTATGCAAAGCTTGAAGATGAACTGGATCCGGAAATGAACAGTTTTGATAAACTGATGTATCTCAATTACCGGTCGCATTCATTTATGGAGCAAAAGATTGATGTAGCATTGTTATCATCCTTATATTCAACACAATTGATTGCCAAGGGAGACAGGAATCTTCTGGATCAGAACCGTACTTATTACAAGCTGATCAGCAGGATCATAGAAGAGGGGCATGTGCGAAATCAGATCAGCAGAGAGAAGAGTATCCAGGAGATTACCAAGTATTATTCACTCTGTGAGCGGGCACTGGTATCAGACTGGTGTCTGAATAGGGGAAATTATTCGCTTGGAGAATACAGTAAGGAATATATGCCGATTTTAATGGAACATTTCCGGGTAGATCAGCCTGAATAGAGAAAGGTTTTCATATGAAAGAGAGTCAGAGAAAAGGTTTAATTTCAGTACATGTTGCTGTGGCATTGTTTGGTTTTGTCGGACTGTTTGCCAAGCTGGTAGATCTGCCTGCAGTGATCATCGTGCTTGGAAGGGTATTTTTTTCATCTATTTTCCTCTGGATTTTTCTGCGTTTAAAAAAGCAGAAAATTCGCCTGGAGGAGAAAAGTGATTATTTGTGGATGGTCGGAGCAGGTGCAGTTTTAGCAATACACTGGAGTTGTTATATGCAGTCGATCCAGAGTTCGACGGTTGCAGTTGGTACGCTTACGGTATCAACTTTTCCGGTATTTGTTATTTTTCTGGAGCCATATCTGTTCCATGAAAAACTGAAGAAATCGGATGTGTTTTGTACACTGATGATGCTGGTCGGAGTATTCTTTATCGTACCCGCATTTCAGATGGATAATCAGATTACACAGGGAGTTCTGTGGGGACTTCTGAGTGCATTTACCTATGCAATATTGTCACTGATGAATCGCCGTTTTTCCAGCAGATATCCGGCAACACTGGTGTCGCTTTATGAACAGGGAACTGCAACGATCGTGTTGATCCCGATGATGTTTGTGTTGAAGCCGGTGATTACACTTGCAGATGCAGGCGTATTGATGATGCTTGGAATTATTTTTACAGCAGTTGCACATTCTTTATTTATCAGTGGACTTCGGACTGTGAAGGTAAGGATTGCCGGAATTTTATCCGGACTGGAACCGGTGTATGGGACTTTAAGCGCATTTCTGTTTCTGAAAGAAGTTCCAAGTTTCAGAGAGTGCCTTGGTGGTGTTATCATTCTGGCTGCTGTGTTTTTATCGACACTGAAACCGGAGGAGAAAGCATCTGATGCTCCGGCATGAGAATAAAGAGAAGTTTGAGGATTTTATCTGGCACTGGTTTCTGGTGATCGGATATTGTCTGGAAAATGTATAAAGACTTTCTAAAAACTATTTACGGACGGGAAAAGTTCCGTTACAATAGTTAGAGAAATCAATGAAAAGGAGATTGTATAAAATGGCAAATCCAGTAGTAACATTTGAAATGGCAAATGGCGATGTGATCAAAGCGGAATTATATCCGGAAATCGCACCGAATACAGTAAATAACTTTGTATCTCTTGTAAATAAGGGATTTTATGATGGACTGATCTTCCACCGTGTCATCAGTGGATTCATGATCCAGGGTGGATGCCCGGATGGAACCGGAATGGGTGGCCCTGGATACAGTATCAAAGGAGAATTTAAGCAGAACGGTTTTGCAAATGATCTGAAGCATGAACCGGGCGTTCTTTCTATGGCGCGTGCAATGCATCCGGATTCGGCAGGATCACAGTTTTTCATCATGCATAAGACTTCACCACATCTTGACGGCGCATATGCAGCTTTTGGTAAAGTTACAGAAGGTATGGATGTTGTAAATAAAATTGCTGAGACGGCAACAGACTACAGTGACAGACCGCTGGAAGAACAGAAGATGAAAAAAGTGACTGTTGAAACTTTTGGAGAGGCTTATCCAGAACCAGAGAGAGTTTAACAGGAGTTACAAAGCAGACAACACTTGGAGAGACAGAATAATAAAGACGGGGGAGCCGGTGAAAGACAGACTGAGAGGAAGCAAAAGAGCATCGCTCCTTTTTACCTGATACGGATCATGCCGTTGCAGGAAGTCATATTGATTTTTTTCAGAGACACTTGTGCATGGCAGGTGTTTCTTTTATTTCATAGGAAATTCCGAAGGAACTTCCTATGAAATAAAAGGCACTGCGTGCCGGAGATGCGCACTCGCACGAAGATGAAGAATGTCGCAAGCGACCGTGCTCGGCGCGAGAATGTGCCAAGGCACATTCTTTTTATACAAAATATTTAGGACAATTATGGAAAAAGAGAGGAAGAGAGTTAAATGAGAACAGCACTTACAATTGCAGGAAGCGATTCAAGCGGAGGAGCAGGTATCCAGGCAGATATCAAAACAATGATCAGTAACGGAGTCTATGCTATGAGCGCAATTACGGCTCTTACTGCACAGAATACAACCGGAGTTACCGGAATTATGGAGGTAACGCCGGAATTCCTAGGAGAACAGCTGGATAATATTTTCACGGATATTTACCCGGATGCAGTGAAGATTGGAATGGTATCTTCAAGTGGTCTGATCACAAAGATCGCAGACAAATTAAAAGAATATGATGCGAAAAATATTGTAGTTGATCCGGTTATGGTAGCAACAAGTGGAGCAAGACTGATCAGCGAGGAAGCGATTGATGCGCTGAAGAGCTGCCTGCTTCCGATGGCAACCGTTCTGACTCCGAATATCCCGGAAGCAGAAGTGCTTGCAGGTATGAAAATCCAGTCGCAGGCGGATATGATAAGAGCAGCAGAAGAGATCGGTACCAAATATCACTGTGCAGTTCTTTGTAAGGGTGGGCATCAACTGAACGATGCCAATGATCTGCTGTGGAGAGATGGTGGATATAAGTGGTTCTACGGAGAGCGGATCGACAATCCGAACACGCACGGAACAGGATGTACTTTATCCAGTGCGATCGCATCAAATCTTGCAAAAGAATATGATTTGGATGAGTCAGTAGAACGTGCGAAGAAATATATTTCCGGAGCACTTGCAGCAATGCTGGATCTTGGTAAGGGCAGTGGTCCGATGAATCACGGATTTGCAATTAAAAATGAATATACAGAAAGCAAAGTGGAGGAATAGAAGTATGAATGAAAAGAGAACCTCTATCTTTGAAAATGGACTGATCTGGTTTGGGGCAGGCGTGTCCCTTGCAGAGATCCTGACCGGTACTTACTTTGCGCCGCTTGGTTTTTCGAAGGGACTTCTGGCAATCATTGTCGGACATATTATCGGATGTACGATGCTGTTTCTTGCCGGTGTGATTGGTGGAAAGACAAGGCGCAGTGCGATGGAAACCGTAAAAATGAGTTTTGGAGAGAAGGGAGGAGTTTTTTTCTCTTTTCTGAATGTGCTCCAGTTAGTAGGATGGACGTCAATTATGATCTATGATGGTGCACTTGCAGCTAATGGAGTGCTTCATACCGGCAGATGGATGTGGTGCCTGGTGATCGGAGCCCTGATCATTTTATGGATCGTAATTGGAATTACAAATCTTGGTAAGATCAATACTGTTGCGATGGCAGCATTATTTATCCTGACACTGGTACTTAGTAAGGTGGTATTCGGTGACGGATCCCAGGTCGTAGCAGGCGGAGATGCTATGTCCTTTGGTGCGGCAGTTGAGCTTTCCGTTGCTATGCCTCTTTCATGGCTTCCATTGATTAGTGATTATACAAGAGAAGCAAAAGAACCGGTAAAGGCAACGGCAGTGAGTGCAATTATTTATGGAATTGTAAGCTGCTGGATGTATGTGATTGGTATGGGAGCAGCTATTTATACCGGCGAATCAGATATTGCTAATATTATGGTAAAAGCGGGACTTGGAATTGCCGGTCTTTTGATCATTGTCTTTTCTACCGTGACAACCACTTTTTTGGATGCATATTCCGCAGGGATTTCAGCGGAATCCGTGTTTGCAAAAATCAATGGAAAATATGCAGCGATTCTGGTTACTGTAGTCGGAATGATCGGAGCAATCCTATATCCGATGGACAATATTACGGATTTCCTGTATTTGATCGGATCGGTATTTGCACCGATGATCGCAATCCAGATTGCAGATTTCTTTCTTTTAAAAAGAGTAGACAGCCTTGGTGTGTCGCTGGATAAAATGAATGGAGGAATCTGGATTCTTGGATTTATACTTTATCGTATTCTGATGAATGTGGATATTCCGCTTGGAAATACACTCCCGGATATGGTCATTACCATCGTGATCTGTATTCTTGCAAGAAAATGTATAAAGACAGAAAAATAGCTTTGAAAGAAAATGGAAATGCCGTGTTGACATTTCCATTTTCTTTTGACAGAACATGTAGCGATCTACAGAAGAGAGGCGGAAAAATGAATGCTGATGCCTGGAAACGTGGTAAAAGTTTATAAGAAAGAAGTTTTGGATAATTTAGTTAGCGGATGGAATAAAGTGGGATTTTTATTCTGCAAAATATATATGGGAAAAAGAGTTGGGTAAAATGAAAAAAGAGCTTACGACATATGATCGGGGGAAATGTCGTAAACTCTTTTTTCTGTAATTTCATTAAAGGAGAAATGAAAATAAAAAGTATCAAAATACTGAAAACGTCTTATTTGGTTTTGATTCCTAATCAAGTGGGGCAATTGTGACTGACTAAGATGCCGCCCCACCGAGGAATTCTTATCTAGTTGTTATCTTCAAGCTGATATTATAATACCAAGAGGCTTGGAATTTGTATATTCGCAAAAAAAACAAAAGAAAAAAGCTTTGAAAAATAAAATTGTGCAAAATAACAGGGGTAAAATCAATTTATACAAAAGGTTATTTTGAATTTGGAAATTGATAATAAAATTTGCATAAATGCAAAAAAAATGAGTGCAAATGATTTTTCTATAAGAACAAATGTGTTTTCAAGAAGGAATTATGAATGCTTATTATAAATGTCAATATAAAAAATTTTTCGAACATGAGGAGACCGATATGAAAATCCTGAAATAGAAAAAGAGCTTACGACATATGATCGGGGGAAATGTCGTAAACTCTTTTTCCAATAATTTCATTAAAGGAGAAATGAAAATAAAAAGTATCAAAATACTGAAAACGTCTTATTTTGTTCGGTTAAGTGTTATCCTTAACTTGTTTTTATAATAGCATTTGCAGGGAGTTTTGTATATTCGCAAAAAAAACTAAAAGAACTGCAAAGTTAAAATAAAATTGTGCAAAATAACGAAGTGCAAAACAAGATTGACAAAAGAATGTAAAAAAAGGAAATTTTAACGGTAAAAATATATAATGTCTAATAATTAACAAGAAGTTACAGAAAGTTACAAGGAAAACTGTAATTTTTGAAAGTATATTCCGGAAGCAGGGTGGGAAAAACAGAGGAGGATACTGTTTGTGAATGCCGGAAAGATTCAGATAATGGAAAAAGAGCTTGCGCCATATGATCGGGGGAAATGTCGTAAGCTCTTTTTCTGTAATTTCATTAAAGGAGAAATGAAAATAAAAAGTATCAAAATACTGAAAACGTCTTATTTGGTTTCGTTAAGTGCTATCCTTAACTTGATATTATAATACCATGTGTATGCTCTTCTGTAAATTCGCAGAAAAGACAAATGTTACAAAAATGATACTGTAAAATTGTGCAATATAGCCAAAAACGGTGCAAAAAATGGAAAATGTGAAAGTTTTATAATCTTACGACTTCATATTTGATTTGCTTTTCCAATATGTTAAAATTAAAAAAAGCAGAAAATTTTACAGATAAGGGGAAAGATGATGAAAGAATTTGTTGAAATGCGGGATGTCCGTAAGATTTACCGTATGGGTGAAGTTGAGATTGCCGCAGCAGATGGAATTGATTTTCAGATAAAAAAAGGTGAATTTGCAGTTGTGGTAGGCCCAAGTGGTGCGGGAAAAACGACAGTGCTTAACATTCTGGGGGGAATGGATACGGCAACAAGTGGAGAGGTCTGGATCGATGGAAAGAATATTGTAAAGTATTCGTCGAGGCAGCTTACTTCCTATAGAAGGGATGATATTGGATTTGTATTCCAGTTTTATAACTTGATTCCGAACCTGACGGCGCTTGAAAATGTAGAGTTGGCACTGCAGATCTGTAAGGATCCGTTGGATGCGGAGATGGTTCTTAGGGAAGTGGGACTGGCAGATCGTATGAAGAATTTCCCGGCACAGCTTTCCGGTGGGGAGCAGCAGAGGGTATCGATTGCGCGTGCACTGGCAAAGAACCCGAAGCTTCTTTTGTGTGATGAGCCGACAGGGGCGTTGGATTACAATACCGGTAAGGCAATATTAAAGCTTTTACAGGATATGTGTCGTGAACGAGGGATGACAGTGATCCTGATCACACACAACTCAGCGATCACACCGATGGCAGATCGTGTAATTAAGATGAAGAATGGAAAAGTCGGAAGCATGAAGCTGAATGAAAGACCGGTTCCGGTAGAGACGATTGAATGGTAGGTGGACGTAAAGACCGATGAAGAAAAATATTTTACGCAAAGACTTTATAATAGAAATAAAAAAGACGATGGGACGGTTTGTATCAATCTTTTTTATCGTGGCATTGGGTGTCGCATTTTATTCGGGAATCCGTGCATCAGAGCCAAGTATGCGGATCACTGCAGATCAGTATTTTGATGATTCGGAGCTGATGGATCTGAAGGTAATGGGAACCATGGGACTTACCAAAGCGGATATCAAAGCGATTGGAAAGGTATCGGGAATTGAAGCTGTAGAAGGCGGATACAGCAAAGACGTGCTTTGCCCGGTTGGAGACAATGAAAAGGTTGTCCATATGCTGAGCATGCAGAAGAATTTTGATCAGGTTTCGCTTGTGGAAGGCAGGCTGCCGGAAAAAGCAGGAGAATGTCTGGTGGATGAAGATTTTCTGAGCTATACAGACCTGAAGGTTGGCGACACGGTAACTTTCCATTCCGGCGATGGAGAGGCATTGACGGATTCGCTGGTTACAGATACATATAAGATTGTCGGGATTGGGAACAGTCCGCTGTATATTTCATTTGGAAGAGGAAGCAGTACGATCGGAACCGGAGAGATCAGTGGATTTGTTGTAGTGGATAAAGCTTCTTTTGACATGGATGTTTATACGGAAGCTTATGTGAAGGTGAGCGGTGCAGAAGAGAAAACGGCATTTACTGATGAATACAATAATCTGTCGGATGCAGCAAAGGAAGCCGTGAGTGCAATCGAAGAAGAACGCTGTGCAGTCCGCAAACAGGAAATCGTAGATGAGGCAAATGAAAAGCTTGCTGATTCAGAGAAGACAGTGAATGAAAAATCGCAGGAACTGGAGGATGCGAAAAAAGAGCTGGAGAGTGGGAAAAGCAAGGCAGCCGAAGAACTGGAAAAAGCAAAGCAGCAGCTTACGGATGGAGAAGCAGGGCTTGCGGATGCAAAGCAGCAGATCGCAGATGGCGAGACACAGCTTGCCGATGCAAAAGCGCAGCTGAATGATAAGCAGGCACAGCTTGATTCAGCGGAGGCACAGTATGAATCCGGAAAAGCACAGTTGGATCAGAAAGAACAGGAGCTTGCAGATGCGGAACAGGTTTATCTGAGCAATTACTCGAAATATATGCCGATCATTACGGCGGGGAAGGAACAGATTCCAGCAGGAAAGTCACAGATCGCGGATGGGAAGAAACGGTTGGACGAGGGACTTGCACCGCTTAATCAGCTGAAAGACGGACTGGCTGGGATTGAAGATGAAATCAGCCAGTGTGATTCGGGGATTGCGGAATTGCAGAAGCAGATAAATGACGGAGATACATTATATCAGGAATACACAAAGATCTCAGAGCCTGATAGAACGCCAGAGCAGCGAGTATATCTGGAAAGCTGGAGTGGAGTCCGACAGGGACTGGAAGCAAAGCTTGCTGGTATAAAGGAGCAGAAAGCACCACTTGAAGGTAAAAAGAAGGACTTGCTAGTGCAGATGAACAAGGCAGGTTTTGCCACAGAAGCAGACCTGGAGGCACAGATTACCAGCCTGACTAAGCAAAAAGCAGATCTGGATGCAAAAGAGAAAGCACTTCTTCAGCAGGAGCAGACACTTGCCGCACAGGAAGAAGAGCTGTTAAGTGCAGGCAGACAGATTACAGATGGCAAGAGTCAGATCGCAGCAGCCAGATCCCAGCTTGACAGCACAAAATCGCAGATCACGGACGGAAAAGCACAGATCCTGTCTGCATGGGCACTTCTGAATGAAAAAGAGGGCACTTTAAATGCAAGTAAAGCACAACTTGCATCCGGTGAACAGGAGCTTGCGGATGGCCGGAGTGAATATGAGCAGGCAGCAAAAGAAGCGGAAGAACAGATCACGGACGGACAGGTGAAGATCACAGACGGAGAAAAGCAGCTTGCGGATGCAAAGCAGCAGATCGCAGACGCAAAGGCTGAGATCAAAAAAATC
Organism: Bariatricus sp. TF06-38A; assembly: GCF_027690675.1. Taxonomy (NCBI): domain Bacteria; kingdom Bacillati; phylum Bacillota; class Clostridia; order Lachnospirales; family Lachnospiraceae; genus Bariatricus; species Bariatricus sp. TF06-38A. Next base: position 11,209 of record NZ_JAQFCE010000009.1, read on the forward strand.
GAAAATCCGAAGTGGTATGTGCAGACGAGAGAGGATGCACTGACGGAATATCAAGGATACGGAGATAATGCAGACCGCATGCGTTCTATTGGAAAAGTGTTCCCGGTACTCTTTTTCCTGGTGGCAGCATTGATCAGTCTGACAACGATGACACGAATGGTAGAGGAGCAGAGAGTCCAGATCGGAACGATGAAGGCACTCGGTTACGGAAAAGCTGCAATTGCAGGGAAATACATTGGTTATGCTCTGATTGCAACGCTTGGCGGAAGTATTTTCGGAGTACTGGCCGGGGAAAAGATCCTGCCGTTTATCATTATTTATGCTTATATGATCCTGTATAAGCATCTGCCGGCGATCCTGGTACCGTACCATATGAGCTATGCACTCCAGGCTTCGGGAATCGCAGTTGCCTGCACACTGATCGCTACGATCGCATCCTGCTACAAAGAGCTGGCAGCAGAACCGGCAGAGCTGATGCGTCCGGCAGCACCGAAGCAGGGGAAGCGGATTCTTCTGGAGCGGATCGGAATTATCTGGAAGCATCTGAATTTTACATGGAAATCGACCGTGCGGAATCTGATCCGGTATAAGAAGCGATTCTTTATGACCATTTTCGGAATCGGAGGCTGTATGGCACTGATGGTAGTCGGATTCGGACTGAAGGACTGTATCTATGAGATCGTCAGCCTGCAGTATGAGAAGGTGCAGTTCTATGATGCGGCAACCTACATGAGTGACGACATATCCGAAGAGAACAGACAACAGCTCCATGATTATCTGGATCAGAATGCAGATATAAAAGAGACGATCGAAGCGCGGATGCAGAAGACCGATGTAAAATCTGCATCCGGTAAAAAGACACTTTATCTGATGGTGCCATCGGATAATGAAAAGATTGAGGACTTTTTAAGCTTCCACAGCAGGACCAATAAGGACGAGGTTTATTCACTGAAAAAAGACGAAGTGATTCTGACTGAGAAAATGGCATCCCTTCTGAATGTAAAGGTGGGAGATGAGCTTACAATCGAGGACGAGGACAGGGGAGACCAGACGGTGACGGTTGGCGCCATCTGCGAGAACTATATGGGCCATTACCTGTATCTGTCACCGGAAAAATACGAGGAATTATATGGTGTACCGGCAGGATATAACACGATCATCTACAGTGTAAAGGACGGAAAGGATGATCAGATCGAGAAGATCGGAACAAAGCTTCTGTCGATGGATGGAGTACTGAATGTAAGTTATACCAGCAGTATTGAAGGAAGGCTGGATGACATGCTGCGAAGCCTGAATCTGGTCATCGTGGTACTGATCGTATCTGCCGGAATGCTGGCATTTGTGGTACTGTACAATCTGAACAATATCAACATCACCGAGCGTCAGAGAGAGCTTGCAACCTTGAAGGTTCTGGGATTCTACGACGGAGAGGTTGCCTCTTATGTATACAGAGAGAATATCCTGCTGACGATCATTGGATCGGTTGTGGGTATGGTGCTTGGTAATCTGCTTCACCGGTATATCATCCTGACGGTTGAGGTGGAAGAGGCGATGTTCGGACGTCAGATACACTGGCAGAGTTATCTGTACAGTTTCTTGTTTACTGTAGCATTTTCTTTATTTGTAAACTGGGTAATGTTCTACAAGCTGAAGAAGATCGATATGGTGGAATCTTTGAAGAGCGTGGAGTAAAAGCTTTTGCAAGTGTATGTCAAAGATTTCTTATAGACGGTATACAAAGAATCGGAAAATATATTTCACAGAAAGTTTATATTCTTCACAGAATTATTAGCACTCTTGCCAAAAGAGTGCTAATTTTCTATTGACATTTAGAAATCAGGGTATTAAGATATTTCATAGACAGAAAAATACGGTATTTGAAACCGTAAAAAGATAGAATATGAAATTTAGGAGTGATAAAAATGGCAGCAAAAAAAGGTAGTCTTTCAATCAGCAGCGAAAATATTTTCCCGATTATTAAGAAATGGGTATATTCCGATCATGATATTTTTGCAAGAGAGCTTGTATCCAATGGATGCGACGCGATCACAAAATTAAAGAAGTTGGACATGATGGGAGAATATACACTTCCGGATGATTATAAAGGAAAGATCCAGGTTATTGTAAACCCGGAAGAGAAGACTTTGAAATTCATCGATAATGGTCTTGGTATGACTGCTGATGAAGTAGAAGAATATATCACACAGATCGCATTTTCAGGAGCAACCGAATTCCTGAACAAATACAAAGATAAGACAACAGAGGACGATATGATCGGACACTTTGGTCTTGGATTCTACTCTGCCTTCATGGTAGCTGATGAAGTTCATATTGATACCCTTTCTTATAAAGAAGGTGCAAAACCGGTACACTGGGTAAGTGAAGGCGGTACAGAGTATGAGATGGAAGAAGGGGATAAAGAGGAAGTTGGTTCTGAAATCACCTTATTCCTGAACGAAGATTGTGTAGAATTTTCAAATGAATACAGAATCCGCGAAGTCCTTGAGAAATACTGTTCATTCATGCCGGTAGAGATTTTTGTATCCAAAGCAAATGCAGAACCGGAATATGAGACGATCCCGGAGGATGAAGTCCTGGATACCGATACGGTTGTTGAACATATCCATGAAGACGCCAAGATGGAAGAAAAAGAAAATGAGAACGGTGAAAAAGAAATGGTTGAAGTTTCACCGGCATCCGACAAAGCAAAGATCGTGAAACGCCCGGTATCGATCAGTGATCCGGCGCCGCTGTGGACAAAGCATCCAAACGAATGCAGCAAAGAAGATTATATTGATTTCTACCGGAAAGTATTTATGGATTACAAAGAACCTCTGTTCTGGATTCATCTGAACATGGATTATCCATTCAACTTAAAGGGTATCCTGTACTTCCCTAAGATCAATACCGAATACGATTCCATTGAAGGAACCATCAAATTGTACAACAATCAGGTATTTATCGCAGACAATATCAAAGAAGTTATTCCAGAATTCCTGATGGTATTAAAAGGAGTCATTGATTGTCCGGATCTGCCGCTTAACGTATCACGAAGCGCACTGCAGAATGATGGATTCGTACAGAAGATCTCCGAATACATTTCCAAGAAAGTTGCTGACAAGCTTTCAGGAATGTGCAAGACAGATAAAGAAAACTATGAGAAATACTGGGATGACATCAGCCCATTTATCAAATTCGGCTGCCTGAAAGATGAAAAATTCTGCGAGAAGATGAGCGATTATGTTCTGTTCAAGAACCTGGATCACAAGTATATGACACTCAAAGAATGCATCGAAAAAAATGGCGGAAAAGCAGAACCGGAGGAAAAGACTGAGGGTGAAAATGCAGAGCAGTCAGCAGAAAAGAAAGAAACAGAGAAGACAACAATCTACTATGTAACAGATGAACAGCAGCAGAGCCAGTATATCAATATGTTCAAAAAAGAGGGACTGGACGCAGTGATCTTGTCACATAATATTGATTCTCCATTTATTACACAGATGGAGCAGAAGAACGAACATATCAAGTTCCAGAGAATCGATGCAGATCTGACTGATCACTTCAAAGAAGATGTATCTGAAGAAGAAAAAGAAGCATTCAAAGAAAAAACTGACAGTCTGGTCGAAATCTTCCGCAAAGCACTTGGCAATGACAAACTGGAAGTAAAAGTGGAAAAGATGAAAGATGAAAATGTGGCATCTATGATTACACTTTCCGAAGAATCACGCCGTATGCAGGAAATGATGAAGATGTATGGAATGTCAGGCATGGATCCGTCTATGTTCGGAACCAATGCAACCCTGATCCTGAATGCAAATCATCCGCTGGTAGAATATGTTGTAGCACATAAAGATGGCGAAAATACAGAAATGTTCTGCCATCAGTTATATGACCTGGCAATGCTGGCACACAAGCCACTCAGCCCGGAAGAGATGACAGAATTTGTGAAACGCAGTAATGAAATTATGATGAAACTGGCAAAATAATCTTGCTGTAGATACCCGGAAAAGCCTGAACCATTCAGATTCCCATTTTCGCTTATGCGAAAAGGTCTGAATGGTCAGGCTTTTTTGCTGTATTTGGAAATACTTTTCACAAAGTGTTGGTGAACTTCCTGGTCTTTTATAGTATAATATAACAAAAGAGAGGCGGTGGATACGATGAAGAATTATTCAAAGGATATAAGCAGACAATATCATATTCAGGTGGCCAACGGGGAAGTCGGCCGTTATGTCATTCTCCCGGGAGATCCAAAGCGCTGCAAAAAAATAGCACAGTATTTTGAAGATCCGGTGATGATTGCGGATAACCGGGAATTTATCACTTATACAGGAACTTTAGATGGCGTAAAGGTAAGTGTCACATCTACCGGAATTGGGGGACCATCAGCAGCAATTGCGATGGAAGAATTAGCCAGATGTGGAGCTGATACGTTTGTACGGATTGGAACCTGCGGTGGGATACAGCCGGAAGTAAAAAGTGGGGATATTGTAGTTGCTACGGGTGCCGTCAGAATGGAAGGGACTAGCAAAGAATATGCGCCGATCGAATATCCAGCAGTGGCAGACCTTATGGTGGTGAACGCACTGGTCAGTGCTGCGAAGGAAAAGGACTGTGAATTTTATACCGGAGTGGTACAGTCAAAAGATGCATTTTACGGACAGCATGAGCCGGAGATGATGCCGGCAGGTTATGAACTGATCAATAAATGGGAAGCCTGGAAGAAACTGGGATGTCTGGCATCAGAGATGGAGACGGCAGCACTTTACATTGTGGCAGCAAAGCTTCATGTACGCGTGGGTGCGTGTTTCCTTGTAATGGCAAATCAGGAAAGAGAAAAACTGGGACTTGAAAATCCGGTAGTACATGATACAGATATGGCAGTACAGGTGGCAGTGGAAGCCATCAGAAAGTTAATCAAAGAGGATCGGTAAATGAAAGAAACAATATATAAACGAATCTTTGTGATCGTTCTGGATTCGCTCGGAATTGGTGCAATGCCTGATTCTGAGAAATTCGGTGACAGGGATGTAGATACATTTGGTCATATTTTAGACAGAATGGGAACACTGGAGATTCCAAATCTTCAGAAGCTTGGTATGCTGAATCTGCATACCGGGGGAAAGATGTATGGAATCGAGAGTCCGATTGGAAAAATTACCAGACTGAAAGAGGCGAGTAACGGAAAAGATACGATGACCGGACACTGGGAAATGATGGGAATTTATACAGAAAAACCATTTAAAACCTTTACCGAACATGGATTTCCACCGGAACTGATCGCAGAACTGGAAAAACGTTGCGGGAAAAAAGTGATTGGAAACCGTAGTGAGAGCGGAACAAAGATCATTGAAGAACTTGGGGAAGAAGAAATTGAAACAGGAGCAATGATTGTCTATACCTCTGCGGATTCTGTATTGCAGATTTGTGGAAATGAAGAGACATTTGATCTGGCAAATCTGTACCGGTGTTGTGAGATCGCAAGAGAGATCACGATGAAGGATGAATGGCGCGTGGGACGAGTCATTGCAAGACCGTATGTAGGAAAGAAAAAAGGTGAATTTAAAAGAACCAGCAACCGCAGGGATTATGCACTTGAGCCGACCGGAAAGACTGCACTTGACGCACTGAAAGATGCGGGAAAGGATGTGATCGCAGTCGGAAAGATCCATGATATCTTTTGCGGGGAAGGAATCACAGAATCGTATCATTCCAACAGCTCCGTGCATGGAATGGAGCAGACCATTGAGATTTGCAAAAAAGATTTTGACGGACTGTGCTTTGTAAATCTGGTTGATTTTGATGCACAGTGGGGACACCGGCGCGATCCGGTTGGCTACGGACATGAGATTGAGAGATTTGATAAAAATCTTGGAATTTTGCTGGATGATCTGCGGGAGGATGATCTTCTTATTATTACCGCCGATCATGGAAACGATCCGACCTACACAGGAACCGATCATACACGGGAATATGTACCGTTTTTGGCGTATTCCAAAAAGATGGATGAGGGTGGCGTGATTATGGAGAAAAATACCTTTGCAGTGATCGGGGCAACGGTCACAGATAATTTTGGTGTAAAAATGCCGGAAGGAACGATCGGGCATTCGATTCTGAATGAACTTATTTAGCAAGAAAAAGCAGGAAAAAAGAGAATGAAAAAAGAACAAATTAAAAAAATGATAGAAATCGCGCTTTCTCAGCTTGCATATTCTTATACCCCTTATTCTGACTTTAAAGTGGGAGCTGCGCTGCTTGGAAAGAATGGACGGATATATACGGGATGCAATATTGAAAATGCGGCTTATACACCGACAAACTGTGCGGAGCGTACCGCATTTTTCAAGGCAGTCAGCGAAGGAGTAAAAGAATTTGATGCAATCTGTATTGTAGGGGGAAAGGGCGGTGTTGTGACAGAGTATGCACCGCCGTGCGGAGTATGCAGGCAGGTCATGATGGAATTCTGCGATCCGGAGACATTTCAGATCATTCTTGCAATAGATGCAAAGCAATATGATATCTATACCTTGAAAGAAATGTTGCCAAAAGGTTTCGGACCATCCAATCTTACAGAATGAAAAAGGACTTAGACTCTAAAAGAAGATTTTTGAAGAAAAGGAAAAAGAGAAGGAATGAAAAATGACACAGGAAACCTTGAAAGAATTACCAAAGATTGAGCTTCACTGTCATCTGGACGGTTCTCTTAGCAGACCATTTATTGAAAAAAGGCTTGGAAGAACTGTAAGACCTGAAGAACTCAGTGTTTCAGAAAACTGTACAAGTCTGAATGAATATCTGGAAAAATTTGACCTTCCCGGCAGATGTATTATGGATGAAGAGGGACTTTCCGGAGCTGCGTATGATCTGCTCTCCCAGATGAACGAAGAAAATGTCTGTTATGCGGAGATCCGTTTTGCTCCACTTCTGTCAGAGACAAAAAAGATGGACAGCCGGAAGGTGATCGAAGCAGTAATCAGCGGAATGGAGCAGGGGAAAAAAGATTTCGGAATCGAGTATGGTGTGATCGTCTGTGCAATGCGGCATCACAGCACTGAGGATAATATGCGGATGATCAAGACGGCAAGAGAATATCTGGGATCCGGAGTTTGTGCAGCAGATCTTGCAGGAGCAGAAGCATTGTATCCGATGTCTGAATTTATGGATATTTTTACAGAGACAAAGAAGATGGGAATGCCATTTACACTCCATGCCGGAGAATGTGGAAATCCACAGAATGTCATAGATTCGATAAACGTGGGAGCTGGAAGGATCGGGCATGGGATCGCGATGCGTGGCAACCAGGAGATCCGGAAAATGGTCAAAAAAGCAGGTATTGGTATCGAGATGTGTCCGATCAGCAATTTACAGACCAAATCTGTAAACAGCATGGCGGAATATCCGATGCGGGAATTTCTGGATGCAGGGTTAAAAGTATCGGTCAACACAGATAACCGAACGGTAAGTAACACCAGCCTTACGAAAGAACTGGAATTTATTCAGAAAAATTATGGAATCCGGGACGAAGAAATCCTTCAGATGATGAAAAATGCAATTGATACTGCATTTGCCGATGATTCTATAAAAGATAAAATTTGCAAAATGCTGAAATAAAGAAACTACAAACAGAGAGGATTGACTCTGAAGAATAATAGAAAAGAGGAATTCTGTATGAGCAATGAAATTTATGAAAAGCTGGAAATATGCCGGAAAAGCATTCTCCAAAAAACGAATTTTAAACCGGAAGTGGCAGTGATTCTGGGCTCCGGTCTTGGCGAATACGCATCAAAAATCAAGATAGAACAGATCATTCCATATACAGAAATTGAAGGTTTTCCGGTGTCGACAGTTGTGGGACATAAAGGACAATTTGTATTTGGTTATGTAAAAGAAGTTCCGGTTGTGATCATGCAGGGACGTGTGCATTATTATGAAGGGTATCCGGTAACAGATGTGGTGCTTCCGGTGCGGCTGATGGGAATGTTAGGCGCAAAGAAGCTGATTCTTACCAATGCATCAGGCGGAATCAATACCGGATTCCATCCGGGCGATCTCATGCTCATCACAGACCAGATTATGAGTGGAATCCCTAATCCACTGATCGGTGCCAATGTCGAAGAACTTGGAACCCGTTTTCCGGATATGAGTGAAGCCTATAGTGAACGGATGCAGCAGATCATAAAGAAAGAAGCCCAAAAACTCGGCATTCCTCTGAAAGAAGGTGTATACCTTCAGCTTACCGGTCCATCTTATGAAACTCCGGCAGAAATCCGTATGTACCGCACCTGTGGGGCTGATGCCGTAGGCATGAGCACCGCCTGCGAGACGATCGCTGCCCGCCACATGGGAATCGAAGTCTGTGGCATCTCCTGTATCACCAACCTCGCCGCCGGCATGACATCACAACATCTGAACCACCAGGAAGTCCAACAAACCGCCGACCGGGTGGCTGAGCAATTCCAGGAATTACTGACAGCAATCATTACCCACATATAAGAAACGGAACATATATTTGAATTTACCCAGAACCAGGTCCAAGGTTCCGGATTTTCCGGAACCCGCCGACTGTCCTCTTGCAATTCCAAGTTGAGGCATTGTGTAAGAATTTTGCCAACGAGGTCATTAACAGTAGAAAGACAAAGAGCATAAAATACCGCATACAGTATTTTATGCTCTTTGTCTCATCACTATTTTCAAAATTTTACTCAACTTCAAACGGAATTTCGTACTTCGCAAAAATCCGCTGCGCCATCTTGTCCCATGCTTGCTCCAGTGATTTGTCCAGCGTGAACAGGTTCATAGATGTTCCTGTCGTACAGCTAAGTTTTGTCCCGTCATATTTAAAATTCAGGTACAGTCCCTGCACATCTGCCGGAGCAAAGGAAAGATGTTCCTGTTCGAGAAGCCGTGCAATATTTGGTGCTGACATAGAAAGAACAAAATGAAATCCCAGCGGAGTACGCTTTCCTTTGATCAGAGAAAGGCAAAACTCGCGAAGTTCCTTCCAGAGAGCATATTCCCGGTCATCTAGAGCTTCTTTTTCTTCAGCACTGAAGAAATCTTTTTTCAGTCGTCCGTTAAATTGAAAGGTATTAAAAGTTGTGATATCTCCTTCAATAAATAAAAAGGAATCAAATGCAGGATGCAGTAAAAGTGCGTTCATGCATTTTTTTGTATCCAGAGAAAAAATAAGCATAGACTTCCTCCCGTCATCAGTGTAATAGTATCAGTATAGCATAAATCTTGAGATATGCATAAGAATTTGATACAATACGGAAAAGAAAAAGGATGGATAACAAGATGAAAATAGAATTAAACCGGGATCAGATCAAATACATTGCAGTGTTTACTATGCTGCTCAATCACGTTGCAAATATATTTCTGCAACCAGGAACCTTTGCCTGCGAAGCACTAAAGGATATCGGTTATTTTACAGCACCGGTCATGTGCTGGTTTCTGGTTGAAGGATACCGTTATACAAGGTCAGTAAAAAAATATGCCGGAAGACTGCTGATCTTTGCTGTCATTTCACAGCTTCCGTATTATCTGGCATTTGCGCGGAATCATCTGGCACCGTGGTATACTTTAAATATGATATTTACACTTTTTCTGTGCCTGTGTCTGATGATCGCAGAGGAAAAAATATCAGATCCGGGAAAGAAAAGTCTGGTTGTATTGGGAATTATAGCAGTAAGCAGTATCTGTGACTGGGCAATTCTGGCTCCATTGTATACGCTTTGGTTTTACCGGGCAGGAGAGGATCCAAAGCGCCGGAAAAAGGCTTTTTTTATTGCAGCACTTGTTCTGGGGATTACGGTGACAGCAGAACTTCCGGGAGTTGCAGGAATCGCAGCTGGAGCAGGGGCAATGATTGCAGTACTGGCAGCGGGAGGCTGTGTTTTGGTATTTTATAACGGAAAAAAATCACAGAAACATTTTCTTGTGAAAAAGTATTTTTTTTACGTGTTTTACCCTGCACATTTGGTGATTTTGGCATTATTAAAGATTTGACTTTTATAATAGAAGAAAGTAAAATGAATAGGTTAGAGTATTTATCACATGATTCAATGAAAATGAAACTCATATTTTAATAAAAGATAGGATGCATAGCATGAAGAAAAGAACGATGGAGAAAGAAAATCAGGCAGAAGAAAGAAGAAAAAAAATTCTGATGGAAATTGCAGGAACGGTTGTTGTACTGACTGTAATCGTAAGTATTGGTCTTTCGCATCTTGGAACAGATAAGGTGAATACATCAGCAGGAGTAAAAGCAATCAAGAAGCTGGAAAAAGCAGATGTATCTGAGGTGGAGACCAAAATTTCAAATATTGAGAAAGAAGAAAAACAGGCGACAGAGGACTGGCAGAACCGTCCGTTGTCCGAAAAATTTGCGCATGCGGTGATTCTCGGAGATTCGATCACAACCGGTTTTACCGTATATGATGTGCTTGATACTTCTAAGGTTGTAGCGGAAAAAGGAATGCACCTTGATCAGACCGGTGATCTGATCAGGACAGCAGCAGAGTTAAAGCCGGAAGTCCTCTTTCTGGCACTTGGACTGAATGACATTTCCGGAACAGATGGAGATACAGATGCATTTATTGAAAAATACAAAGCGGTACTTGCAAATGTGCGTGAGCAGATGCCCGATGCAGTGCTCTATATCAACTGTGTTCTTCCTGTTTCCGCTCAAAAAGAAGAAGAAGAGCCGGTTTATGCCAAGATTCCGGATTATAATACCGCACTTAAAGCAATGTGTGATGAAGAAGGAATTACATTTATCGATAATACAGAGATCGTAAAAGATGAGTATTATGAGCAGGATGGCGAGCATATGAAGGCGGAGTATTATCCAATCTGGGCAGAACATATGGCGGAGGTGGCCGGAATATGACAAAGAAAAAAGGGGAATTTACAGTTCTGCGTAATATCAGAGCTGGGATGGTAATTATTTTGCTTATCTATATCGGTCTGATCTTTCAGTCTAAGGGAGACAGCGATACACCGTTTGCAGATGTACAGAAAGCGGTTGTGGATGCGGCAGATGACAAGAACATGACACTTGCCGGAACCCAGGAGATCAAGAGATTCTATGGGATCAATCCAAAGGATTATGAAGATATAACACTGTATTATACGAATGAAACAATGGGAGTCAACGAGCTCCTTCTGGTGAAAACAAAGGACGAGAATGAGGCAGAGGCAGTTGAGAAAGCCGCAGAACAGCGAAAAAAGACACAGCTCGATAATTTTGAAGGATATGGGGCCGAGCAGGTAAAGCTTCTGGATGCTTCGATCATTAAGACGAAAGGTACATACGTGCTTTTTGTTATTTCACCAAAAGCTGAAACTGTAGAAAAGGCGTTTACAAAGAGCCTGAAGTAGATAAAAGGAAACGAAAAAGTTATGTTATTTAGTAGTCTGGTATTTTTGTTTACATTTTTGCCAATTACACTGTTGGTATATTATTTGGTGCCGCGTAAGGTAAAAAATGTGGTACTTTTGATCGCTTCCCTCATATTTTATGCGTGGGGAGAGCCGGTCTATATCTTCCTGATGCTGATTTCCATTCTGTTCAATTATTTTTGCGGAATGGACATTGCATTAAAAGCAGGAAGAAAATCGCAGGTGCGCAGTCTGATCTTTACGATCGTTGTAAACCTGTTTATTCTTGGATTTTTCAAATATTACGGATTTATCGTGACAAATTTAAATGCGATCCTTCCGTTCTATATTCCATATAGAAAACTGGAGCTCCCAATCGGAATTTCTTTCTATACTTTCCAGACATTGTCTTACATCATTGATGTATATAGGGGAAATGTAGACGTACAGGTAAATCTGATTGATTTCGGAACCTATGTTACAATGTTCCCACAGCTGATCGCAGGTCCGATCGTACAGTATGCAGATGTGGAGAGACAACTGCGTGAAAGAAAGGAATCACTGACGAAGTTTGGATACGGTGCCTGGTTCTTTGTGATAGGACTGGCAAAGAAGGTGCTTCTGGCGAATACGATTGGTTCGATTTATGAAAATATCGCGGCGATGGATGGAATGTCAGTAGTGACTGCATGGCTTGGATGTCTTGCCTACACTTTCCAGATTTATTTCGATTTCAGCGGTTATTCGGACATGGCAGTCGGACTTGGAAAGATGTTCGGATTTGAGTTTATGCAGAACTTCAATTATCCGTATATTTCCAAAAGTGTTACCGAGTTCTGGAGAAGATGGCATATTTCGCTGGGATCATGGTTCCGCGAGTATGTGTATATTCCGCTTGGAGGAAACAGGGTAACGGTTCCGCGGCATTTACTGAATCTTCTGATCGTATGGTTCCTGACCGGTCTCTGGCATGGGGCAAGCTGGAACTTTGTAGTATGGGGGCTCTTCTACGGAGTGATCCTCATTACTGAAAAATATTTTACAGGAAAAATACTTGCAAAGCTGCCGGAGGCAGTCCAGACACTTTACACAATGATTCTGGTCATGCTCGGCTGGGTACTGTTCTTCAGCCCGACACTCGGAAGTGCACTTACCTGGATCGGCAATATGTTCGGACAGGGTGCAACCGGATTTATGGACAGCCAGGCATTGTACCTGATCATGCGAAACTGGCTCTTCTGGGTGGCAGGGATCATAGGAAGTACACCGTTTATGCATCTGCTCGGAAAGCGGCTGGTATTTAATGAGGAAAGACCGCATACGGTTCTGGCAGGCTGCCTGATGACAGGACTGTTTGTGCTGTGTGTGGCATATCTGGTGACAGAAAGTTACAATCCATTTTTATATTTTAGATTTTAAGGAAAGACAATGGTAGAAGGAAAGAATAATAAACAAAAAAACAGAACAAAGTATTTTCTGCCAGGAGGGAAAAAACAGATCCAGGCAGTATGTGCGTTTTTATTTCTGGGAGTCCTTATTCTCAGCTGCGGAGTAAACCTTATGCATAAAGACAGGCAGATGTCAGAAAAAGAAATGCGTATGCTGGCGCAGAAACCGGAAATTTCTCTTTCCGGAATTGCTTCCGGAAGGTTTATGGAGCAGTACGAGGAGTATGTATCGGATCAGTTTGCAGGAAGAGATACCTGGGTAAGAATCAAGACATTTGCGGACAGTGTGGCGGGGAGGACAGAAGAAGGTGGTGTTTTCAAAGGAAAGGATCATTATCTGATGGAAGATGTTGCTGTGGCAGATGAAAGTGATCTGAAAGAGAATCTGGATGCAATGAAGAATTTTAAAGAGCGTTATCCGGATATCCAGATGCATATGATGCTGGTTCCGAATGCGGCAAATGTTATGGAGGACAAGCTTCCGGCATTTGCGGTGACTGCCAGTCAGAGCAGACAGATCAGCCGTGTAAAGGCAGAACTTGGAGATTCTTATGACTGGATCGATGCAGAAAAAGTACTGGATGCTCACAAGGATGAAGCAATTTATTATCACACGGATCATCACTGGACTTCTCTTGGTGCATGGTATGCATTCCAGGGAGCAAAGACACAGCTTGGACTGGATAAGAGTGAAGAAATTAAGATGAAAGCCTATGCGGTATCGGATTCTTTTAACGGAACGTTATCCGCAAAGAGTGGATATGAGACAGATTATAAGGAACCAATCTATATTTATCTGCCAAAGAGTGCGGATGCACCACAGGTTGCAGTCAATTATGTGGAAGAACAGAAAAAGAGTGCTTCTATGTATGATTCATCCAAACTGGATGAGAGAGATCAATATTCCGTATTCTTCGGTGGAAATCATGCAATGATCGATATCCAGTCAACACAGACAGAAAAACGCAGACTTCTGGTGTTCAAAGATTCATATGCAAACTGTTTTCTTCCGCTTCTGGCTCCGTATTACCGGGAAATCGTTGTGATCGACCCTCGTTATTATACCGGTAAATTAAGTTCTGTGATGTCAGATAAACAGTTTGATGATGTGCTGTTCCTGTATAATGCCAATACATTCATTGAAGATCGGATGCTGGCGGGGGTACTGGATGAGAATTAACAGGAGAAAAACATGGCAAATAAAATAGAAAAGCAGTTTCTGGACACGGAAAATAAAGGACCGGTCCGGCTGAACAAATATTTAAGTGAAGCTGGTGTATGTTCCAGAAGGGAAGCGGATAAACTGATAGCAGCCGGACAGGTGACGGTTGACGGTGTGCGTGCAGAGACCGGAATGAAGGTAGAGCCGTGGCAGGTTGTCCGGATTGGGAAAAAGCAGGTATCCAGACAGGAAGAGATGATCGTGCTTGCGGTCAATAAGCCGCGTGGAATTGTCTGTACTGAGGAAAGACGGGAGAGAGACAGTATTGTACGTTTCCTTAACTATCCGGTACGGATTACTTATGTAGGACGTCTGGATAAGGATTCGGAAGGGCTGCTTCTTATGACGAACAACGGCGACATTATCAACCGGATGATGCGTGCGGCAAATAAACATGAAAAAGAATATAAAGTTACAGTTGATAAGCCCGTGACAGATGAATTTCTCAAGGAGATGGCAGGCGGTGTCCCGATCCTGGATACTGTCACAAGACCATGCCAGGTAGAAAAGCTTGGAAAATATAAATTTAAGATCATTCTGACACAGGGACTCAACCGGCAGATCCGCCGGATGTGTGAGGCACTTGGCTACGAGGTAAAGGAGCTGCGGAGAGTGCGGATCATGAATATCGAACTTGGTAATTTAAAGCCGGGAGAATACCGGAAGGTTACGGATCAGGAACTGAATGAACTCTATGAGCTGATCAGGGATTCAAAGTCAGAGCCGACACCGTGGAACAATAATTAAAAGTGTGGATTTGGATATGGATAAGATGAAAAGGATGCAGGAGCTGGTAGAGCTTCTGAATAAAGCCGGAAAAGCTTATTATCAGGATGCGCAGGAAATTATGAGCAATTATGAGTATGATGCGCTGTATGATGAACTGAAAGGTCTGGAAGAAGAGCTGGGAACCGTTATGGCTTCCAGTCCGACGGTGAATGTAGGATATGAAGTATTAAGTGAGCTTCCGAAAGAACGTCATGAGTCACCGATGCTTTCTCTTGACAAGACAAAAGAAGTGGCAAGGCTGAAGGAATTTGTCGGAGACCAGATGGCTGTGATCTCATGGAAGATGGATGGTCTGACGATCGTTTTGACCTATCGTGACGGCGAACTTTTTAAGGCAGTTACAAGAGGAAATGGGGAAGTCGGTGAGGTCATTACCAACAATGCGAAAGTATTTAAAAACGTGCCGCTTCATATTCCGTATAAAGGGGAACTGATCCTGCGAGGGGAAGCAGTGATCGGTTACAAAGATTTTGAGCGGATCAATGAAGAAATTGATGACGTGGATGCAAAATATAAAAATCCACGGAATCTGTGCAGTGGTTCTGTCCGCCAGCTGAACAACAAGATCACGGCACAGAGAAACGTAAAATTCTATGCATTTACCCTGGTACGTGCAGAAAATGTGGATTTCCACAATTCCAGAAAAGAGCAGCTTGACTGGCTGGAACATCAGGGATTTGATGTGGTGGAGCATTATCTGGTGACAAGGGAAGAACTGGATGAGAAGGTTGCATTTTTTGCAGAAAAGATCGTAGAAAATGATTTTCCGTCAGATGGTCTGGTTCTTGTATATGATGACATTGCGTATGGGCAGTCGCTTGGGAGAACGGCAAAATTCCCACGTGATTCTTTTGCTTTCAAATGGGCAGATGAGATCCGCGAGACGCACCTTCTGGAGATTGAATGGAGTCCATCAAGAACAGGGCTTATTAATCCGGTAGCGATCTTTGAACCGGTAGAGCTGGAAGGAACAACGGTAAGCCGTGCAAGTGTACACAATTTAAGTATTATGGAGGAGCTGCATCTGGGAATCGGGGATACGATCGAAGTCTATAAGGCGAATATGATCATTCCACAGATTGCAAAGAATCTGACCGGCAGTGATAATATTGAGATCCCGAAAGTCTGTCCGGTTTGTGGTGGAGCTACGGAGATCCGTCAGATGAATGATGCAAAGTCGTTGTATTGCACAAATCCGATGTGTCAGGCAAAAAGAATCAAATCCTTTGCATTGTTTGTCAGCAGGGATGCACTCAATATTGACGGGCTTTCTGAGGCGACACTGGAGAAATTTATTGCGAGAGGATTCATTCACAAATACAGAGATATCTTCCATCTGGATTCCTATCAGGAAGAAATTCAGACGATGGAAGGCTTTGGAGAAAAATCCTATGCGAACCTGATCGCAAGCGTGGATAAGGCGAGAAGCACAACACTTGCTAAAGTGGTATATGGACTTGGGATTGCAGGAATCGGTCTCGCAAATGCAAAACTGATCTGCCGCCATTTTAAAAATGATGTGGAAAAAATGACAGGAGCATCGGAAGAGGAACTGAGTAATATCCAGGGGGTAGGTCCGGTGCTTGCGGCGGCATTTGTAAAATATTTTATATCAGAGGAAAGAAAAAAGGAATTTAAGCTCCTTCTCGGAGAACTGGAGATCCAGCCGGAAGAGATGGCAGAAGAACAGAAGTTTGCAGGTATGAGTTTCGTTGTCACTGGCAGCGTGAATCATTTTGCAAACCGGAATGAGGTAAAAGAACTGGTTGAGAAGATGGGTGGAAAAGTGACCGGATCTGTAACGAAGAAGACAAATTATCTGATCAACAATGATGTAGAGTCTGCTTCTTCCAAGAACAGAAAGGCGAAAGAACTTGGAGTGCCGATCATTTCAGAGGAAGAGTTTATAGAACTTGCAGGGGTGGAAATCGAATAAGAAGGACAGAGGAATCTGTCTGAATACGACCGAGAAAAGGAGGACCAGCCAATGGCAGAAAATGACCAGAAGGACAAGACAGTTGAGAAAGTAACCGGTGAGGTAGAAAATACAGACAAAAAAGAAAATAACGAAGATCGCTATGAAAAGGTCTGCTTCATCTGTCACAGACCGGAGAGTGTGACCGGAAAGATGATCGATCTTCCGAACAATATCTGCGTGTGTCCGGACTGTATGCAAAAAAGCTTTGATGCAATGAACAATATGAATTTTGGCGGGATGGATTACAGCCAGTTTATGAACATGGGACCGATGATGGGATTTGGAGACATGGATGCACAGATCCCGAAGAGCCAGCGTGTGAAAAAGAAAAAGCCGGAAGAAGAAAAAGAACCGATCCTGAATATCAAGGATATTCCTGCTCCGCATAAGATCAAAGCGAAACTGGATGAATATGTAGTAGGACAGGAATACGCCAAGAAGGTAATGTCGGTTGCTGTATACAATCATTATAAAAGAGTGGCAACGGATACAATGGATGAGATTGAAATCGAGAAATCCAATATGCTGATGATCGGACCTACCGGCTCTGGAAAGACGTATCTGGTAAAGACACTGGCAAAACTTTTGGATGTACCGCTTGCAATTACCGATGCGACCTCTCTTACCGAGGCCGGCTACATAGGGGATGATATTGAAAGTGTAGTATCAAAGCTCCTTGCAGCTGCGGACAACGACGTAGATAAGGCGGAACAGGGAATTATCTTTATCGATGAGATCGACAAGATTGCGAAGAAGAAGAATACCAGCCAGAGAGATGTCAGCGGAGAATCCGTACAGCAGGGAATGTTAAAGCTGTTAGAAGGCAGCGAAGTGGAAGTGCCGGTAGGAGCCAACAGTAAGAATGCGATGGTTCCGCTCACTACAGTCAATACAAAGAATATCCTTTTTATCTGTGGTGGTGCGTTCCCGGATCTTGAGCAGATCATCAAGGAAAGACTGATGAAGAATTCTTCTATCGGGTTTGGAGCGGATCTGAAAGACAAATATGATCATGATAAGAAAATACTGGAGAAGGTGACGACAGAAGATCTGCGTAACTTCGGAATGATTCCGGAATTTCTGGGACGTCTCCCGATCGTATTTACGCTTCAGGGACTGGATGAAGAGATGATGGTTCAGATATTAAAAGAGCCGAAAAATGCGATCCTCAAGCAGTATCAGAAGCTTCTGGCACTGGATGAGGTCAATCTGAAATTCGATGATGGTGCACTTCATGCGATCGCAAGAAAGGCAATGAAGAAGGATACCGGAGCCCGTGCACTGCGTGCGATCATTGAAGAATTCATGCTGGATATTATGTATGAGATTCCGAAGGATGACAGCATCGGGGAAGTGACGATCACGGAGGCATATATCGAAGGAACCGGAGGACCGCTGATCGAGCTGAGAAGCCAGTCTGTACCAAGGCTTGAGCATCAGTAAGTATAACAATAACCTGAGGATTGCGAGGGTGCAAAGCACGTAGCAATCTGGTATCAAAGGGGTCAAAATACCTTTTGACTCTAACATCATAACCTTCATATATCAAAAAAACATGACGGTCATACAAAAATAGAATGGGAAATATCCGTAAATTTAAGATTTACGGGTATTTTTTTGTTGAAAAATTGTATTAAAAGGTGTACATTAGACAATGTGTCTAAAAAAACAAGATATAAACAGGAGTGAGAGAGAATGGAGACTTATAAGTATTTACTGGATCTTGCAATTATTTTACTTTGTACCAAAGCACTTGGGCTTGCGACCAGAAAGGTACAGATGCCACAGGTTGTAGGAGCACTTCTTGCAGGAGTTCTTCTAGGGCCGGCGATGCTTGGAATCCTGACAGAGACAAGTTTTATACATAACGTTGCAGAGATCGGTGTTATCGTGCTAATGTTCTGTGCAGGTCTGGAAACTGATATACAGGAATTGAAGGCAAGCGGAAAAGCATCCTTCGTTATTGCACTGATAGGTGTTATCGTTCCACTGATCGGCGGTTATGCGACTGCAATGTTCTTTAACCGTCCGGGTGTGATCACATCCGATGCATCCTGCAGCGTATTTCTGCAGAATATCTTTATCGGTGTTATCCTGACAGCAACTTCCGTAAGTATTACGGTAGAGACATTAAAAGAACTTGGTAAATTAAAAACCAAATCCGGAAATGCGATTCTTGGAGCTGCGATCATTGATGACGTGCTTGGTATCGTTGCACTGACACTGGTAACAAGTATGGCAGATGAATCGGTAAAGATTTCAGTTGTATTACTGAAGATTGTTGCATTCTTTGCATTTGCAGGTGTGATTGGATTTATCTTTTACAAGGTATTTAAAAAGTGGACAGATCAGGCGGAAAAGGGACTCAGACGTCATGCGATCATGGCATTTGTATTCTGTCTGCTGATGGCTTATGTGGCAGAGAAATTCTTCGGTGTTGCAGATATCACCGGTGCATTTATCGCAGGGCTGATCATTTCCAATACAAGTAAATCTGATTTCGTGCTGAAGAAATTTGATACCATGTCTTATATGTTGCTTTCACCGGTATTTTTCGCAAGTATCGGACTGAAGGTAGAACTTCCGAAGATGAGTACTGCAATTGTAGGCTTTGCAGTGGTTCTTACCATTGTTGCGATCCTGACAAAGATCGTTGGCTGCGCCCTTGGTGCGAAGATGTGTGGATATAAGAATTATCAGTGTGCACGAATCGGTGTCGGAATGATCTCCCGTGGTGAGGTTGCGCTGATCGTTGCCAGCAAGGGAGAAGCACTCGGTATGCTGGGCGGCAATTTCCTCGGACCGGTTATCATCGTGGTAGTGATCACAACGATCATCACACCAATTCTTCTGAAAATCGTATTCAAGAGCGGTCCGAATGTAAGTACCCTGGAAAAAGGAAAAGAAGTGACTTCCTTCTACGAGGATATTGAAAAGAAACGTACCGAATAAAGAATGGATATGGAGTGCAAAATGCGTAACCGTCCAGTATCATAGTAATAAGAAAGAAAAATCCCTCATATATTTTCCAAAAGAAAGTATATGAGGGATTTTTATGCTACAGGAAGAATGTAAAGAAAAGATCCTGTCAGAAGAATACAGGGATTTTATGATGAGGGATACCGGTGCTCTTGGGAAAAACTTTCCTTTGGAAAACGGATGCCGGATACCGTTGAAATACGGTTTTGAGCTTTTTTATATTGACCAGAGTGAAGACAGAAAAAAGTCACTTGCCGATTATCCTTATACAATGGTTCCGAAGTGTTATACAACACTGGATATGGCAGCAATCCAGCAGGCGGGAATTGCTGCGGTTCAGAATATACCTGGTCTGGAACTGAGTGGTGAAGGAGTTCTGGTTGGGATCATTGATACTGGGATCAACTATCTGGATCCCATTTTCCGGAATCTGGATGGTTCGACCAGGATCCAGCGAATCTGGGATCAGGAAGAACAAAGTGGAACAGCGCCACGGGAAATCGGATATGGAAGTGAATATACGAAGGAACAAATCAATCAGGCAATCCTAAGTGAGAATCCCAAGGAAACCGTTCCGTCATTTGATACGGACGGACATGGCACTTTTGTTGCAAGTGTGGCATGCGGAGGAGCAAATCCGGAGAATCTGTTTATCGGGGCAGCACCGGAGGCAGAGATGGTGATCGTGAAGCTGAAAGAGGCAAAAGAATATTTACGGGAGTACTATTTTGTAGACCGGGATGCCGGATGCTATCAGGAAAATGATCTGGTAGCGGCGGTTTTTTATCTGCAGAAGGTACAAGAAGAGCTGAAAAGACCATTGGTGATCTGTCTGGCAGTTGGAACAAGCTTTGGAGGACATGGAGGATATTCAATCCTGTCAGAGTATCTGCAAAATGTAGCGGCGAGCGAAGGAATCGGGATTGTGACCGGAAGTGGCAACGAGGCAGATAAAAGGCATCATTATCTGGGAATTCTGGAACAGGAAAATAATCTGCCGGTCGAGATTAATGTAGGGAATAATACCAGAGGTTTTGTGATGGAACTATGGACAGAACTTCCGAATCTTCTGGCTCTTTCTATTGCATCTCCAACAGGACAGACAGTAGGACCGATCTCGCTCAAACGGGGAATAGGAGAGTATGTGTTTGTATTCGAGCAGACCAGGGTAATATTTAATTACCGGGTTCTGGTAGAGACGACCGGGGCGCAGCTGGCATTTTTTCAGTTTGAAAGACCGGGAAGCGGAATCTGGAAGATTATACCGGAAACACTGGAGCTGGGGAATGGAATCTTTCATATCTGGCTTCCAATGGAAGAGTTTCTGACGGGAAATGTCTATTTTATCCGTGCAAATCCGGAATATACGGTGATGGAACCAGGGGATACCGGGGCGGTGGTCTGTGCAGCGTACTATAATGGAAAGGAAAATAGCATTGCAGTCAGTTCGGGAAGAGGTTATACTAGAGATAACAGAATCAAACCGGATTTTGCTGCGCCGGGGATCAATGTGACAGGGATCAATTTAAGGGGGCAGTTTGTTGCAAGATCTGGTTCCAGTATAGCAGTTGGGATCACTTCCGGAGCACTGGCACTTTTTATGGAGTGGCTGGATAGGCATGGAGTGAATCTGGATGCATCACAGATGAAGAATCTGCTGATATTGGGAGCTTCACGGAAGACAGACATGAATTATCCGAACCAGGAATGGGGATATGGAGCATTGAACCTTTACCGTACTTTTGAGCAGATCAGGCGGTTCTGAAAAATACGCAGATGCGAAAGGGGAAAAAGTAAATGAGTGATTTTTTTGATACAATAGGAAAGCGGATTTCAGATACCGTGGATGATCTTGGAAAGAAGGCAGGAGATACGATCGATATTCAGAAAAAGAAAAATGAGATCTATGGTCTGAAGCGAGACAGCGAGCGGGATATGACAGAGATCGGACGATTAGTATATGAGCGTTTCAAACAGGGGGAAGTGGTAGATACCGATTTTATCGCACTCTGCGAAGCAATCGAAAAGCGTGAAGAACAGACAGAGGTATGCGAGCAGGAAATCGCGCGAATCAAAGGAGAATAATTATGGAAATCCTGAGCATTTTAACCGGAGCTTTTGTTGCCGGGGTCGATCTTGGAATTAAAAAATATACTGAAGAAAATGTAAGAGACGGGGAAGAACGCCGGATTTGGAAGGGAAAAGGAATCTACCGCAAGGTCCACAACAAAGGTCTGATGATGAATCATTTGGATTGCAGACCAAAGCTGGTAAAAGGCATGTCGGCGGCAGCACTTGGAATCCTGTTTTTCTGGGAGCAGCTTCTTTGGAAAGAACCAGGACGCAAACTGGCAAAGCTTGGAACATCGCTGATGCTGGGCGGAGCAGTTGGTAATACTTATGACCGTTTCAAAAGAGGTTATGTGGTCGATTATCTGTCTCTGAAAACAAAGAACAGGAAACTCTCGGATATCACTTTTAATCTCTCGGATCTGGCTCTTTTTGCAGGAGCGGTCCTGACGGTATGGAGTTCTTTATTTGGAAAAAAGAGATAAAAATGATTCAATGTATCTGAAAAAATACTTGACTATTTTTAAAGAGTTGAGGTATTATAAACCTTGCTGATATGGCGTTGTCTGGTATATGCCATATAGAAAAAAGAATAGAATCTCGGTTATATTGGAAACGATACATTCCTCCGGAATGATGAACGAACAACACATTTTCTGTTACGCTTATTATGAAGGAGGATATTTTTATGCCAAAAAACAAATTTCAAGACGTTATTTTCACAATTATCATGGTGTTCGTGATGGTTTATACCATGATCTGTTACAACATTGCTCTCAACGTAGGAGGAATGAACAACCAGGTATTTTTAAATGCATTCCACGAGCTGGTCATTATGGGACCAATTGCATTCATCCTTGATTTTTTCCTGATCGGACCATTTGCAAAGAAAAAAGCATTTTCCATTGTTAATCTGGAAAGAGATAATAACTTTCACCTGGTGATCGCCATTTCCGTAGTATCCATCATCGGAATGTGTCCACTTATGAGCCTCGCAGCAACCCTGCTCTTCAAGAATGCGGGAATCCAGTTCATATCCGTCTGGTTCCAGACCACTGCAATCAACTTCCCAATGGCATTCTTCTGGCAGCTCTGCTTCGCCGGTCCACTGGTAAGAAAGATTTTCGCATTATTATTCCCAGAAAAAGAAACATCCAAAATTGCCGATGGTCAGGAAGCCTAATTGAGGTAAAGTGTAAATCCATTTGAAAATATAAAACAATGATTTACGGCTTCAGTTCAAAATCCTGTCAAAGAAGTAAAACTCAGTCAATAACGTAAATAAAAAATAATCCCTGGTAGATGCGTCTTTGCACGATGGAAACGAGACTTAATCAATTGTGGAAGCCATTGCTGACACAATTGATGCTTTGAAAGGCTCGTTGGAATGGTTCGTGCAACTTAGCAGCTACCAGGGATTATTTTTTATGCCCTCTTGCAACTACCCCTCAAGTTCTTTCAACACTTTCCTGAATTGAAACGTAAACAAAACCGTCGTGAAGGATACAGCCAGGAAGTCTGCAATCGGTTCAGCCATATACACTGCATTGGTCTTGTTCCCGGTCAGAATATGCGGCAGCAGATAGATCAGTGGCAGCAACAGGATAAATTTACGTGTAACAGCGACAGCAATCGAAGCCTTTGCTTTTCCGAATGATGTAAATGCCATCTGGCATGCGATCTGGATTCCGAAAAGCAGCAGGCAGGCACAGTAAATCCGGAGTGCTGATTTAGTAAAACCAAGCAGTGCAGAATCGGAAGTAAACATTTCTGCAAACACCTGAGGGAAGAGCATAATAAATGCCCACAGAATTGTGGAATAGCAGAGGCTTGCTGTTAAAAGAAGCCTGAAAGCTTTTTTTACACGATCTCTGTTTTTTGCACCGTAATTATAGCTCAGGACTGGTTGTGCACCCTGTCCCAGACCCTGCAGTGGCAGCATTGCGAACTGCATGACACTGGTAAGGATCGTCATGGCACCAACTGCGATATCTCCTCCGTATTTCAGCAGAGAAGAGTTGAAACATACAGAGATGATACTCTCACTAGCCTGCATGATAAATGTGGCAAGCCCGAGAGCGACACAAGGAAGAATAATCTCCGGTTTCAGGATGAGATTCTTTTTCCGGATGTGCAGGATCGTCTTTTTTCCGCAAAGGAAAGAAAGAACCCAGATGCAGGAGACTGCCTGTGACAGAATTGTGGCAAGCGCAGCACCTCTGACACCCAGATGGAATGCAAAGATAAACAGCGGATCCAGAACAATGTTCATCACTGCTCCGATCAGAACAGAGAGCATACCTGTTTTGGCAAAACCCTGTGTGGTGATAAACATATTCATGCCAAGGGTAAGCTGGACGAAAATAGTGCCGACAGCGTAAATGTTCATATAATTTACAGCGTATTCAATCGTATTTTCACTGGCACCGAAGGCAAGAAGAAAAGTACGGTTACCAAACAGCAGGATGACTGTCAGGATTATAGAAATCAGAATCTGCAGGAAAAAGCAGTTACCCAGAATATGTTCTGCAGTATTAAGATCATTTTTTCCCATTGCAATCGAAGCATGCGGTGCACCACCGCCTCCAACCAGTGCGGCAAAAGCGGAAATGATCATAATCAGTGGCATACATACGCCGACTCCGGTAAGGGCAAGTGCCCCATTACCAGGAATGTGTCCGATGTAAATACGGTCAATAATGTTGTACAGCATATTGATGAGCTGTGCGGTGATCGTCGGAAGTGCCAGCCGGAACATCAGCTTTCCGACGGGTTCAGTACCCAGAAAATCTTTGTCTTTGTTCATGTCTAATAATCTCCTTTGTGATAAATAGTTGCTACGTTGGATGCCAGACGTTCATTCAGCGAGGCGAACATCTGGAATTCTTCTAATGAAAATCCGTCAAACAGATTGTGGTAAAAAGCAGACTGGAACGTGTCGATTGCTCCGGTAACATTTTCGCATGATGGCAGCAGGGAAAGATGCGTTTTCCTGCGATCCGTCTGGTCTGCTGTTTTTGAAAGAAGCCCCTTCTGACATAAAAGATCAACTGCCTGGGATACATTCCCTTTTGAGAGCATCCGTAGCTCGGCGATATCACCTGCGGTATCTTTTGTGGGGTTATTATGTAAGAAAGCAATGATCTTAGCCTCGATCAGCGAGAGATCATACTGGCGGCATAATTCTTTCAACTTCTGTTCATGCATTTTACCAATTCGCTGCATTAATACAAGCAGATATGTAATGTTCATCTATACACCTCCGTTTTTTTTATAAAAATGGTTCTAAAAAGAACCATTTAAACAATATCTTATATCAATTGAGATAAAATGTCAATAGAACGAAAATATGCAAGTTATTTGTTAAAATATAAACGGTATAATTGTATACGAAAATACATTTTTTTACTTTAACATATTGACGTGGAGAAAATTTGCTGTTACAATAATAAACAATTTATAGACCATAGTTCAAGGAGGACATAAGTACATGCTTACAGGATTTAAAAACGCAGTAGAAGTTGATTTCACATTGGAAGAAAATAAAAAGAAAATAGAAGAAGCATTCAAACAGGCTCATGCAGAAGCAGGTGCTGTTTACCCGCTGATCATCGGTGGAAAAAAAGTTGAGACAGAAAAGAAGATCGCTTCTGTATCACCGGCTACAAAGGAAGTACTCGGATATGCATGCTCATGCAGCAAAGAACAGGCTGATGAGGCAATCAAGGCATCTTACGAAGCATTCAAAAAATGGAGCCTGACATCTGTAGAAGAAAGAGTACGTGTATTAAGAAGACTTGCAGCACTTCTGATCGAGAACCGTTTCATCATGGATGCATGGAACGTCCTTGAAAGTGGAAAGAACTGGGGAGAAGCTGACGGAGAACTTTGCGAACAGCTTGACTTTATCAATTCTTATGTAATGCATATCCAGAATCTGGAAAAAGGAAAAGAGCTGGTTCCTACAGATGAACTTACAAAATGCGTTTACATCCCGCTCGGTGTAGGTGTGGCTGTTTCTCCATGGAACTTCCCGCTCTCACTGTTTGGTGGAATGATCGTATCTGCAGTTGTTACCGGTAACACGATCTGCTGCAAACCATCTTCAGACGCTCCGATCGTTGCATACAAATTCGTAGAACTCTGCCAGAAAGCCGGTATTCCGGCTGACGTAGTAAGTTACATTCCTGGATCAGGATCAGAGATTGGTGACTTCATCGTAGAACATCCGCTTACAAGATTTGTAAACTTCACAGGATCAAAAGCAGTTGGATGCAGAATCAATGAACATGCAGCCAAGATCGCTGACGGACAGAGATGGATCAAACGTGTTGTGGCTGAGATGGGTGGAAAGAATGCAATTATCGTAGATTCAACAGCAGACATCAAGAAAGCAGCAAATGGAGTTGCAAGCTCTGCATTTACATTCCAGGGACAGAAATGCTCTGCATGCTCAAGAGCAATTGTTCTGGCAGATGTATATGATGAGTTTGTAGATGAAGTTGTAAAATGCGCAGCAGAACTGAAGGCGAACCAGGGATCGGGCGAAAGCAATGCAGCGATGGGACCGGTTATCAACCAGGGCGCTTATAACAGCATTACCAATTACATCGAGATCGGACGTAAAGAAGGAAATGTTGTATTCGGTGGTACATACAGTGACGCAGAAGGATATTATATTGATCCTACTGTAATCCGCGATATCAAGAGAGATGCAAGAATTGCCAATGAAGAAATCTTTGGACCAGTCCTTGCTGTTATCAAAGTAGATTCTTTTGATGAAGCACTTGATGTAGCAAACCAGACAGAATATGGTCTGACAGGATCTGTATACAGTGAGACACGTGAAAATATTCAGAGAGCAAAAGTAGAATTTCAGGTAGGTAACTTATACTTTAACAGAAAATCTACAGCAGCAGTTGTACTTCAGCATCCATTTGGTGGATTTAACATGTCCGGAACAGATGCGAAGACTGGTACAGCAGATTATCTGACAAACTTCATGAACCTTAAATCAATCACAGAAGATCTGAATTCATAGGAAGAGCCGGACTTAAAAAGGACAGGGAATCAGAGTGTGTATAAAAGCGAAGTATTGGCTTGGCAGATTATAGAAAAACCGGAGGCTTGTGTAAAAAGACACATGAGCCTCCGGTTTTTATTATCAGAAATTCTATTTTTGATGCAAAGTGTCCAACAAGTGATACGGATGATTTGCTTAGCTGTCTGAAAAAGCTGACTGCAATTTACTCATCTTTAAATCCTTCACCCACTACATCATTCGATTCCATGATTACAAGGAAGGATTTTGGATCAATCGTTTTGATCAGCTTGCGGATTCCGTACATCTGCTTATTGTTGCAGGCGCACATTATGATGTGCTTATCATCTTTAGAATAACTTCCCATACCATTTAAAATTGTAGAGCCGCGTCCGAGAACCTCATCGATTTTAAAGCAGATTTCAGTGCTGTGTTCGGGATCGGTTACGATCAGGGCAAGCTTTCCTTCATCAATTCCGTACATAACTTTATCCATAACAAGAGAGAGCAGATAGCTGACGATCAGACCGTAGATCAGACTGTCCACGTCACGGGATACAATTACGGTTCCGAGGATCACAATTACTGCATCCAGTGCAAATGCAATATTTCCAAGGGAAAGGTGAGGGTTCAGTGCTTTGATCGACATCATGATAAAGTCAGAGCCGCCGGTTGAAGAATCACGCATATAGATCATTGCATAACCAAGTCCGGAAAGGACACCGCAGCAGATGGCAGAAAGAAGTCTGTCACCCTGATAAACCGGGAACAGCGGTGCGATCACGTCCATGATTATGGAAGTAATAATGATCGTCCGGACTGAATTCAGGAAAAATCTGCGGCCCAGAAGCCGAAAACAACAGATGGCGATCGGGATGTTAAGAATCAGGGCAACAGTACCGATCGGCAGTCCAAACAACTGGTAAAAGATCAGGGCGATTCCGTTTACCCCTACCATCGGAAATTTTGCGGCGGCAGCAAAATTATAGACACCGACAGCGATCAGGATTCCTCCGATAATGTCAGTTGCGATATCTTTTGTAAGTTCCAAAGCTTTGTTCTGATTCATGATAATAACCTCCTTGATGTTGATGGAATGTGATTTATAAAAAGCAAAGGCTTGCCAGAAAGACCAAAAAAAACACCTGCTAATTATATCTGGATATAATCGCAAATGCTCTTCATTTCTTTAGTATACGCGCCATAGGATAAGGATGTCAACGGTTGTTTAGGTTGTATTCGTAAAATAAATTTGTTATGATAATGAACAGAAAAAGTTGCAAATTACAGTGATAAAGTGAGGAACAGATTATGAAAATAGTTTTTTTGGATGTAAAAACAATTGGAGAAGATATTGATCTTTCTGGATTTGACAGGTTAGGTGAAGTCGTAAAATACGATTTTTCTACATCAGAAGAAGTACCGGAAAGAGTTCAGGATGCAGATGTGATTATTTTAAATAAAGTACAGGTCAATGAGCAGACGATTGGAAAAGCAGAGAATTTAAAGCTGGTATGTGTGACGGCAACGGGGACCAACAATCTGGATAAAGAATATCTGGAAAAAAGAGGAGTTGCATGGAGAAATGTAGCAGGCTATTCGACAGAAACGGTGGCACAGCACACTTTTGCAATGCTTCTCTATCTGCTGGAAAAGATACGTTATTACGATGATTATGTAAAAGAAGAGCGTTACATCAATGATACAATATTTACGCATTTTGCAGAGCATTTTACGGAGATCAGTGGAAAAACGTGGGGGATCATAGGTCTGGGAACAATTGGACGGAGAGTTGCGGATATCGCAAAAGCATTTGGAGCACAGATTATTTATTACTCTGCATCAGGGCGTTCGGCGCAGGAAGGTTACGAACAGGTAGATCTGGATACATTGCTTGCAAAATCTGACATTATATCCATTCATGCACCGTTAAATGAACATACAGAGGGCTTAATGGATAAAACAGCATTTGCAAAAATGAAAAAAAACTGTATTTTCCTGAATCTCGGACGTGGTCCGATCGTAGTCGAGCAGGATCTGTATGAGGCATTGGAAAATGACGAGATAGCTGCAGCCGGACTTGACGTACTTTGTCAGGAGCCGATGAGTGAGACGAATCCGCTGCGAAAAATAAAAGACAGCAAAAAACTGCTGATTACACCACATGTAGCATGGGCGAGTGTAGAAGCAAGGACAAAGTTGATGGGAATTATACTGGGACAGATAAAAGAATATTTTCAAATTTAAGAAACCGGAGTTGTCGCATGGATTTTAGTGATATGCGGCAACTCCGGTTTTGCTTAAAATATTTGTTTACTTGTTAAATCGGATTAAAGACGAAATACAACCCTTTACATCTCCGCGTATAATTTCACAAGCTCAACTGCGATATCCACAGCCTTGTCCATTCCTTCTGCCGTGATGTGTTCATATGGTCCATGGAATGCATGTCCCCCTGTTCCAAGGTTCGGGCAAGGAAGTCCCATAAAGCTGAGCTGGCATCCGTCTGTGCCGCCACGGATCGGAAGCACAAGCGGTGCAACACCCGCATTTTCACAGGCTTTCTTTGCATTCTCAATCAGATGCATGCATCCGGCAATAATCTCAGCCATATTCTGGTACTGGTCAGTAATCGTAAGCTTCACAGTGCCTTCTCCCCATTTTTCATTGAGGTTCTTCTCAATATGGCGAAGAGTTTCTTTTCTGGCTTCAAACAGATTCTTGTCATGATCTCTTACAATATAATGAAGCTCTGCTTTTGCCACATCTCCACTCATACCGGTCAGATGGTAGAATCCTTCATAATCCTCCGTTTCACGCGGGATTTCAAGTCCTGGAAGCATGTTATTGATTTCAGCGGCAACCAGGCACGCATTGATCATCGTATCCTTGCTGGAACCCGGATGCACAGCAAAGCCGGTAATTTCAAAATCTGCCTTGCATGCATTGAAGTTTTCATACTGAATTTCTCCTTCGGTATCGCCATCCAGAGTGTAGGCAAACTGTGCACCAAATTTTTCCACATTAAAATGATCAGTTCCACCACCGACTTCTTCATCTGGTGTAAAAGCGATTGAGACCGGTCCATGAGGAATATTTTCTTTGATCAGTGCTTCAGCCATGGTCATGATCTCGGCAACTCCGGCTTTATCATCGGCACCAAGAACAGTTGTACCGTCTGTTGTGATCAGGGTGCGTCCGGCAAGAGATGGAAGATGCGGGAAATCTTTTACGGTAAGGGTACGTCCACTTGTGCCAAGCGGCAGATCACCGCCATCGTAGTTCTTGTGTACGACCGGGATGATGTCATGGTCACAGTAATCGGAAACGGTATCCATGTGTGCGATAAATCCGATAGATAGTTTATTCTCATATCCCGGTGTGGCAGGAATCTTTCCATATACATAGCAGAATTCATCCAGACTTACGTCAGAAATCCCGAGGGCAGTCATCTCATCTGCCAGAATATGTGCCAGGTCGAACTGACACTGGGAAGAAGGAGAAGTCGTACTGTGTTCATCACTTGGAGTACGGACTACTACATAATTTAAAAGTCGTTCATATGCTCTCATAATCAAACCTCTTTTCATTAACATTTCTTATCCGAGTATAGCATTTTACAGGTGAATATGCAATTGTGGCAGCAGGTTCTTTTTTTGGGTGTGGCATTGCATAAAGGAACTTCTTTTCCGGTTGGAAAGGTAGATTTTATGGATCTTTATCCATTGACATTTCAGGAATTTTTGTGCGCATTAGGAGAGGAACGCTTCGTAAATATTCTTCAGGGAACGGATACCGATATGGTGACAACATTCAAATCTAAATATATAGACCGATTACGCGAATATTATTATGTAGGTGGCATGCAGGAAGTAGTACAGACGTATGTAGAAACGAAGGATTTTAATCAGGTCAGAGAGATACAGAAGAACCTGTTGAATTATTATCAACAGGATTTTTCAAAACACGCCGAGACTTCATTGGTTCCAAGACTGAATCTTGTATGGAATTCGATTCCGATGCAGCTGGCGAAGAAAAATAAAAAATATATCTATGGACAGGTGAGAAAAGGATCAAGGGCAAAAGATTTTGAGCTGGCAATACAATGGCTTTTAGACTGTGGACTGATTCATAAGGTACAAAGAGCAGGGAAGAACTTCGATTATTCCGTTGGAAGTGAAAGCGGAGGAAAATTTGAGAGCAAAAAGCCTGAAAGCGTTCTGGGAAAAACATAAGCCTAAATATGCCGTAAGAACGTCAATGTCAGATTACCGGGAACAGGAATGGATGACAAATATTCCTTTGTATAATATCGACAGGATCAAAGAATATCTGGAACAATAAAAAGCTGAAAATATGAAAAATTATGGAAATCTATAAGGGCTGAAAATAAAAATTGCACAAAACAAAGAAAAAAGTTTGAAAAACAGCAAAAATATTGATCAAAAAAGATGTGATTTTGGTTAATCTTGATAATCCATGAGTGCTATAATACAGCTGTAACAAGGAAATAGGTACTTTACCAGAAGTCAGTGATTGGAGGAAAAGATAAATGAATACTTTAAAAGCTGAAAAAAGAAACATGCAGACAAAAGCCAAAAAACTCAGAAGAGAAGGTTATGTAACCGGCAATGTATTCGGACGTGAGATTGAAGGCTCCATTCCGGTACAGATGACACAGAAAGAAGCGGAAAAGTTCCTGAAAGCTAATGGCAAAGGAAGCCAGATCATGTTGGATTTGGACGGAGAGCAGATGGATGTGCTGGTAAAAGAAGTCGATTATGATTCTATGGGTTCAAAAGTACTTGAAATAGATTTTCAGGCACTGGTAAGTGGAGAAATGGTACATTCCGTAGCAGAAGTTGTGATCCACAATCAGTCAAAGGTTGTCACAGGTGTTGTGGAGGAACTGCTTGGTGAAATTGAATACAAAGCACTTCCATCTGCACTTGTTGAAAAAGTAATTGTTGACGTTGGAGATTTGAAGGTTGGAGAAACCATTAAAGTCAAAGACCTTGACATCGCAAAGGATAAAGATGTCAAACTGATCACAGATCCGGAAGCAGATGTAGCAGGTGTGGCTGCCGTTCATAATGATGTTCCGGAAACAGATGAGGAAGAAGCAGCAGTTGAATAAAAAGATTTTGTAAAAAAGGCGGACGCTTTGCAGAAAGAACTGCAAAGTGCCCGTTTTTTGCTTCATAGAAAATCCCGAAGGAACTTCCTATGAAACAAAAGGCACTGCGTGCCGGAGATGCACATTCTTTCTATTTAATGAAATTCCTAATCTCATTTTTCAGCAGGAAATCATAACGGAATATTTACATAAAATCAGGAATCTTTATACAATCTTTATACTAAAAATACTATCATTGATTTACAAAACAGGAGAGGAAAAACAGTGAGAGGAAGGAAAGGTTATGTTCGAGATTGAGAGTATTATTTTATTTACAGGGATCCTGAGCTTTCTGCTGATCGCCGGATTGCATCTGATGCGTGAACTCGACATTTTTCTGAAGAAGGATAAAAAAGAGAGAGAGGAAGAAAGATATAGAGGAGAAAGGAAACGAAACAAATGACAGTAATATATAAAAAGATGACACAGACACAGATGATTGTTGTCGGGTATTTGTTGTTGATCCTTTTGGGAAGTATTCTCTTAATGCTTCCGGTTTCATCAAGGGATGGAAATATGACATCTTTTGCAGATGCATTATTTACCTCGACATCCGCATCCTGTGTGACTGGGCTGGTTGTACAGGATACATATCTGCACTGGTCTTTTTTTGGACAGCTTATCATTTTGATCCTGATCCAGATCGGCGGTATGGGATTTATGACAATTGGTGTCTGTGTGGCGATTCTGTTAAGAAGAAAGATAGGGCTTAAAGTCCGTGGAATTTTGCAGGAGAGTATCAATAGTATTCAAATTGGTGGAATTGTAAAGCTTACGAAGAAGATTATAAAAGGAACACTTTTTTTTGAAAGCATTGGAGCTGTATTGCTGATGATCCGGTTTATTCCGGAATTCGGAATAGGAAGAGGAATCTGGTACGGGATCTTTCATTCTATATCAGCCTTTTGCAACGCCGGGTTTGACCTTATGGGAGAAAATGGTGCCTATCAGTCACTGATCAGATATTCGGATGACTGGCTGGTAAATACAGTGATCATGCTGCTGATTATAATCGGTGGAATCGGTTTTTTAGTGTGGGATGATCTGTCTGTGAAAAAATTTCAATGGAAAAAATATCATCTGCATACAAAGATTGTATTATCAACAACAGGTTTTCTGATTATAGGAGGAGCAGTTTTATTCCTGATACTGGAAAAAAATAATGTACTGGCAGGGATGCCTGTGAAAGAACAGATACTCTGTTCTTTATTTCACTCGGTGACAGCCAGAACGGCAGGATTTAATACAACCGATACAGGAGCGTTGACGGAAGGCAGTAAACTTGTTACTATGATTCTGATGTTCATAGGAGGAAGCCCGGGATCTACAGCAGGTGGAATTAAGACGACAACCGTAGTGGTTCTTATTGTATTTGTGCGTGCAAATCTGATGGAAGCAGCCGGTTGTAATGTATTTAACAGAAGACTGGATGAAACTGCGATCAGAAAGGCCAGTGTTGTAATGTGTACGAATTTGTTCCTTATACTAACAGGAACGATCTTCATGGAAATTATGCAGCCGTTTTCTTTGTCGGATGTGATGTTTGAAGTCTTTTCTGCAATGGGAACAGTGGGAATGTCTGCGGGAATCACAAGAGATGTATGCATGGCATCAAGAATGATGCTGGTATTTCTGATGTTTTGCGGAAGAATAGGAAGTCTGACATTTGCGCTTTCATTGAAAGGGCACAGACATGAAGCACCGATCCGGAAACCGGTAGAAGAAATTACGATAGGATAGAATAAGGAGTAGAAAAATGAAATCAGTATTGATTATTGGACTTGGAAGATTTGGCCATCATCTGTGTATGGATATGGCAAATCGGGGAAATGAGGTAATGGTCATCGATAAAGATGAAAAAAAGACACCGGATTTGTTGGAATACGCAACAGCAGTACGGGTAGGGGACTGTACAAATGAAGAAGTATTAAGAAGTCTTGGAGTAGGAAATTTCGATCTTTGCTTTGTGTGCATCGGATCAAATTTCCAGAGCAGTCTGGAGATAACAAGCCTGGTAAAAGAGCTTGGAGCCAAACATGTTGTCAGTAAGGCAAACAGGGATATCCATGCAAAATTCTTATTGAGAAACGGAGCGGATGAAGTCTTTTATCCGGATCGGGATATTGCAGAACGACTGGCTGTAAAATACAGTGCAAATCATGTTTTTGACTATTTTGAACTCAGTAAGGATTATTCGATTTTTGAAATCCAGCCGAAGGATGCATGGATCGGGCGGACGATAGAAGAAGCGGATATAAGGGCAAACTATCATATAAATGTATTTGGAATAAAGAAAAATACAGAGGTGGTGGTCCTTCCGAGAGCGGATTATGTGATGCATGAGAAGGATCATCTGCTTGTAGTAGGTCTTACAAAGGATATTGACCGTCTGCTTGCAAGTATAAAATGATGAATGATGGGGGAAAGAAAATGACAAAAAAGAGAGTAAAATATATGGTGCAGTCGATTGCGATCATGGCGGTTGCAACATTTTTGTCTTTTTTTCTCCAGAGTTATGGAATTCGAAAAGAAAATATTCTGATGATCTATATTGTGGGTGTACTGGTCATAACAGTTACAACTACCGGTTATCTGTATGGAATGATGGCTTCTGTATGCAGTGTGCTGCTGTTTAATTATTTTTTTACAGTGCCGGTGCATACATTTGCGATGACGGATCAGAATGATGTGGTACGTCTGGTATTTTTCCTTATCACAGGATTCATTTCCGCAAGTATTATGGTACGATTTCATAATCAGGTGCGTATTGCAGAGGAAACAAGGGCACAGATGGAAAGAGAAAAGCTGAAAAGCAATATGCTGAGAAGTATATCCCATGATTTCAGGACACCTTTGACCGGAATTATGGGAGCTGCAGGACTCTTAAAAGAGGCGGATGAGTTGGATGCCGGAGTCAGAAAGGAACTGGCAGGAGAGATACAGGAGCAGTCTGTATGGCTGATGCGCCTGATGGAAAATATTTTGAATATGACAAAGCTGGAAAGTGAAGAATTTGAGATCCGGAAAAACCAGGAAGTAGTGGATGATCTGATCTATGAAGCCGTATCACATATCATAGGACTCCGGGAAAAGAGGAGGTTTGAAATTAAACTTCCGTCGGAGCTGATTGTTGTAAATGTAGATGGAAAACTGATGGTCCAGGTGCTGGTCAATCTTCTGGATAATGCGATGAAGCATACAGGGGAAAATGGATGGATCTGTATAGAAGCCAGATATGATGCAGGGAAAGTGTGGATCAGTGTAGAAGATGACGGAGACGGGATTCAGGAAGATCTGAAAGAAAATATTTTTGACGAATTTGTTACAAGGTCAGATGAAAAAGGGGACAGACAAAGAGGAATCGGACTGGGATTGGCTATATGTAAAGCGGTAGTAAATGCACATGGTGGAAATATTTGTGCAGAGAACAGAAAAGAAGGCGGAGCAAGGTTCATGTTCTGGTTGGAGGCAAGGCAGGTAAGTACAGATGGCAGATAAGCATAAAATTTTAATTGTGGAAGACGATAAATATATTATTAACTTTATCTCGATGAGTCTTAAGAAAGAAGACTATGATTATGTGATTGCGAAGACATGTGGAGAAGCAAATGCACTGTTCTATGCAAACAGACCAGATATGATCATTCTGGATCTTGGACTTCCGGATGGTGACGGGATTGAGATTATAAAAAATGTAAGAGAAATCTCGAAGATACCGATCATTGTGGTCAGTGCAAGACAGGAAGAGGAAGAAAAAATACAGGCACTGGATCTGGGGGCAGATGATTATGTGACAAAACCGTTTTATATGGGCGAACTGCTGGCCAGAATCCGTGTGGCGCTCAGAAAGAGTAACCAGATTCCGGAGGAAAAGAAAGAAAAAATCTTTCAGTGTGATTATCTGAAAGTGGACTGGGAAAAACATCAGGTATCGATAGATGGGAAAGAAGTTCATCTGACTCCGATGGAATATAAAATTTTGAAACTATTGATCGACAACAGGGGAAAGGTACTGACACATAATTATATTCTCAGCCAGATCTGGGGCAGTGCACAGGGAGTAGAAGCAGCCAACCTGAGGGTATTTATGGCAGCACTGCGAAGGAAGATAGAAAAGGATCCCGGAAATTGCAGATTTATTCTGACAGAAATCGGAGTAGGGTACCGGTTTAGAGAGGCTGCGGAGTAAAACAATTTGCAGACGATGAAATTAGTTAGAAAAAACGAATGTTATTCTTGAATGACTACCTACAGGACTGATATGATAATGATATAAATTATCAATAAATGGTTTTGCCAAAGGAGACAGATAGAGGAATGACATTAAAAGAATTACAAGTCGGAAAGACAGCTACGATTCTTTCCGTAGGAGGAAATGGTGCACTCAGGCAGCATTTTCTGGATATGGGATTGATCCAGGGAACAGAAGTAACGATTGTAAAGTATGCGCCGATGGGGGATCCGGTTGAGATCAGAATCCATGGTTATGAACTTACGATCCGTCTGGAGGATGCCGGACAGATTGAAATTACGCCGGCCCATGAGCCGCATTATAAGAAGAAGGAAGGCAGACAACCGTTAGGAGATGCACAGCATCCGGGGTATGGAGAAGCAGGCATTTTTCATGAGAAGAAAACAGAGCATCCGTTACCGGAGAATACGACACTTACGTTTGCATTGGTTGGAAATCAGAATTGTGGAAAAACAACGCTGTTCAACCAGCTGACCGGATCGAATCAGCATGTGGGAAATTTCCCAGGTGTTACGGTTGACAGAAAAGACGGTGTGATCAAGGAACATCCCAATACCCGTATTACCGATCTTCCGGGAATTTATTCTATGTCTCCGTACAGCAGTGAGGAAATTGTTACAAGAGAATTTCTGCTTCAGGATAAACCGAAAGGAATCATCAATATTGTAGATGCAACCAATATTGAACGGAATATGTATCTGACGATGCAGCTTATGGAACTTGAGATCCCAATGGTTGTTGCGCTGAATATGATGGATGAGATGCGTGTGAACGGAGGTTCTGTGCGTGTGAATGAGCTAGAAGCATTTCTCGGAGTACCGGTTGTACCAATCTCGGCAGCAAAGGGAGAAGGAATTGCGGAACTGGTAGAACATGCACTGCATGTCGCAAAATATCAGGAAGCACCGGAGGAAGTGGATTTCTGCTCTGCTGAAGGTCAGGAAAGTGCGGTTCACAGATGCATTCATGCGATCATGCATCTGATTGAAGATCATGCAAAGGAAGCAGGGATCCCGGTCAGATTTGCAGCAAGCAAACTGGCAGAGAATGATGAGCTTGTCCTGGAAAAATTAAAGCTGAGCCAGAATGAAAAGGAACTTCTGGAACATATCAATCTGCAGATGGAAGAAGAATGCAAGGTAGACCGTTCATCGGCAGTAGCGGGAATGCGTTTTAACTATATCCAGCGTGCCTGTGAAGATACGGTCTTAAAGCCACATGAGAGCAGGGAGCGGGTGCGAAGCAGGAAGATTGATCAGATTCTGACAGGAAAATATACCGGGATTCCGGCATTTATCGCAATTATGGGACTGGTATTCTGGCTCACATTTAATGTGATCGGAGCATTTTTGCAGGATCTTCTGCAACAGGGAATTGACCAGGTGATTGTAGCCTGCAGTCAGGCACTGGATGCGGCAGGAGTCAATGGCGTATTAAAGTCACTGATTGTAGATGGAATCTTTCAGGGGGTTGGAAGCGTGCTGAGTTTCCTGCCGATCATTGTTACACTGTTCTTTTTCCTTTCGATGCTGGAGGACAGTGGATATATGGCAAGGGTTGCGTTTATTATGGATAAACTTTTGCGAAAGATTGGTCTTTCCGGAAGAAGTATTGTACCGATGCTGATCGGATTTGGATGTACAGTACCGGGAGTTATGGCGAGCCGGACACTTTCTTCAGAGCGTGATCGTAAAATGACGATTATGCTGACTCCGTTTATGAGTTGTTCAGCAAAACTTCCGATCTATGCATTCTTTACAGCGGCGTTTTTCCCGGGGAAGGGTGCAATTGTAATGATTGGTCTCTATTTCTTCGGAATCCTGATGGGAATTCTTACTGCACTTGCAATGAAAGGGACGATGTTCAAAGGAGAACCTGTTCCGTTTGTTATGGAGCTTCCGAATTATCGTATGCCGGGAGCGAAAAATGTTGGTCAGCTTCTCTGGGAAAAAGCAAAGGACTTCCTGCAGAGAGCATTTACCGTTATTTTTGGTGCAACGATCGTGATCTGGTTCCTGCAGAGCTTTGATCTGCATCTGAATATGGTGACAGATTCACAGGCAAGTATCCTTGCAACGGTAGCAGGTATGATCGCACCTGTATTCATTCCACTTGGATTCGGTGATTGGAGAATATCAACGGCACTGATTTCCGGATTTATGGCAAAAGAGAGTGTCGTCTCCACTCTTTCGATTTTGTTTGGGTCAACAGCAGCACTGACAGCGGTGATAAATACAGCCGGTGCAGCAGCACTTTTGATTTTCTGTCTTTTGTATACACCGTGTGTGGCAGCGATTGCTTCTATTAAAAGAGAACTTGGTGGTAAATGGGCGATCGGTGTTGTGATCTTTCAGTGCGTGATTGCATGGGTTGCTGCATTTATTGTGCATGGAATTGTATGTTTGTTTTAAAACAAAAACTTCTGGAAACAGGAAAACTGCTTCCAGAAGTTTTTTATTGCAGATATTTTTTCAAGGCATCCAGATAAGTTGTCCCTAATCTGCTTAACATCCTTTTTTTATGTGTAATATACCCAATCCGCATATCACTTTCGTCAGCAAGAGGAACGGCAATGATATCTTTTCCATTCAACTTTTTGTCAATTACACCACTGCATACTGTGTAGCCATTTAGCCCGATCAGAAGATTAAATAAGGTGGCACGATCCCGTACACGGATATTTTTTTTGCGTTCAGATACAGAAAAGATTTCTTCTGAAAAATAAAAGGAATTGTGTTCACCCTGTTCAAAGGAAAGATATGGATAATCGTCCAGTTCTTCATTGGTGATTATTTTGTGATCGGCGAGAGGGTGACGTCTGCTGATAAATACATGTGGTTTAGCAACAAACAGCTGATGAAAAATAAGCCCGTTGGATTTTAAAATTTTTTCCAGAACCGTTTCATTAAAATTATTTAAGAAAAGAATTCCAATCTCGCTGCGCATTTTTGCTACATCTTCGATGATTTCGTATGTCTGGGTTTCGCGGAGACTGAAATCATATTCATCCTGTCCGTAGGTTTTGATCAGATCGACAAAGGCATTGACAGCGAAAGAATAGTGTTGCGTGGATACACAGAATTTCTTTTTCCCGCCGGAAGTTCCTTTGTATTTATCTTCGAGAATAGCGGCCTGTTCCAGCACCTGTCTGGCGTATCCTAAGAAATCTTCGCCTTCTTTTGAAAGGATGATCCCTTTATTAGTCCGGAGAAAAATGGTAATCTTCATTTCTTTTTCCAGTTCACGGATTGCGTTTGTCAGGCTTGGCTGGGAAATATAAAGACGATTTGCGGCTTCGGTAATTGTTCCTGTTTCAGCAACAGTTACGACGTATTTTAATTGTTGAAGAGTCATATTTTTCACTTTCTATAAAGAATATTGTTTTTGGGTTTGGAATATCAGAAAAGTATCTGGAAAATGTATCTTAGCGGAAAATACTTCTGGCCAGATATCCTGGTAATATTGTAGCATGGAAGCAGGGAGCGTGAAACATTTTTTTGATATTGTTATAGTTTTAAACTATGGCAAACTGCATTTTTTTTGTATTTTTCAGATGCAGAATACTCTGCTATACTTTCAAACATAAAAGACAGACAGTACGAAAGAGAAAAGGAGAGCTATATTATGAGTAAAAATACACCATTTCGTTATGATTATGTAGGAAGTTTTTTAAGACCGGAAACACTGAAAAGAGCAAGAAGAGATTTTGAAGAAGGAAAGATTTCAAAAGAAGAACTGAAAAAAGTAGAGGATGCTGTAATTTTAGACCTGGTAGAGAAGCAGAAAAAAGCCGGATATCATGTGATCACAGACGGCGAGTTCAGAAGAGCAACCTGGCATCTGGATTTTATGTGGGGATTTAATGGAGTGGGACATGAGCCGACCAAGACCGGGTTACCATTTCACGGAGAAGCTGCAATGCTCGATGATACGTATCTTACCGGAAAGATTTCCGTAGATCAGCATCCGTTTGTAGAGCATTTCAAATTTGTAAAGGCACTGGAAGATGAAAATACAGTAGCAAAGCAGACAATCCCGGCACCGGCACAGTTCCTGGAACAGTTTATTATGCCAATGTCCCTTCCAAATACCAATCAGTATTATCCGGATGTGGAAGAACTGGCAGAGGATATCGCAAATGGATATAAGAAAGTTATTCGTGACCTGTATGATGCGGGCTGTAGAAACATTCAGTTGGATGACTGTTCATGGGGAATGTGTGTAGATCCACATGCTGCAGCAATTTTCGGAACCGATGAAGCCGGACTTCAGAAAATCATGGAACAGCTTCTTGCTATCAATAACCGTGCAATTGAGGGAGCGCCGGAGGATCTGGTGATCAACACTCATGTATGCCGTGGAAATTTCCATTCTACTTATGCAAGCAGTGGTGCATATGACCGTGTGGCAGAAGTTTTATTCGCCCGTGAAAATGTAAGTGCATATTATCTGGAATTTGATGATGCACGTTCTGGTGGATTTGAGCCGTTGAAGAGTGTAAGTGGTGATAAAAAAGTGGTTCTCGGTCTGATCACAACCAAGTCACCAAAGCTGGAAGATAAAGAAGACGTAATTAAGAGAATCCATGAAGCAGCGAAATATGTCCCGCTCGACAGACTGTATTTGAGTCCACAGTGTGGATTTGCTTCCTGTGAAATCGGAAATAAACTGACAGAAGAAGAACAGTGGAAGAAGCTTGCACTGGTAAAAGAAATCGCGGAAGAAGTATGGGGCGAAGAAAAATAAGCCAGATATAAAAATTTAATAAATAAGATACATACAGCTCCTTTCAAATCGTGCTACAATAGAAGCAGATTTGAAAGGAGCTGAAAATTTATGAATGAAGTAATCAAAAATATGGAAGAACGCAGAAGTGTCCGTGGATACAAACCGGATATGATCAGAAAAGAGGATCTGGATACGATCATTGAGGCCGGAACTTATGCGGCAACGGGAATGGGAATGCAGTCACCGATCATCGTGGCAGTGACGGATAAAGCAACAAGAGATCAGCTTTCAGCAATGAATGCAAAAATTATGGGAACCGATACAGATCCGTTTTATGGTGCACCGGTAGTTCTTATTGTACTTGCAGATAAGGCAAGACCGACATATCTTTATGATGGAAGTCTTGTGATGGGAAATCTGATGAATGCAGCGCATTCGCTTGGAATCGGAAGCTGCTGGATCCACCGGGCAAAAGAAGAATTTGAATCCGAGGAAGGAAAGGCTCTTCTGAAAAAATGGGGAATCGAAGGAGACTATGAAGGAATCGGTCATTGCGTACTTGGATATGCGGCAGCAGAACTTCCTGCAGCAAAACCAAGAAAAGAAAATTATGTCTATTATGTAGAAGCATAGGAGTGTGACATATGGATTACGAAGGACAGATTTGCCGGGCCCCGATGGAAAGAAGCTCTTTCATGCTTCCGGTTATGGTTGGATGCTCATATAATCAGTGTAAATTCTGTAATTTATTCCGGCATCTGAAGTATCGGGAACTTCCGATGGAACAGATTGAAGCGGAACTAAAGAGAGTGCGGGAACTGCATGGGAAGCCGAAGAAGATCTTTCTGGGGGATGGTAATGCATTTGGTCTGAAGACAGAAAAATTGTATGAGATTCTGGATCTGATCGCATATTACTTCCCGGAATGTGAAGGGATTAATATGGATGCGACTGTTACGAGTATTTTACATAAAAGCCAGGAAGAGCTGGAAATGCTTGCTAGAAAAAAGGTAAAGCATCTGTATCTTGGAATCGAGAGCGGACTGGATGATGTGCTGAAATTTATGAAAAAAGATCATGATCTGGCACAGGCATATCAGGCAATCGACAGGCTTCATGAAGCAGGACTGATTTATGATGCACATATTATGACCGGAGTCGCAGGAAAAGGAAGAGGAATGGAAAATGCAGAAGCACTGGCGCAGTTCCTGAATAGGACCAATCCGGCGCATGTAGTGAATTTTTCCATGTTTCTGCATAAAGAAGTTCCGTTGTATCAAGATATACGGCAAGGTACTTTTGTTCCGGCAGATGAGCTGGAAACAATTCGGGAAGAATATCATCTGATCGAGAGGATCGCACCGGAAAAAGCAGGAGCAAATATTTTATATGATGGTTTTCATGACTTTATCCATGTGAGAGTCAGAGGACATCTTCCGGGGGATAAAGAAAAAATGCTTGCCAAATTAAATGGTATCATTCAGGAATATGAAGGTAAAGAACCGGTTTATTCCTTTGTACAGGGGGAATGCCCGGATCTGGAATACTGTGATGATGGTAAGGCAGTATGGGATATGGACCGGAAGACTTCATAGAATCCGCTGTACTATGAATCAGCAGAAATTGAGCGCGTCAGCAGGCGCGCTCTTGAACTTTGGAACAGAAAATATGTCATAAAAAATCCACTGTATCTGATCTTTCAGCTACAGTGGATTTTAATTTGATCCATCCATTGGATTATCCTCCTTATTCACTTCTTATCTATCTGAAACTATTATCTCAAATAGTTTTTTCTATGTAAATTTCAATAATTATTATGCCATTGGTCTGCACCTCTTGATTTCATTGATTTGATATTGTATAAATTATCTTGCCATTGGTCTGTACCTCTTGCTTTCATCAGATTTATTCTGGTTTTAAATTATGTTCCTTTTGGTCCATACCTCTTACTTTCATTAGATTTGTTCTGGTTTTAAATTATGTTCCTTTTGGTCCGTACCTCTTACTTTCATTAGATTTGTTCTGGTTTTAAATTAAGTTTCCGGTGGTCTGTACCTCTTACTTTCTTTAGATTTTGTTCTGGTTTTAAATTATGTTCCTTTTGGTCCGTACCTCTTACTTTCATTAGATTTGTCCGAGTTTTAAATTAAGTGTCCTTTGGTCCATACCTCTTACTTTCTTAGACTTTGGAGTTAAGATTAAGTTTCTGGTGGTCCGTCCTCCTTTTGTTTTGTTGATATTATAATATCGCATAAAATGCAAAATGTCAATAAAAATTCTGAAAAAAATAAAATTATCTTAAATATATGCAATAAATATGAGATATAGATAAAAAATAGAGAAATGTATAGATTAAACGAATAAATAGACAAACAATAATGCTCTTGGGAGAGCATTTAAGCTTGAAATGCGTGTGAGCAGATGATAAAGTGAATGTATTATAACTGAAAAGACGAAAGAAAGGATTGGTAGAACAAATGGAAATAAAAAACTGGATATATGAAGAATTCCCTGAATATACAGAAAAAGTAGAA
The DNA here is from genome assembly GCF_027690675.1 of Bariatricus sp. TF06-38A. Classification (NCBI taxonomy): domain Bacteria; kingdom Bacillati; phylum Bacillota; class Clostridia; order Lachnospirales; family Lachnospiraceae; genus Bariatricus; species Bariatricus sp. TF06-38A. The sequence goes on from NZ_JAQFCE010000009.1 coordinate 54,808, forward strand.
GGTGCAGTCCGGATTTCGGCTACAGGAAATGAAATGGGCGTTTATTACAGACCGGATATTGAGTATGCAAAGATAGATGGAGTACCATTACATCTGCAGGTTCTGGAACCGTTTAGCAGAAATGAGCCAGAAAAATTCTATCCTTGCCTGGTGTTTGTACAGGGATCTGCATGGATGAAGCAGGATGTATATAAAAGCTGCCCGATGTATGCACGCCTGGCAGCAAAAGGATATGTGGTTGCAGTCTGTGAATACCGTCATTCAGGGATTGCTGCATTTCCGGCGCAGATCCAGGATGCGAGGAATGCAATCCGGTTTATGAAGAGGAATGGGCAGAGCTGGCATGCAGATGTGAAGAATATTTTCATCGGTGGATGTTCGTCGGGAGGTCATACTGCAGTATTTGCCGGAATGTTAAAAGAGAATGATCCGATGAATGCAAGTATTTATCCGGACACAGATGCTTCTGTGAAAGGAATCCTTGATTATTATGGTTCTGTAAATCTATTAGAAGATGATTATTATCCAAGTACAATAAATCACCATCTGCCGGACAGTCCGGAAGGAAGGGTGATGGGTGGTGCTGATATGCGGAAAGATGTTAAGCTCAGAGAGAAGGGAACGGCAGAGTGCTATATTACGCCGGATACTGATCTGCCACCGGTGATGATTGTGCATGGAACAAAGGACCGGACGGTAAGTACCGTGCAGAGCGTAAGCCTTTATCATAAATTGAAAGCATGCGGAAAAGATGCAGAGCTTTATCTGATTGAGGGCGCAGATCACGGTGGAGCGGAGTTCTGGACGGATGAGATGTGTGAAATTGCAGATTGTTTTATGAAAACATGCATGAATAAAGAAACGTAGTTTAAAAAGTTTAGATTATATAAACAGAGATTTTACCTTCCCCTGTTATGATATAAGATAACAGGAGGGAGGTTTTGTTATGTCACTGATCGTCTTTGGTGTTGCTTTTGGGTGTATTGAGACCGGCAGCGGCAGAATTTACATTTTATCTGGCAATTCTGTTTGGGATCATTGGTGTTATATAAGTTGTTTATGGATAAAATCCCAATTGTAAGTTCATGGTCTGCATGATAAGATGATACCATGAACTTACAAAGGAGAAGACTATGAATCACTATACTGGATATGAATTACTATGGCTCTTTTTCATTTATTCTTTTGGTGGCTGGGTATTGGAAACCATATCGGCAACTTTGAAACAGAAGAAGTTTGCCAATCGTGGTCTGGTTAACGGACCGTTTTGTGTGTTGTATGGTCTGACGGCAATTGCGATGACGATCGGCTTGCAGGAACTTCGTGGAGTCTGGCTGTTCATTTTTGCAGCTGTTTATGCGACTGTGGCAGAATGGGTCAGCGGTCATCTGATTGAAAAAGCGTTTAAGGCGAGATGGTGGGATTATTCAAACATCAAATGGAACTTGGATGGATATATCTGTCTTCCGGTTTCGCTGTTCTGGGGTGTTCTGGGTTATCTGACTGTGAGATGGTGTAATAGGATCACACTGGTTTTATTACATATTCTGCCGAAGCTTTTGATGCATATTGTGCTGCTGACACTGATTGTGGTACTTTTTATTGACATCTTTGGTTCTTTTATGCTCCTTACCGGAAAGAGTAAGAATCCGGAGCGGTGGATTGCAACCGATGCCGGGATGGATAAGCTAAGTGCGAGGATTGCGGGAAAGATTGTAGGAAGTCTGGAAAAGCGTCTGACGAAAGCGTATCCAAAGGCGAAGAAGATTGAAGAAGTAATTCGGGAGACGGATGAAGAAGAGGTATTCGCAAAGGGCTGCGGTTTTTATAAGATCGTGATGCTCTTTATGATTGGCGCTTTTCTGGGAGATATTACGGAGACGATTTTCTGCCGTGTGACGGCTGGTGTATGGATGAGCAGGAGCAGTGTGGTCTGGGGACCATTCAGCATCGTCTGGGGGCTTGCAATCGCACTGGTTACAGCACTTTTATACAGGTATAAGGACAAGGGAGACCGGTTTTTGTTTCTTACAGGGACATTGCTTGGTGGTGCTTACGAGTATCTTTGTAGTGTATTTACGGAACTTGTATTCGGAAAAGTGTTCTGGGATTACAGTAAGATTCCGTTTAATCTGGGAGGGCGTATCAATCTGTTGTACTGCTTTTTCTGGGGAATCGCTGCGGTTGTGTGGTTTAAAATTTTATTTCCACCAGTGGAAAAATGGATTGAAAAAATACCGGCAGTTACAGGAAAGATTCTGACCTGGTGCTTGCTGGTATTTATGGTCTGCAATATTCTGGTGTCCTGTGTGGCGCTGGTGCGATACGATGAAAGAGAAAATGGCGTGCAGGCGACGAATGTAGTTCAGAAGTGGGCAGATGTGCATTATGATGATGCGAAGATGAAGAGGATCTATCCGAATGCGAAGGTAACGAAATAGAAAAATAAATCAAAAACATATTGACAAATTTCTATATAAAGAGTAAGATGCAGTTAAAAGCCGGTGTGATAAATGGATTGCACCGGTTAAAAAATGAAAAACACATAGAAATATTTCTATATTTCTATGGGAAGGAAGAGAAAATGGAAATAATAAAAACCGGATGGGAATTTTTTCAGAATCAGATCCTTGGAATGCAATGGCTAAAAGATCTGATTGGAAAACTTCTTGTCAAAGCCGGATTGGGAGAGGGGAGATTTCCGGGCGAATTTCTTCACTTTTTCCTGTATGATATCATCAAAATTTTTGTGCTGCTTGCGGTGCTGATCTTTGTGATATCCTATATTCAAAGCTATTTTCCGCCAGAGAGAAGCAGAAAGATCATGGGGAGATTTCACGGGATCTGGGCAAATCTGATCGGGGCACTTCTTGGAACAGTGACACCGTTCTGTTCCTGTTCATCGATTCCGATCTTTATGGGCTTTACCAGCGCGGGACTGCCGCTCGGAGTTACTTTTTCGTTCCTGATCTCATCTCCGATGGTGGATCTGGGATCGCTGGTTCTTCTGATGAGTGTCTTTGGAGGGAAGATTGCATTTGCCTATGTGATCGTTGGACTTGTCATAGCGGTTATTGGGGGGACGATCATTGAGAAGCTGCATATGGAAGACCAGGTGGCGGATTTTATCCGGCAGGCACCGAATGTGGAAGTAGATTCGCCATCACTTACGGTGGCAGATCGTATGGATTATGCGAAAAATCAGGTTGTGGCTACCGTCAAAAAGGTAGCTCCGTATATCGTTGTCGGAGTGATCATTGGGGCAGCCATCCATAATCTGATTCCGGAGCATATTGTTCGCAGCATTCTCGGAAAGCAGACCTGGTACGCTGTGCCACTGGCAACAGCAGTAGGTGTTCCGATGTACGCAGATATCTTCGGAACCATCCCGGTTGCAGAAAGTCTGCTTGCCAAAGGAGCAGGACTTGGAACGATTCTTTCATTTATGATGGCGGTGACGACACTTTCCCTTCCATCTATGGTAATGCTGTCAAAAGCGATCAAGAAAAAACTGCTCGGAACATTCATTGGGATTGTCTGTATCGGAATAATCATTGTAGGGTATGGGTTTAATGTGATAATATAGGATAGCAAACTCATATGCCGTTCGTGCTTGCACGAAAAGGTATATGAATTTGCTACCCGCCGGACATGAGGAAGGAGCGATTTACGAAGTAAATCAGCGGATTCCGAATGGACGGAGGATTGCGAGAGCAGCTACGCTGCGGGGCAATCCGTAATATTATCAAAAGTAGTGGAGCAAAGTAGTACATTACCCGAGGTGACAAAAAATGCAGATAGATTATGAAAAATATGCCCGTATATTTAAAGTGATGTCGGATCCGAAACGTCTGAAGATCATCGACATGCTATCCGAAGGAGAATTATGCGCATGTAAGATTCTGGAAGAATTTCATATCACACAGCCGACTTTATCACATGATATGAAGCTGATGTGTGATCTGGGAATTGTAAAGGCGCGCAAAGAAGGAAAATGGATGCAGTATTCTCTGGACATAGACGTAATGAATGAGGTTTATAAGACAGTGGGGCATCTGATGATTCCGGGAGATTATGCAGGACTTTTAAATTGCAATTGTAGTACGGAAAAAGGAGAAAATGAATCATGAGTAAAATTAAATTATATTTTCTGACAGGGTTCTTAGGAGCTGGGAAAACGACAATCTTGAGAAATCTGCTGGAAAACATGGAAGGAACAAAGGTTGGGGTAATACAGAATGAACTGGGAAAGATCAGCATTGACGGAACGGTGCTTCAGAATAATGATATCCAGATGATAGAATTGAACAGAGGCTCTATTTTTTGCAGTTGCCTTCGTTTATCCTTTGTGGATGCACTGACGCAGATGGCACAGAAAGGTCTGGAATATGTGTTTGTGGAAAGTTCTGGATTCGGGGACCCGTCTAATGCAGAAGAAATTCTTGCAGCCACAGAAGTAATGGCGCCTGGGGCATATGATTTCAGAGGATGCATTTGCCTGGTGGACTGTTATAATTTTCTGGATCAGATCGGGGATTCAGAGACAATTGATCGTCAGCTTAAACACTGCAATCTTGCGGTTCTGACAAAGGTTGATCTGGTGGACAGTGAGCAGATTGAACAGGTGAAAGACAAAGTGCGTGAAATTAATCCGGTATGCCCAATTACAGAGAGTGCGAATGGAAATATTGACCGTTCGTTTTATGATATGGATCTGATGCTGTATAAATGGGCAGAATGTGAGGATACTACGAATTCATCGAAAAATAAACCAAAAACATTTTCCATGGATTTTACGGGAGAGATCCAGAAGGAAAAGCTGGAAGCCTTTCTTGCAAGGATTGAACCGGATGTATTCCGTGTGAAGGGTTTCTTTAAAGTGGAAAAAGAAGGATGGGAAAAAGTTGATGTAGTCGGAAAGAAACGGGATTATGCGCCTTACGAACCACAGCCGAAGTCTCAGCTTGTCTTTATTTCCAAAATCGGAATCGCACTGATCCGAGAAATCGCGGCGGCGTGGGAGGAATGTGTGGGACTTCCTATGAAACTGAACAATTAAATCTGGAGGCGGGATATGAATATAAAAGTAATTGGAAGCGGCTGCGAGAACTGTGATAAGACGAATGCGGTTGTGAAAGAATGTCTGGAGGAACTTGGAATTGATACGGAGATTGAGAGAGTGACAGATCTGGTTGAGATTGTAAAACTGGGTGTGATGACGGCTCCATCGGTTATGATTGATGGGAAACTGGTGGTTGCAGGGCAGGTTCCTTCAAAGAAGCATATGATGAAAATATTAAAAAAATAAAAGTTTTAAGGCTCGACATTTACACAGGAAGCTGAGACGACGAGGATGATGTATTCGGGAAATGAACAGAGAAGATGCGCAGGCAATACCGATATTTGCAATGACGACGAATGCATTTATTGATGATATCAGTCAGAGTCATGTGGTGGGAATGAATGAACATCTGACCAAGCCGCTGAATATGGAAGATGTAATGGCTTTGATTTACCAGTATTGCAGATAAAAATTGAAAAAAAGAGATAGATATTGATCAGAAGCAAAAAGCGGATCATATCTATCTCTTTTTTTATTCGTTTGGATTGTTTTTGAGTTCATTCAAATAACGGTAGATAATCCATTTGCATATGGGATGCGTCTTTTGGATGTTTTCTATAATGAGATGGAAAAGAACAAAGACAGAATTTCATTTGTAAAAAGTTATCAGGAAATAGAAGATAACATGAAAAATGGAAAGATGTCAGCGCTTTTAACACTGGAAGAAGGCGGCGTATGCATGGGAAATATCCGGCTTCTGAGAGACTTTTACCGGCTGGGTGTCCGGATGATGACTCTGACATGGAACTTCCCGAATGAGCTGGGATTTCCGGCAAAGGTAACAGAAGGAAATCTTAAGGGAACTCTTTTTGACGGAGACGAATACGGACTGACAGAAACTGGAATTGCATTTGTAAAAGAGATGGAACGTCTGGGAATTATCATCGATGTGTCACATCTGAATGACGCTGGAATCAGGGATGTGTTAGAGCATACATCCAAACCGTTTGTGGCTAGTCATTCCAATGCGAAAAAAGTGTGTGGACATCCACGAAATCTGAATGATGATTTGATACAGGCAATTGACGAAAGAGGCGGTGTGATTGGTATCAATTACAGTTCTTCTTTCCTGAGGGACTGGGAAGAAGGCGAAGAAGAGGTAAGTCGGATTGAAGATATGGTAAAACATGTTCTTTACATCAGGGATCTTGCCGGAATTGATTGTATTGGTCTTGGATCGGATTTTGATGGAATTGATGGAGAGTTGGAAATTGCTTCACCGGAGGATCTGCCACTTCTGAAAAAAGCATTGCGGGAAGCAGGACTTAAGGAATCGGAAATAGAAAAGATTTTTTATCAGAATGTTCTCCGTCTCTATAAAGATATTTTGTAAATAGTTTGATCATAAATACAGGGCGCATTTGGCGAAAGCTGAATGCGCCCGCCCTCCGTTATGGAGGAGAGGGTGAGGCATTTAGAGAAGGTAGTAATGCGGGATAATGTCTTCATAAGTGCCATCCGGCATCCGGAAACCTCCCGGAATTGTGCCAAGTTTTTTAAACCCAATTCGTTCATAAAGATGCAGTGCGTGGGTGTTGGTAGCAACAACTGCGTTAAACTGCAGAATACGAAATTGTTTTTCTTTTGCCATTTTCAGACAGTCAAGAACCAGCTTTTCACCGATATACAGCCCGCGGATATTTTTCCGGACAGCATAGCTGGCATTACAGATGTGACCACATCTTCCAACATTATTTGGATGCAGGATATAAAGTCCAAGGATTTCATGGGTTTCGGTATCTTCCGCAATACCGGTATAAGTCTGTTCCAGGAAAAAATGGTTAGCCGCGTCAGCTGTCATTTCAGTATCCTGTGGAAATGCATTTCCATCAGCGACAACCTCATTCCATATCTGTGCTGCAAGGGCAGCGTCTTTACTCTGATAAGCTCTGATCTGAATATTCATATTATAAAATCTCCTTTTCTATTTCCTCTTGAAATTATTTTAAAATATAAATATAATAAAGTAAAACTAGTAATTGTGTAAAATGATTATAGTATTACTTAAAATAAAGATTAAAAGCAAGGGGTGAACGGATGTGGAAAGTGCCAGATGCAAGGCCTTTATGTATGCCGCGGATACAGGCAGTTTTACAAAGGCAGCGGAGAGATTAAATTATACACCATCGGGAGTCAGTCAGCTTGTTGGGACTTTGAGAGAGATTATCCGCTTATTAATTGTGAGACAGATTCTTTTATAATGCCGGCACTCGGAAGAGATGATGATGTGGTTTCACTGTTTGACAGAAATGGAATTGTGCCAAATATTCATTTTACAACACTGGAGAATTTTGCAACAATGGCAATGATTGAAAAGGGACTTGGAATGAGTGTGATGAATAATCTGATCACGGAAAAATGGAATTGTGATGTAGTGAAGATTCCGGTAGATCCACCATCAAGGATCACACTTGGACTTGCAGTTCCATCGTATAAACAGGCATCACCTGCGGTGAAAAGATTTATCAAATATGCGGTTGAGAGACTGAAAAAGATAGAATAGAGGAGAACAGAAAATGGCAGATTTATTTCATCGTGTAAGTATCAGAAAATATCAGGACAGACCAGTGGAGAAGGAAAAGATTATGGAAATCCTCCGCGCGGCAATGGCAGCGCCGTCTGCAAAGAACCAGCAGCCGTGGGAATTCTATGTAATTACCAAAAAAGATACACTGGAAAAGTTATCAAAGGCAAGTCCGTATGCAGGGATGACAGCGAATGCACCGGTGGCAATCGTATCAGCATATCGGAAAGACTGTGCAGTTCCATGCTATGCGGATATTGATATGAGTATTGCAATGGAGAACTTATGGCTCAAGACAGATGAGATCGGACTTGGCGGAGTCTGGCTTGGAATTGCTCCGATCGAAGAGCGTATGAAAGAAGTGGAAGAGATTGTTGGGATTCCGGACGATCAAAGAGCATTTGCAATCTTTCCACTTGGATATCCGGCAGAAGAAAGAGCGCAGCAAGACAGATTTGATGAAAGCAGGATTCATTTTGATGCGTAGAAGCTCTGTGAAAATGTTTAGGTAAAACATAAGAAAGCAGGACAGATATTTGATATCCTTATTCCTGAAAATGGGAAAAAAGTGATAGATGATATCTGTCCTGTTTGTGTATACGATGAGCCAAGTGCAGATCGAGTAGGGGGTCAGCCTACTCGATGATTACGACACAACCGGCGTCAGAAACTCCTTGATGTAATAAAGTGCTGCGCCGATTGCTGGTGTGTATTGTCCGTGATTCCCTACCAGAAGCTGATCTTCGGTCATCTGAAAGAGAGAACTTTCATTGACTTTATTTAGCAGATACTGCATATCCGCATCCAGAAAATACGGTGCAAGATATCCACTGATGATTACCGGACTGTCGATCACAAGGTTCAGATTGCGGATCGCAAATGCAAGATGGTCAAGATAGTCTCTCCAGATTTGTGTAAGATTCAGAGAATGTGTCTGATGAAGGAGATTAAAAAATTCTTGGACCGGCATACCGGCAGCAGCTTTCAGAGCATTTGCAGAGCAGTAAGTTTCCAGGCAACCGTGGTTGCCACAATAGCACTCCGGTCCATCTGGATCAATGCAGATATGCTCGATCAGACCACTGCGCATATGATTTCCCTGGTGGACTTCATGACCGGTGATGATCGCACCGCCAAGGTTTGGATTCAGCAGGAAAATGAGTGCACTGTCAAGCTGTGGGTGGTTCCAGAGTTCCAGATCCGCAGCAGCTTTGGAGTCGTGCTCCAGATGGCACGGGTACGGAAGCCGGGAGGAAAAATCCGAGAGCTGCATATTTGCATTTCCCATAATATCGCCGTAGGTTACAACAGTTCCATCCGGGGAGATGATTCCCTGTGTGGCAATCGAAATTCCCACGATTTTCCCGGGATCATAATGATTCGTCTGAATAAACAACTCTACATTTGCAGCCAGAGCGGTATAGTAGGCATCGCTGTTCTCATATGGAAGCTCGATTGTTTCTGTTGCAATTGCATCTCCATACAAATTCACGGCTACGATATGAAACATATCTTTTAATATTCCAAGTCCGATTGAAATACGGAAATCTTCAACAATTCTTATAATCTGGGCTTTCCGCCCTCCGGTTGATTCAAAATATCCATTTCGGCTGATCAGGCCATCATTTTCCAGTTCATTTAAATTCTGACTGACGGTAGAAAGTCCCATCTGCAGATCCTGGACAATCTGAAGTTTGGAAGCTTCTTTCTGATTGTAGATGTATTGATAGACCTTATCACGATTTATTTTTTTCAGAGTGATTGTGGTCATTCCTTTTTCACGCATGTTATTCTCCTTTGCTTACTTATATGTGAATCATACACATAAGATCTGGATTCATTTTAGTATAGATGCTGATAGAAAACAAGTTTACAGATGGACTTTGTGAAAAATATATAAAAATTAAATTATAAAATTGTATTTTTTGTCAATAGACAATTGCATATCCTGGTTATATACTACACTTACAACTTAGATATAAACGTAAGTCAAAAACATAACTAAAAAGAAAAAGTGAATCAGGAGGTAACAAAATGAAGTTAACAATCAAAGGAATCAAAGACCGTGCTGCATGGGAGAAGGCAGGAATTGCACTTCCGGGATATGATGTGGAGAAGATATCTGAAAAAGCAAAAGAAGAACCGGGATGGGTTCATTTTGGAATCGGTAATATTTTCCGTATTTTTATCGGTGGAATTGCAGACGGACTTCTGGAAGAAGGTGTACTGGACAGAGGAATCACCTGTGTAGAGACATTTGACTATGACGTAGTAGATAAAATTTATGATCCATATGACAATCTGGGACTGAGCGTAATTCTGCATGGGGACGGAACACGTGAATATAAAGTACTCGGATCCCTTGCAGAAGCAGTAAAAGCACAGTCTTCTGATTTGGCACAGTGGAACCGCCTGAAAGAGATCTTTACAAGCAAATCTCTTCAGATGGTATCCTTTACAATTACCGAAAAAGGATATGCTCTGCAGAAAGCAGACGGAACCTGGTTTCCATTCGTGGAAGCGGACATTAAGAACGGACCGGACAAAGCGACAGGAGCCATGGCAGTACTGGTAGCAATGCTTTATGAAAGATTCAAAGCAGGAAGATATCCAATTGCACTGGTATCTATGGATAACTGTTCCAAGAATGGTGCAAAACTCCGTGAATCTGTTCTTACAATGGCAGAAGAGTGGAAGAAGCAGGGATTTGTAGATGATGATTTCATTACATATGTAAGTGATGAAAAAGTCGTTGCCTTCCCATGGACCATGATCGACAAGATCACTCCACGTCCGAGCGAACAGATTGCAGATGATCTTGAAGCTCTCGGTGTGGAAAAAATGCAGCCGGTCATCACCGGAAAGAAGACTTACATTGCTCCATTTGTAAATGCAGAAAAACCGCAATATTTGGTCATTGAAGATAGTTTTCCGAACGGACGCCCGGCACTGGAAAAAGGATTTGGAGTTTATATGGCGGACAGAAATACAGTAAATCTTTCGGAACGAATGAAAGTAACGGTATGCTTAAATCCGGTTCATTCAGCCACAGGTCCGCTTGGTGTCGTACTTGGATATGATCTGTTCGCACATATGCTTAATACCAATGAAGATATGATGAAGATGGCAAGAATGGTTGCTTATGACGAAGGACTTCCGGTAGTGGCAGATCCTGGAATCCTTTCTCCACAGGCATTTGTGGATGAACTTTTTAATGACCGTTTTCCGAATGAATATCTGGGAGATACAAATCTCCGTCTTGCAGTTGATGTGTCACAGATGGTTGGTATCCGTTTTGGCGAGACGGTAAAAGCTTATGTGGCAAAATACGGAGATGCATCAAAACTGACAGCAATTCCGCTTGGTATTGCAGGCTGGCTCAGATATATGCTGGCAGTTGATGATGAAGGAAACAAATTCGAACTGGCACCGGATCCGATGAATGAAGAAATCGGAGAACAGCTTGGTGACATCGTAGTTGGAAAGCCGGAGACATTGAAAGACCAGCTGAAACCGATCCTGTCCAATGAACGTCTGTTCTTTACCGATCTTTACAAAGATGGTGTCGGTGAAAAGATTGAAGAAATGTTTCGTGAAATGATCGCAGGACCAGGTGCTGTAAAAGCAACGATCCACAAATATGTTCACTAATCAGGAAGAATACGGGAGGAAATGAAAATGTCAGAAACAGTATTTGCAGCAGATCCGACAAGACTGCTGATCGCAGCTCTGGTAAGAGCATCGGTTGGAGCGGCAGTGGTTGCGATGACGATGGCAGCCGGAATTATGGCATCCATGCCGGCGGTTGCAGGACTTTCGCCATTATACCTTGCAGCGATGGTCTGTGCGATTACCGGTGGTGCAACGGCATTCAGTCATGTGAATGATTCTGGTTTCTGGCTGGTAAGCTCCTTGCTGGAAATTGATGAAAAGACAACCTTAAAATCATGGACGATGATGGAGACGATTATCGGATTTACCGGTCTTATCTGTGCCCTGATTATCAGCATATTTGCTTAGGAGGAAAAAATGATTGCGAAAGTAATATTGGGAACCATGACAAATGCACGGAAACTGGTTAGCATTGCAGAGCGGATTTCCTGTGACGTAGAGCTTTGCAGTGGCAGATATGTGGTCAATGCGAAATCCATGCTCGGTGTTTTAAGTATGCCTAAATTTGAATACGGAGAACTGCATATCCACACGGACGAAGAAAATGAATGCAACCAGGTTCTAGAGAGACTGCTTGAAGAAGGACTTCTTGCAGATACCAATGATGCGGCAAAACGGTCGCTTTACGACATTACAACATTTGGTGAAATCCTGATCGATTTTACCTGGCAGGGAGTAAATGAAGACGGGCAGACACTATTTGCCCAGAATCCGGGTGGCGCTCCTGCAAATGTTGCAGTTGCGGTGGCAAAACTTGGTGGACATACCGCTTTTATCGGGAAGGCAGGAAAGGATATGCATGGAGAGTTTTTGAAATCTGTGCTGGAAAAAGAAAACGTGGAAACGGAAGGAATGCTTCTGGATGAAAAATATTTTACGACTCTTGCGTTTGTAAATATTGATGAGAATGGAGAGAGAACATTTTCTTTTGCAAGAAAACCGGGAGCAGATACCAGAATGGAAAAAGAAGAAATCGATGTTGATATTCTGGATAAGACACATATTTTCCATGTCGGTTCTCTGTCACTTACGGAACAGCCGGCAAGAGATACCACACATTATGCGATCCAGCGCGCAAAAGAAAAAGGAAGTATTATCTCGTATGATCCGAATTACAGAGCCTCTTTATGGAAGAATGAGGAGACTGCAAAGAAACAGATGAGAAGTCTGGTTCCTTACGTGGATATCATGAAAATTTCAGATGAAGAAACGAAGCTTCTGACAGACAAAGAAAGTCCGGAAGAAGCGACAGAAATTTTATTCCGGAAGGGTGTCAAGATCGTTGCAGTCACGCTGGGAAGCGATGGAGCATATCTGTACTGCAAAGAAGGCGGTGTACATATTCCGGGATTTGTGAGCAAAGCGGTGGACACCAATGGGGCAGGAGATTCCTTCTGGGGAGGATTTTTATACTGTATCAGCAAAGCCGGAAAGAGACCGGAAGCATTTACCATGGATGAACTGAAAGAGTATGTACGGTTTGGCAACGCGGTGGCAAGCCTTTGTGTAGAGAGGAAGGGCGCGATCCCTGCAATGCCGGAACTTGCACAGGTTGAAGAAAGGATGGGACGTTAAGATGGATCTGAAAACATATACAACAGGGATTCAGCATATCGGGATTCCGACAAATGATATTGAAAAAACAATTGCTTTTTATCAGAAACTGGGATTTGAGATTGCACTTCAGACGGTGAATGAAGAAGCAGACGAAAAGGTTGCATTTCTGGAACTGGAAACGCTTGTGATCGAGACTTATGAAAATAAGGCTGCAAAGATGGAGAGCGGAGCAATTGATCATGTAGCGATCAATGTGAAAGATATCGAAGAAGTGTATCGGTATATTGAAGCTGAAAAAATGAACACAACGAAGGATACCATTCATTTCCTTCCGTTCTGGGATAACGGCGTGCGGTTCTTTACGATTGAAGGACCGAATAAGGAGAAGGTAGAGTTCAGTCAGTATTTATAAAATTGTAGATTTTTCGATGGCTTATTATGAGCGGATGGATGAAGCAGTGAGATATGGACCGGTTTGCAGAAGAGATATCCGTCTTTATAGTGAACAGGAACAACAAATTTATAAATATGTATTGGAAAATGGCTTTATTACTACTGCTGAAACAGTAGAGATTTTAAGACAGATGTAAAACATCGTAGAGCCAGAGCTGTTTTGCTGAATATGGTTAAGGACGGCTATTTGAGAAAAGAGGGTGCGGCACGAAGCACTATTTATATAAAAAATACAGAAGAGAGATAATGCAGCATGGATACAGAAAAAGTAATTACTGTAAACGGATCATCCGCAGATTTGTCGTAAAATGTGGTCAAATCAAGAAACCTCCGTGCGAAAGCAAGTGAAAAATCCCTGTGAAGCTGAGAGATACGCCATGCACAGCTCGGGAAAGAATTCCCTCGCTGCCGGGCTGTCGCCCTATAAAATAGCAAAAATGGACGCCTTTGCAAGTAAACTTGCAGGGCGTTTATTTTCACCATTTTGCATGGCTCGTAGCGTTCACAAAATTTTCACAAAAGAATTAGCACTCACCTCTTGACAGTGCTAATAATAAGTGTTATATTACAGCTAGAACAAAGGAAGGGGAACAAAAAGAGATGATAAAGATTCCACCGACCGGTGTTTGAGATGACAACAACACTTCAGAGTAAATCCGAATGTGCTAAATAAATTAATAAATGTCTTTTGAAAGGAGATATGACTTATGTTAATGCCTAGTATTTTTGGAGAGAACTTATTGGATGATTTCTTTGGAGAACCATTTGGAGGATATGATTACAGTGAATCCGGACTTATGACAACGGATGTAAAAGATACCGATAAAGGCTATGAAGTAACGATGAACATGCCTGGAGTTAAAAAAGAAGATGTAAAAGCAGAACTGAAAGATGGTTATCTGACAGTCAGTGCTGAGACGAACACGAAGAAAGATGAAAAAGCTGAAGATGGTAAGTACATCCGCCGTGAACGTTACAGTGGATCCTGCAGCAGGAGCTTTTATGTAGGCGACGGTGTCAAACAGGAAGACATCAAAGCCAAATTTGAAGACGGTACATTGAAACTGTTCGTACCGAAAGAAGCAGCAAAACCTGCTGTAGAACAGAAGAAATACATTTCCATTGAGGGATAATCAGAATGCGGATTGTAAGCGTCCGGTTACAAGGCTGCCAGATGAGGCAGCCGCTTAAAAAGAAAGTTAGCTAAATTCAGATAGATTTATAAGGAGGAACGACTTATGTTAATGCCTAGTATTTTTAATGATAACTTATTTGATGATTTCTTTGATTTTCCATTTTATGATGATAAAGCAGATCGTAAGATCCAGAGAAAACTGTATGGACATCATGCAGGCAATCTGATGAAGACAGATATCAAAGAGAAAAAAGATGGATACGAACTGGAGATTGATCTTCCGGGATTCAAGAAAGATGAAGTTACAGCAGAACTGAATGACGGATATCTGACAGTCAGCGCTGCCAAAGGACTGGATCAGGATGAGCAGGAGAAAGAAACTGGTAAGTATATCCGTCGTGAACGTTACGCAGGAGCCTGCCAGAGAAGTTATTATGTAGGTGAAGATATCACGGAAGAAGATATCAAGGCTGAGTTTAAGCATGGTATCCTGAAACTCTTTGTCCCGAAGAAAGAAGTAAAACCGGCAGTAGAAGAGAAGAAATATATCAGTATCGAAGGATAATGACAACACGTTAAAAACTTTCAAATACACCATATGATGAGGGCAGCATACAGGAGCAAAATCCTGTATGCTGCCCTTTTTGCCATCTATATAAATGGAAATTTGAGAAAGTCTGGATAGTATAATGAAGTTAGGATTTGATCTGTATTTTGAGATGTGGAAAAAGGGAGAAATATCTATCAGAAAAGCTGTATAGTAGTGGTGAATCGAAAAATAAAATCTGAGAGAGTTTTCGAATGTGGGAATCGGAGAATTACAGATAATGAAAAATCAACCATGGGAAAGGGAATGTTTAGTGTTATGGCATGGATATTCCCTTTTCTGGACATTCTAATGTGCAAGTAATGCAGTCGGCAGAAAAAATATAGAAGTATAGAGAGCAGTTGTTTGAATATCTGGAATACTATAAACAGGACAGGGGATATTTGTTAAGTTTCAATTTTAATAAAAATAAGAAGCGCGGAATCCAGAACTTGGAGTATCAAGGGAAAAGGATTTTGGAAGTAATTGTATAAGATATAAGGATAATAAGAGGAACAGCTTGCTGGAATCGGCAAGATGTATTATAGAAAAAGCCCTGCTTTATGCAAGGCTTTTGAAGTATGAGAAAGATTTTCATTTACCAGATTCCAAGCACATGTTGCATGGAAAGACTGGCGATCGTGATACCGATCCAACAGCAGAAACCAAGAGCGAGTGGTTTGCCGCCGGTTTTGATCAGCTTGATGATATTCGTATTCAGACCGACTGCACTCATGGCGAGGACGATGAAGAACTTGCTGAGTGTCTTCAGCGGAGTAAATACATCTGCGGATACGCCGGCTGAAGTTGCGATCGTTGTGATCACGGAAGCGAGAACAAAGTAGAGGATGAACATCGGGAAAATCTTTTTAAATTCCACTTTCTTTCCTTCGGCTTTGGAGCTGCGTGTCCGGATAAATGCGAGAACCAGTGTGATCGGGATGATCGCGAGCGTTCTGGTAAGTTTGACCGTAACTGCCTTATCCAGTGTGGCAGAACCGAGGGCGTAGAGCGAATCCCAGGTGGAAGCTGCTGCAGTTACGGAAGAGGTATCGTTGATCGCAGTTCCGGCAAAGATACCGAAGGCTTCCCCGCTTTTGGTTGAAAATCCAAGCAGTGCACCAAGTGACGGGAAGAACAGTGCGGCGAGCATGTTGAAAAAGAAGATAACAGAGATTGCCTGTGCAACTTCTTCATCATCCGCATCAATGACCGGTGCTGTTGCGGCAATTGCAGAGCCTCCGCAGATGGAAGATCCGACACCGACCAGTGTGGAAATATTTCCCGGTACATGCATAACTTTATGTAACAGATATGCAATGATCAGGGACGTTGAAATCGTCGTTACGATAATTGGCAGTGACTGTTTTCCGGTTTCCAGAATCACGGAGAGATTCAGTCCGAAACCGAGAAGGATTACAGCGTACTGAAGAACCTTCTTTGACACAAAAGTAATACCGTCCTGAAACATGGATTTGTCTTTTAATAATAAAGTAATGATCATTCCGGCAAGGATACCGAATACCGGTCCGCCGATGATCGGAAATGTCTGTCCGAGGAACCAGCATGGAACGGCGATGACCAGACAAAGTAAGATGCCTTTCCAGCTTTTTGTTATAAAATTCATAGAAATACCCCTTTCAAGTGAAATAAATAAGTTACTCTCATAACAATCTGTCCTATCATAGCATAAAAACAGCAGAATAAAAAGATGAAGGAAGGAAAATTTCAAAAGTAATTTGAGAATAAGGTGGAAATAATGAAAGATTCCCGATATAATAATATGTGATTTTGGGGACAAGGAGGTAAAGTGTGATAAAACGGGGAATCCGGACATTGCACAAAAGAAAGTGATGCATACACTGAAAAAATTTGTAAAATATTATGCGCCGTACAGGACAGTATTCTTTCTGGATCTGATCTGTGCGGCGATCATCAGTCTGGTGGATCTTGCATTTCCACAGATTTTAAGATCACTGACAAAGACTTTATTTACAGAGGATCCGTCACAGATCCTTGGAGCACTTCTGCCGATCGGACTGGCTTTGCTTGTGATGTATATCATACAGACATTTTGTAAATATTATGTCAGTTATCAGGGCCATATGATGGGGGCACATATGGAACGGGATATGCGCCAGAAGTTATTTGATCATTATGAGAGACTTTCTTTTTCTTATTATGACCAGAATAATTCCGGACAGATGATGAGCAAGCTGGTGTCGGATCTGTTTGATATTTCCGAGTTTGCGCACCATGGACCGGAGAATTTATTTATATCCGTAATTAAAATCGTTGGTTCGTTTACATTTTTGTTTCTTATTAACTGGAGACTGGCGATTCCGCTGCTTGTGATGGTTGTATTTATGCTGATCTTTTCTTATAAGCAGAACCGTCAGATGCAGGAGACTTTTATGGACAACCGGAGAAAGATCGGGGATGTCAATTCCAGTCTGCAGGATACACTTGCGGGAATCCGTGTGGTGCAGTCTTTTGCAAATGAAAAGATTGAACGGGAGAAATTCGAGAAAAGCAATGAAGGATTTCTGGTATCCAAGGATGCAAACTATCATTGTATGGGAAGCTTTATGAGTGGCAATCTTTTCTTCCAGGGAATGATGTATCTGATCACATTAGTGTTCGGCGGATGGCTGATTGCACATGGGAAAATGGAAGCTGCCGATCTTGCCATGTATGCGCTTTACATCGGAATTTTTATCAGCCCGATCCAGATTCTTGTGGAGCTTACCGAGATGATGCAGAAAGGTCTTTCCGGTTTCCGGCGCTTTCTGGATGTTGTGGAGACGGAGCCGGAGATTGTAAATGCACCGGATGCGGAGCTACTTGAAAATGTAAAGGGTGAAGTGGAATATAAAAATGTTTCTTTCCATTACAGCGATGATGATACGCCGGTACTGGATCGGGTATCTTTTAAGATCCCGGCTGGCAGATCCATTGCCCTTGTGGGACCGTCGGGAAGTGGAAAGACGACGATCTGTTCCCTGCTTCCAAGATTTTATGATGTGACCGGAGGTGTGATCACGATCGACGGGCAGGATGTAAGAAAGCTGACACTGGAAAGTCTGAGAAGCCAGATCGGACTGGTACAGCAGGATGTCTATCTGTTCTGTGGATCGATCAGGGAAAATATTGCTTATGGAAAACCGGGGGCATCGATGGAAGAAATTATCGATGCGGCGAAGAAGGCAAATATCCATGAATTTATCATGTCCCTGCCGGATGGATATGACAGCTTTGTAGGAGAACGAGGAACCCGTCTGTCGGGTGGACAGAAGCAGAGGATTTCGATTGCAAGAGTATTTCTTAAGAACCCGCCGATATTGATTTTGGACGAGGCGACCAGTGCGCTTGACAATGAGAGTGAGCGCTGGATCCAGCAGAGCCTGGAAGAGCTTGCGAAGAACCGGACCACGATCACGATCGCACACCGGCTTTCTACGATCCGCAATGCGGATGAGATTCTTGTGGTTGCAAATAATGGAATTGCTGAACGGGGAAATCATGATGAATTGCTTGAGCAGGGTGGAATTTATGCGCATTATTATGAGATGTCATAATAGTAAGTGAGAAAATCAAAATAAGTAAACAAAAAAGCTTCTTTTCAGAAAAACAGGAGGGCCGTTTCTGAAAAAGAAGCTTTTTATATCGTAAAATTGTAAGCAGTGTGTGCTGGTCTATATTTGCAAAACATTACACAGCTTAGTCACACATATGGCAGGCTGCGCATGCAGACGGTGTCGTTGCGCATCCGCCGAGAGCTGTCTCCCGAAGCTCTGCCGGAAGACGCTTTCCTACAGTGTACACCGCTTCCAGCATTTCATCGAATGGAATCAGCTGGCGTACTCCGGAAAGGGCGATCTCTGCAGCAATCGTTGCATTTGCCACACCGGCAGCATTACGGTTCTGGCAAGGATATTCGACCAGCCCGCCGACCGGATCGCAGACCAGACCGAGCATATTCATAAGAACAGTGGATGCTGCGGCAAGGGATTGTTCCGGGGATCCGCCCATCAGTTCAACGGTTGCAGATGCCGCCATTGCAGATGCGATTCCGACTTCTGCCTGACATCCACCGACTGCTCCGGCGACAGTTGCATTGCGCATAGCAAGATAACCAATCGCGCTGGCATTATAAAGTCCCTGCTTGATCTGTTCATCGGAAAGATTATAGGTTTCCTGGAGGGCAAGCAGAAGTCCCGGAACGATACCGGCAGATCCGGCAGTCGGGGAAGCTACGATCACACCCATGGAAGCATTGGTTTCCAGAGTTGCCATCGCGTAAATGACAGCTCTTTCCAGAAGATCTCCGCAAAGACCTTTTCCGGTATCTTTGTGATCTGAAATCTTTTTTGCTTCGCCACCGATCAGTCCACCCATGGATTTGACCGGGGTATGGATCGGAGTAGAAGCGGCTGATTTCATGATCTCAAGAACACGATCCATTTTGCGGTCTGTCTCTTCCGGATCCTGTTCTCCCTCTGTGAGCTCTCTCTGAAGCATCACAGCAGAAATTGAAAGGCCTTGTTCCTGACAGACTTTTAATAATTCTTTTGCATTTCTAAAATCCATAATCTGTATTCTCCTTCCAATTACATCTGAACAACCATAACGTTGTATACATTTTTGTTTCTTCTGATTGTATCTGCGATATCTTCCGGTACCAGATCATCGGATTCTACGATGGTATAAGCGGTATTTCCTTTGGATTCGCGGAACAGACGCATGAATGCGATATTGATTCCAAGTTCACTGAGGCATTTGGTAATGTAAGCAACAACGCCCGGTGCATCTTTCTGGACGACGACGATCGAGCTGTATTCTCCGGTAAAATCAACCTCCACACCATTGATCCGGCACAGGCGGGCTTTTCCGCCACCGAGAGATTCTCCGCGGATCATCATCTCCTGCCCTTCTTCATTTACCATCAGGATATCGACGGTATTCGGGTGTACGTCGGTTTCTACGTTGTTCGGAATGAAAGAATATTCGATTCCGTTGTCTGTCGCGATCTGGAAGGAATCGCGGATGCGCACGTCATCGGTGGCAAATCCCATAATACCGCCGAGAAGAGCACGGTCCGTACCATGACCGTGATAGGTTTTGGCAAAAGATCCATAAAGGGTAAATTCTACTTTTTTAAGAGAACCGGTGAGAAGCTTTCTTGCAAGCAGAGCGATTCTGGCAGCTCCCGCAGTATGGGAGCTTGATGGTCCGATCATATTCGGTCCCATGACATCAAAAACACTGATAAAGGACATAGTAAACCTCCTGTAAAATAATTGTTTTACGTAAGTAAAAAGGATTGACGTCTTATTAGTTATATTGTACCATCAACTTATGAGTGAAACAAATTCATAGATTTTATGAAGACGTTGAAAATTTTTCATAATGGAGTCAGAAGATGGAATTACGTCAATTACAGACTTTTACACAGATCGCGCAGATGCAGAGCTTTTCCAGAACGGCAGAGATGCTGGGGTATTCGCAGTCGGCAGTGACGGTTCAGATCCGCCAGCTGGAAAACGAACTTGGGAAAAGGCTGTTCGACAGGACAGGAAAGAAAGTGGTGCTTACCCCGCAGGGGGAAGAATTTCTGGAGCATGCCAACCGGATTCTTTATGATGTTCATCAGGCGAAAGCATCCATGAATGATACGGATGAATTGAAAAATCCACTTCACATTGGGACGATCGAGTCTCTGTGTACGGTGAAATTTCCAAAGATCATAAGGAAATTCAGGGAACAGTATCCCAGGGTTTCTATCCGGATTACGGTAGATTCTCCGGAAAAGCTGATCCAGATGATGGAACATAATGAACTGGATCTGATCTATATTCTGGATACACCAAGATGGGACAGCAACTGGATCAAGGTGATGGAGAAGGCAGAACCGGTTATGTTTGTGACATCAGTCAGTCACCGGCTGGCAAAAGAAAGAAATTTATTGCTTGATGATCTGCTGAAAGAGTCTTTTTATCTTACAGAGCGCAATGCCAATTACAGGCAGGCACTTGATGGTCAGCTGGCGTTAAGAAGAAAAGAGCTTTCTCCGATGCTGGAGATCAGTGATACTGCATTTATCAAAAAAATGCTGATGCGTGGGGGAGGCGTTTCATTCCTGCCACGTTTTGCAGTGGAAGATGATATTGAGAAAAAGAAACTCACACTTTTGGATGTGAAAGATATAGAAATTACGATGTATCGTCAGATTTTCTATCATAAAAATAAGTTCAAGACAAAAGAGATGGAGAAATTTGCAGAGTTTGCACTGGAGGACAACTAAGAGAAAATACGGCTATGGATAAGAAAAATACTGATTTTGGCTTGGATGTATTACGAAAATTTATCTGAAGAGCAGGGAGAGCATAATATTTTCTACGTCATCTTGCGAAGTCTCAAAAAAGGATTTATACTAAAAATTAACAGAAAATCATAAGAGGAAAGAAGGAAATAAAAGATGGAAAATTTCACATTTTATGCACCGACTTATTTTGCTTTTGGTAAGGATACAGAAAATGATACCGGAAAGTATGTAAAACGTTTTGGCGGCAGTCGTGTACTGCTCCATTATGGCGGAGGTTCTGTCATTCGTTCCGGACTTTTGGATCGTGTTAAGAAATCTCTGGACGGAGAAGGGGTTTCTTATGTAGAATTAGGCGGCGTAAAGCCAAATCCGAGAAGTGGTCTTGTATATGAAGGAATCGATCTGTGCCGGAAAGAAAAAGTAGATTTTGTACTGGCAGTCGGAGGCGGAAGTACAATTGATTCCGCAAAGGCAATTGCGGCAGGTGCAGTATACGATGGAGATTTCTGGGATTATTATGAAGGAAAGCTTGTCGAGGAAGCACTTCCGATCGGAACAGTTATTACGATTTCAGCTGCAGGAAGTGAAGGATCACCGGACTCTGTTATTACAAAAGAAGAAGGAATGTTCAAAAGAGGGGCAACCGGAGAAGCATTCCGTCCGAAATTCACGATCATGAACCCGGCACTTACACAGACACTTCCGGCATATCAGACAGCTTGCGGAATTACAGATATTATGGCACATCTGTATGAGCGTTATCTGACCAATACCGAAGAAGTAGAAGTGACAGACCGTATGATCGAAGGGCTTCTTCTGACGATGATCCATGAAGGACCGAGAGTCATTGCAGACCCGGATAATTATCAGGCAAGAGCAAACATTATGTGGGCAGGTATGATGGCACACAATAATTCCTGCGGAGTAGGACGTACACAGGACTGGACAAGCCATAACATCGAGCACGAATTATCTGCATTGTATGACTGCGCGCACGGTGCAGGGCTTGCGGTTGTTATGCCGGCTGTATTTACTTATACACTGGAACACAATGTGATGCGTTTTGCACAGGCTGCAGTCCGTGTCTGGGGCTGTCAGATGGATTTTGCAGATCCAAAGAGAACGGCACTGGAAGGAATTGAGGCACTTCGAAACTTTTTAATTTCGATTGGGATGCCAAAGAATTTTGCAGAGCTTGGAGCCAAAGAAGAAGATATTGAAAAGCTGGCACATACCTGCTGTTATGGAGATGTAAATACTGGTACAGTGGAAGGATTTGCAACTCTTGATCAGAAAGATGTGGAAAATATTTATAAACTGATGGTATTTTAGAAAAAGAAATATCGGAAAACAGGAAATTTGGAAGAGGGAGTGTGTGACTTAAACTCAAGTCATACACTCCCTCTTTTTGAAACGTCTATTTTCCAACAGGCTATGCATTTTCATAAATCGGTTCGAAATCATCTGCGCCGTGTCCACAGAGCGGGCAGGTGAATTCTTCCGGAAGATTGCTTCCTTCGTATACATAATTGCAGATCTTACAGCGCCATCCGATAATCTTCTTATCCTCTTTTTTCTGTTCTGGTTTTGGCTTTACATGTGCCTGATAATCTGCGTAAGTCAGAGGCGGATTGTCACTTAAAAGTTTCGCATCGGTTACTTCAGCAATAAAAAGGGTATGTGTTCCAAGATCCTGTCTGGAAACTACTTTTGCGCTGAGAACAGAACAAGTCTGCCATCCGAGGTAAGGAACTGCATTTTCATCTGCAGGTGCAGTGATATTTGCGAATTTATCAACATCTCTGCCGGACTGGAAACCGAAATGCCGGATCGTTTCAAAAGAGCAGGTCTGGTCAAGCAGGCTTAACGTAAAAATGCCGCTCTCTTTGATCAGATCACAGGTATAGTTGCTATTCAGCACAGAGATTGCGATCCGTACCGGATTATTCGCAACCTGGATGCAGGTGTTGGTAATACATCCGTTTACTACATTCCCAGAGCGTGTTGCAAGCATAAATACTCCATAAGATAAATTATAAAGTGCTTTTTTATCCATATAACATTCCTCCTGACTTTCAAAACTTGATAATAAGAATCATTACTATAATTAAAGAATACATGATAAAAGAAAAATTGTCAATTATAAAATCAAGATTTCCGGAAAATCAGAATCACAAAAAATGTGATGATTTCTGATCCTAAGAAGGAAAGCCAGATTCCATTCAGCCCCAGAATCTGTGAGAACAGGATTGCACAGAAAGCAATTGCGATAATGCCGCGCATAACAGAACCAAGGACGGCAGGACGTGCCCGGTCGATTGCGGAAAAATAGGCAACCAGCACAATATTGATACCGGCGACTAAAAAGCCCAGGAAATAAAGCCTAAGACCAGTATGGGCGTAAGCAAGCAGCTGGAGATTATGTTCGCTGTTAAAGATACTGATAAAGGTATCCGTAAATCCGTAGATCAGTACAACGATCACAAGCTCGATCAGAAGTGCTGCAGCAAGAGACCAGTTGAGAAATTTACGGACTAGATCATGTTCACCCTTTCCGTAACTCTGGCTGATCAGCGGCTGTGCACCCTGGGCAAGTCCGTTTAGGATCGCCATTGCGACCAGTGAAATATTTGCAACTACGCCGTAGGCTGCGATCCCGATATTTCCCGCAATGCGCAGGATCAGCATGTTAAATATAATCGTAATGACAGCGGAAGAAATTTCAGCAAAAAATGCAGAAACACCAAGCTGGCAGCATCCGATGATCCGGCGAAGAGAGGGCTTGCGCCAATGAAACTCTACATGGTTATTCTTTCCAAGATAATGTGTCGAACATACCAGCATCGTCACAACCGGTGAAAGAGCGGTTGCAAGTGCAGCCCCCAGAAATCCAAGATTCAAAGAGAACATGAAAATATAGTCAAATAAAATATTAAAGAAGCTTCCGGAAATGGAACCGATCATGGCGATAGAGGTCGCATGGTCATTCCTCGCAAATGCCGTGAAGGTATAGTTTGACATAAAAAACGGGGTAAAGAGCAGGACGATACGCATATAATTACGTCCAAGCCGGATGAGCCCGGCATCTGCCCCTAAAAGTGCAAGTGCTTTATGCGGAATGAAGATTCCGGTGAGCATAAAAGGAATGCTGCATATGAGACACCAGAAGATGGACTGGGTAAAATAGTAGTCCGAAGGTGAACCTTTGGCTGTGCTGATATTGTATCGTGTGGCGGAGCCGATTCCGATCATCGAACCGATTGCGAAGACCAGACCGAACACCGGCAGGATCAGATTCAGGGCAGCAAGTCCATCTGCACCGCATTTGTAAGAGATAAAAAAGGTATCTGCCAGAATGTAGACGGAGACACCGATCATTCCGGAAATACTCTGGAAAATGTATTTTAAAAATTTATGAAACATGTTTTTGAATTCCTCGTCTTTCTTAAAGCCAGATTAAATGAAATAACCATCTGTACCAGCCTGGTAATAGGCGGACTCTGATATCTCCATATAAGAATAGCATAAACATACTGGTTTGTCGAAAAAATAATCTTGCAATTACTGCGGTAACGTGCTATAGTAAGTTTTGTAAAACAAAATAATGCTTCAGGGCGGGGCGAAATTCCCCACCGGCGGTAAAGCCCGCGAGCCGTAAGGCATGAACTGGTGAGATTCCAGTGCCGACAGTAAAGTCTGGATGGAAGAAGTTGAATCGTTGCTGATAGAAGCGGTTTCTATCATATATGCAGGAATAAAAAGTAAAACGCTCTGGAATGGGAATCATTCCAGAGTTTTTATTTTCCGGAAAATAAAATGCCGAGGCCAGATTCGATGAGAAAATGGTATTTCCGAGAAGTATGACAGAGCGTACAGCGATATAACTGAGAAAGAAAGCCCTGACAGGTAAGAGAATCTGTCAGGGCTTTTCCTATATGCCAAAGCACATTTTTTGAAAAGAGACTTATCCGGCAACATACCTAAAATGTTTAGCAGAGTACATTTCCAGGGGGCTTTTCCGGGAGAGATGAGAAAGGAGAAAAAATGACAGATGAATTTTACATGCGCCGTGCAATTGAACTGGCAAAAAAAGGACGTGGATGGACAAATCCAAACCCGATGGTTGGTGCCGTGATCGTAAAGAATGGAAGCATTATCGGGGAAGGGTATCACGAAAAATGTGGTGAGCTTCATGCAGAACGGAACGCAATCGCATCCCTGACAGAAAGCGCCGAGGGAGCAACACTTTATGTGACGCTGGAGCCGTGCTGCCATTATGGGAAGACACCACCATGTACGGAAGCGATTCTGGAACAGAAGATTGCACGGGTTGTGATCGGATCGAGAGATCCGAATCCGAAAGTGTCCGGCAAAGGAGCAAAGATTTTACGCGAGGCAGGCGTCCGGGTGGAAGAGGATTTCCTGCGCGAAGAATGTGATGCGTTAAATCCGGTCTTTTTCCACTATATCACAACAGGGCTGCCCTATGTGGTGATGAAATACGCAATGACGGCAGACGGAAAGATTGCGACAAAAACAGGAGCATCAAAATGGATATCCGGTGAGGAAGCAAGAAGTCTGGTACATGAGATGCGCCATGACTATATGGCAATCATGGCAGGAATCGGAACGGTTCTGGCAGATGATCCGATGCTGAATGTGCGTCTGGAGGGAAAGAAAAGTCCGGTCAGAATTATCTGTGACAGTATGCTCAGGATCCCACTGGACAGTCAGATCTGCCAGACAGCAGGGAGATACCGGACGATTGTTGCATATGCCGGTGAAAAGGGGAATGCGATTTATTTAGAAGAGAAAAAACGCAGTCTGGAAAAGCTTGGAGTCGTGCTTCTCAGAGTTCCTTCGGAAAAAGGGGAGATCAATCTGCAGCTTCTGATGAGAAAGCTTGGAGAGCTGGGAATTGACAGTGTACTTATTGAAGGCGGTGGAACTTTAAATGAGGATGCCCTGCAATCCGGTATCGTAAATGAGGTGAAAGCTTTTATCGCACCGAAAATTTTTGGCGGAAGAGGCGGCAAGACTCCGGTGGAAGGCTTTGGAATTGAGAAAGTAGACGATGCCATCAAGTTACAGCTTATGAGAATCTCGCAGGTTGGAGAAGATATTCTGGCAGAGTATAAGGTTTTGGAGGAAATGTAAATGTTTACAGGAATTGTAGAAGAAACCGGATCTATCCGGTCACTCCGACTTTCTGGATCATCCGGGAAGATTGCGATCCGGGCAAAAAAAGTACTCGGTGGAACCAGGATCGGAGACAGTATTGCGGTAAATGGTGTCTGCCTGACGGTGGTTTCTCTGGAAAAGGATGGATTTACCGCAGATGTGATGGCGGAAACAGTGAGAAGAACCAATCTTGGTGATACGAAGATCGGTGAGAAAGTGAATCTGGAACGCGCGATGGCGGCAGATGGCAGATTCGGTGGACATATCGTTGCAGGACATATTGACGGGACCGGAATGATTGAAGAACTCAGAAAGGAAGAAAATGCGGTATGGGTAAAAATCCGGACAACGCCGGAGATTCTGGAACTGATCGTAGAAAAAGGTTCAATCTGTATTGACGGGATCAGTCTGACAGTGGCAGAAGTAAGTGAAAAAAGCTTTCAGGTATCAGTCATTCCTCATACCGGAGAGGAAACCACACTGCTGAAGAAAAAAGCTGGGGACAGGGTGAATCTGGAAAATGATATTGTAGGGAAGTATATTAAAAAGTTTCTTACACCATCGGAACCGGCTGGAAAATGTGGTGGACTTACCATGGAATTATTAGAGGAGTATGGAATTTGATGCGAAGAAATTCCGGGACCGGAATGGAGAGCATACAGAAGAACAGGATAAAAATGAGTTATAGATCGGACAGGAGGAAGTAACAAATGGAGAAACAGTATCAATACAATAGCGTAGAAGAGGCACTTGAAGAATTGCGCCAGGGAAGGATCGTTCTGGTAACGGATGATCCGGACCGGGAAAATGAAGGAGATATGATCTGCGCGGCGGAATTTGCAACTCAGGAGAATATCAATTTTATGGCATGCCATGCGAAAGGGCTGATCTGCACACCGATGAGTGCAGCGCTGGCCGGACGGCTTGGGCTTTCACAGATGGTCTCCGAAAATACAGATAACCATTCGACTGCATTTACGGTATCCGTTGACCATGTGGATACGACAACGGGAATTTCAGCAGCAGAGCGAGGATATACTATGCGCAGCCTGACAGAAGAAGGAACGAAACCGCAGGACCTTCGAAGACCGGGGCATGTATTTCCGCTGGTGGCAAGGCATGGAGGTGTGTTGGTAAGAAATGGTCATACCGAGGCAACGGTTGATCTGATGCGTCTTGCCGGACTGAAAGAATGTGGAATCTGCTGTGAAATCATGGAAGAGGACGGAACGATGATGCGGACAGAGAATCTCTGGAAGCTGGCGAAGAAGTACGACCTGAAATTTATTACGATCAAAGATCTGCAGGATTACTGCAGGATCCATGAAAAACATGTCGTAAGGGAAGCATGTGCAAAGATGCCAACCCAGTATGGAGAATTTCAGATTTATGGGTATGTGAATGACATCACCGGTGAACATCATGTGGCATTGGTGAAAGGTGAGATTGGCGATGGGGAAGATGTTCTGTGCCGTGTACATTCCGAGTGCCTGACCGGCGATACTTTTGGATCTCTCCGCTGCGATTGTGGAAAGCAGCTGCAGTCGGCGATGCAGCAGATCGAGAGAGAAGGAAGAGGAGTTCTTCTGTATATGCGACAGGAGGGAAGGGGAATCGGTCTGATCAACAAGCTGAAAGCGTATGAACTTCAGGAACAGGGATACGATACCGTGGAAGCCAACATCCGTCTGGGATTTGCGCCGGATCTTAGGGAATACTGGGTAGGGGCTCAGATTTTATCGGATCTGGGAGTAAAATCACTCCGGCTTCTTACAAATAATCCGGAGAAGGTATATGGACTTTCCGGTTTCGGGCTTGCAATCCATGAGAGAGTACCGATTGAAATAGCACCGCAGAAATTTGATGCATTTTATATGAAGACGAAGCAGGAAAAGATGGGACATATCTTTAAAGAAATCAAATTTCAGTAAAAAGAGAATAAACAGTATTTATCATAGAAGAAACACTTTAATTACAGGAGGAAAAAAACATGAGACAGATTAATGTATTAGAAGGAAAAGTAGTAGCACCAGAAGGAATGAAAGTAGGAATTGTTGCTTCAAGATTTAATGAGATTATTGTTAATAAACTACTTGGTGGTGCGGTAGACGGGCTGGTACGCCATGGCGTGGAGGATGAAAACATAACGGCAGCATGGGTACCGGGAGCATTTGAGATTCCGACAGCAGCTTCTAAAATGGCGGCATCCGGAAAGTATGATGCGGTGATCTGTGTGGGAGCAGTGATCCGTGGAGACACGACGCATTATGATTATGTCTGCAATGAGGTATCCAAAGGGATCGCACAGGTCGGACTTGCAACCGGAGTGCCGGTATTATTTGGTGTGATCACGACTGAAAATATCGAGCAGGCAATTTCAAGAGCCGGAAGTAAAGGCGGAAATAAGGGATATGACTGTGCACTTTCTGCAATCGAAATGGTAAATCTTCTGAGACAGATGTAATTTCCGGCTGACGGTTACAAAAAGAATCCCGTTTTCCGGCAGAAAAAGGGCAGATGCCGGGATTTACTGGACATTTATGCAGGAAAAAGGTATCATATCTGATAAGAGAAATCTGTAAAAGAAATAGTAAAGTTTCAATTCAGAGATAATGAAGGAGAAAATGAATTATGTATACAGCATCATCTGAGAGATATGATACCATGGTATATAACCGTTGTGGGAAAAGCGGGCTTTTGCTGCCGGCAGTTTCTTTAGGACTTTGGCACAATTTTGGAACCAATGCGGATCCGGAGAATATGAAGGCAATGTTGAGGACAGCATTTGATCTGGGAATCACCCATTTCGATCTTGCGAATAACTATGGACCGGAATACGGAAGTGCTGAGACGAATTTTGGGAAGATTTTAAAAGAAGACTTTGCACCATACAGGGACGAGATGATCATCAGTACCAAGGCAGGCTATGATATGTGGCCGGGACCTTACGGGAACTGGGGAAGCAGGAAGTATCTGATCGCAAGCCTTGACCAGAGCCTGAAGAGAATGGGGATGGATTATGTAGATATCTTCTATCATCACAGAATGGATCCGAATACCCCACTGGAAGAAACCATGGGAGCACTCGATTCCATCGTAAAGAGTGGGAAGGCACTTTATGTCGGAATTTCTAACTATGATGGTCCGACAATGGTACGTGCAGCGGAGATTCTGGAAGATCTGAAATGTCCGTTTGTCATTAACCAGAACCGGTATTCCATTTTTGACCGGACGATTGAACAGAACGGCTTGAAAAAGACGGCGAACCAGATGGGAAAAGGAATCATTGCATTTAGTCCGCTGGCACAGGGGCTTCTGACAGATAAATATCTGCACGGAATACCGTCAGACAGCCGGATTGCTGTGGATGGAAGGTTTCTACATGCCGATGCATTGACGAAAGAAAAGCTTGCGCAGATCGAGGCTCTGAACAAGATGGCAGGTGAGAGAGGACAGTCTCTTGCACAGATGGCACTGAGCTGGATCCTGAAAGATGAGGATGTGACCAGTGTGCTGATCGGAGCGTCCAGACCGGAGCAGATCATTCAGAATGTGGAGATTGTGCAGAATACGAAGTTCACCTGGGAAGAACTGAAAAAGATCGATCAGATCAGCAGGGGCGATCTGTAAGTGAAACCTGCGCGAAGAAATTATTTGCAAAGGACGCAAAGGAAATATTGAATAAATGATTGACAGGAAGCAGCCATTGTGTTATTATAGTCCATGGTTGCTTCAGCAATCAACAATTTCATATAGGGGATTGGTCAAATGGTATGACAGGAGTCTCCAAAACTCTTAGCGGCAGTTCGATTCTGTCATCCCCTGTAACTTGAAGGACTCAGTTTGAGTTCTTTTTTTATCTAATGGACCAAGTGCGGAATGGTGATAGCGCAAGTCCAAATCAACTCTTCATTTCCCAAAACAAAATAATCATCCCGCTAGATATATATATTCGACATAGTCACTATACATAGTGCATAAAAATAAAAGAAAATAATTGTAAAAAATGCCAAAAATTCAACTGTACGAAAGCACAAAATCCGTCAAAAAAGAATCTCAAATGCTACAAACTAAAAAAAGTGTCAAAAAATAGAAGTAAAAACAGCTAAAGAAAATAAAAGAAAAACAGATGAAGATAGTGAAAATAGATAAAAAAATTGGTTTTTTTACTGTACAATCTACAAAAGCTGAAAATATTGACAAAGAAAAAGTGTGAGCGTAATATAAGCATGACTTTTAGAGGACGCTCTGAAAAGTACTATAAAATAAGAATAAATAAAACGAAAGGGAGGGAGCGATACGGAACATTTAACAGAGACTCTGTTAGAAGAGCTGAACTGCGAGACAGTGTTTACGATCCCGATATTCGGCGGAATACCGGTAAAAGAGTCGGTCGTAGTTACCTGGATCATCATGGCGGTAATCGTAGGACTTTGTATCATATTTGTCCGAAGCTTGAGCGTCGAAAATCCGGGAAAGGTTCAGCTTTTATTGGAATCCGCAATAGGAAAAGGACTGGACTTCTTTGAAGACATCATGGGAAAAGAAAACAGGAAATATATTCCGTATCTGATTACAGTGCTTATCTATATTGGGATAGCCAATATCATTGGTCTGTTCGGATTTAAGTCACCGACAAAAGACCTCAATGTAACAGCAGCACTTGCAATCATGAGTATGTGCCTGATTGAATTTTCCGGAATCCGGAAGAATGGATTTAAGCATTGGGCGGCGCATTTTGCAAAGCCGGTACCATTCGTAGCACCAATTATGGTTCTGGAGATTGTGATCAGACCATTATCACTTTGCATGCGTCTGTTCGGTAATGTATTGGGAGCGTTTGTTATCATGGAGCTTTTAAAAGCAGTGGCTCCGGTTCTTATCCCGATACCATTTAGTTTTTACTTCGATATTTTCGATGGATTCCTGCAGGCATATGTATTCGTATTCCTGACAGCACTTTTCATGAATGAGGAGCAGGAATAATCCCGAAATGACAGAAGAAACACAAATCTATAAGAAAAAAGGAGATTAAGATTATGTTAGTAGCAATTGGAGCAGCAGTAGCAGTTTTAACAGGTTTAGGAGCAGGACTTGGAATCAGCCTTGCAACAGGTAAAGCAGTAGATGCGATCGCAAGACAGCCGGAAGCAGAAAGCAAGATCAGCAAGAACCTGATCCTGGGTTGTGCACTTGCAGAGGCAACCGCTATTTACGGTTTCATTATCGGACTTCTTATCATCTTAATGCTGAAATAAGAAAAGTAAAATGAAGAAAGGCAGGTGGGACAGGTGATACAGTTTAATGTAAGCCTTCTCTTTACGATCATCAACCTGATTGTCTTTTATCTTTTGCTGAAAAAATTCTTATTCAAACCAGTAATGGGAATTATGGAAAAACGTGAAAAAATGATTGCTGACGGACTGAAAAATGCCAGTGATAGTCAGGAAGAAGCGGCGAGACTGAAAGCGGAATATGAAAAGGCTCTGGAAGGAGCAAAGGCAGAATCCATTCAGATCGTGGAAAAAGCTAAGAAAACTGCAGCCGGAGAATCAGAGCGTATCCTTCAGGAAGCCAATACGGAAGCCGTAGGAATCCTGAAAGATGCCAGAAAGACGATTGAAAATGAACGCAAACAGACCATGAATGATCTGCAAAGTGAGATCGCAGGACTGGCAATGCAGGCAGCACGTAAGATTGTGGATGACACAAAAGGAAATCAGGATATATATGATCAGTTTCTGAAAGGTGCAGGTGATGCTCATGTCAATAAAGAGGTTAAATAAAGAGTATTGCTGTAGCCCTTCGGCAAAACAGTATGCACATGTTTTATATGAGCTTGGAATTTCAAAAGAAGCGGTAGGAGAGACTGAAAAGCTTTTTAAAGAAGTACCGGTGCTTGAAGAAACATTTGCAAGTCCGGTGGTACCGATGCGGGAAAAATTAAGTTCGATCGACAAGATTTTCCCGGAAGAAATAAAAAACTTTCTCAAGGTTGTATGCCGTAATCAGAGAATGAGCGAGATCAGTCAGATTCTTTTTGCTTATGACAGATACTGTAAAATGCAGGAAGGAATCCAGATGGCAACGCTTACCTGTGTGGAAGCACCAGATGAAAAGCGGCTTGAGAAAATCAGAGAATTTCTTTGTGAGAAGTACCATAAGACAGATGTGAAGATCGAGATAGTCAAAGATCCGGCATTACTTGGTGGATTTATCTTAAAGACCGGTGATGATGAATATGACTGGAGTCTGAAAGGAAGATTATCGAGATTAGAGCAAAAATTGACCTGGAGGTGAACAAAGTGAGTTCAATTAGCTCAGATGAAATTATTTCTATTCTGAAAAATGAAATAGAGAACTTTGATCAGATCAGTAAAGACAGCGAGGTCGGTACGGTTGTCTCTGTCGGTGACGGAATTGCAAATATCTATGGAATAGAGCATGCAATGTACGGAGAAATCGTGACATTTGAAAATGGACTGAAAGGTATGGTTCAGGACATTCAGAAAGATACGATCGGCTGCATCCTGTTCGGATCAGATGTAGAGATCAAAGAAGGTACGAAAGTGATGCGTACCAAAAAGAAAGCCGGAGTACCGGTTGGCGATAAATTTATCGGACGTGTCGTAAATGCACTTGGAGCTCCGATTGACGGAGCGGGAGAAATCGAAGCAGAAGATTACAGACCGATTGAAAATGAAGCACCAGGAATTGTAGACCGTAAATCCGTCAGCGTTCCAATGGAAACAGGAATCCTTTCTATCGATTCTATGTTCCCGATCGGACGTGGACAGAGAGAGTTGATTATTGGAGACCGTCAGACAGGAAAGACTTCCATTGCTACAGACACGATTTTGAATCAGAAGGGTAAGGATGTCATCTGTATCTATGTAGCAATCGGTCAGAAAGCATCAACGATCGCAAAGGTTGTCAATACTTTTAAAAACGGCGGCGCAATGGATTACACCATCGTAGTAGCATCAACAGCAAGTGACTGTGCACCGCTTCAGTATATTGCACCATATGCAGGAACCGCGATTGCAGAACATTTTATGCATAAAGGAAAAGATGTCCTGATCGTTTACGATGATCTTTCAAAGCACGCAGTTGCATACCGTGCGCTGTCCCTGCTTCTTGGACGTTCACCGGGACGTGAAGCTTATCCTGGAGATGTTTTCTATCTGCATTCAAGACTGCTTGAGAGATCAAGCCGTTTAAGTGATGAAATGGGAGGCGGTTCGATCACAGCACTTCCAATCATCGAGACACAGGCAGGAGATGTATCTGCATACATTCCGACCAACGTCATTTCCATTACAGATGGACAGATCTTCCTGGAAAGTGATCTGTTCTTCTCAGGAATGAGACCGGCGGTTAACGTAGGTCTTTCCGTATCCCGTGTTGGTGGTGCAGCACAGACAAAGGCAATGAAGAAGGCAGCCGGAAGTATCCGTATCGATCTTGCACAGTATCGTGAGATGGAAGTATTCACACAGTTCAGTTCCGATCTGGATGCAGCAACAAAGGAACAGCTGGAATATGGATCTGGTCTGATGGAACTTCTGAAACAGCCACTCGGACATCCAATGTCCATGCATGAGATGGTCATCACCCTCTGCGCAGCACGAAATAAAGTGCTTCTGGGAATTCCGGTAAAAGAGGTTAAGAAATTCCAGATGGATATGCTGAATTATTTTGCAACAGTTCATCCGGAAATCAGTGAAGAGATTGAGCAGACAAAGGCTCTGTCCGATGAACTGGCTGCAAAGATTGTGGAAACAGCGAAGGAATTCAAAGACAGCAGGTGTTAATATGGCAAATATCAGAGAAATACAGACTCGAATCAACAGCGTCAAAGATACGATGAAGATCACGAACGCCATGTATATGATCTCGTCTACCAAGATGAGACAGGCGAAGAAAAAGCTGACAGATTCAGAGCCGTACTTTTACGGACTTCAGGGAGAGATTTCCAGAATCCTGAGGCATATTCCTGAGATCGAGCACCGGTATTTTGATGCGCGGGAAGAGATTCCAAAAGAGAAACGAAAGATAGGTTCCATTGTCATTACTGCGGATAAAGGACTTGCAGGAGCTTACAACCACAACATTGTCAAGGTGGAGGATGAGATCCTGGAGGAGCCGGGAGCGCATAAGCTGTTCGTAGTCGGTGAGCTTGGCAGACACTATTATGCGAATAAGGGTGTGGAAATTGACACCAATTTCCTCTATACTGTGCAGAAACCGACCATGCACAGGGCAAGAGATATCGCGGAAGTGATTCTTTCCCAGTATGAGAGAGGTGAACTGGACGAGGTCTACATCGTTTACACCAGAATGGAAAATTCGATGCTGACAACGGTTGAAAAAATGAAGATCCTGCCGCTTGAGAGATCTTCATTTAATGAAATGAAAATGCCGCTTAGCATCCATAGAGAGGCGATCGCGCTTTATCCATCAGCAGAGGCGGTTCTGGACAGCATCGTACCAAACTACGTGGTTGGTATGATCTATGGATGTCTGGTAGAGGCATATGCAAGCGAACACAATGCGCGAATGACAGCAATGCAATCAGCAACAGACAGCGCGCAGGAAATCATCAAAGATCTTTCTATTATATATAACAGGGCAAGGCAGGCTGCAATCACACAGGAAATTACTGAAGTTTGTGCAGGTGCCAAAGCCCAGAAACGGAAAAGGAAGTGAAAACAGGTATGAATAAAGGACGTATTGTACAGGTCATGGGACCAGTTGTTGACGTTGTATTTGAAGACGGAAATCTGCCGTGTATCAAAGATGCCCTGCAGGTGGAGAACAACGGAAAAACCTGTATTATGGAAGTTGCGCAGCATCTGGGAAATGATGAGGTTCGTTGTCTGATGCTGGCAGCAAGTGAAGGACTTTGCAAGGACATGGAAGTAACCGCTACCGGTTCTGGAATTAAAGTACCGGTTGGAGAGCAGACCCTTGGACGTCTGTTCAACGTACTTGGAGAAACCATCGACAATGGCGAAGAAATCAAAGAAGATACCGAACACTGGGTGATCCACAGAGATCCGCCGTCATTTGAAGACCAGAGCCCGGTTGTAGAAATCCTGGAAACCGGAATCAAGGTTATCGACCTGCTTGCACCTTATGCAAAAGGTGGTAAGATCGGTCTGTTCGGCGGTGCCGGTGTAGGTAAGACTGTACTGATCCAGGAACTGATCCGTAACGTAGCCACAGAGCACGGCGGATATTCCATCTTTACCGGTGTTGGAGAACGTTCCCGTGAAGGTAACGACCTCTGGACAGAAATGAAAGCATCCGGAGTTCTGGATAAGACAGCCTTAGTGTTTGGTCAGATGAACGAACCACCTGGAGCACGTATGCGTGTCGCTGAGACAGGACTTACAATGGCTGAATATTTCCGTGATAAAGAACATCAGAATGTGCTTCTTTTCATTGATAATATTTTCCGTTTTACACAGGCAGGTTCCGAAGTATCCGCACTTCTTGGACGTATGCCATCAGCCGTAGGTTATCAGCCGACACTGGCAACTGAAATGGGTGAACTGCAGGAGAGGATCGCATCTACAAAGAATGGTTCTGTCACATCCGTACAGGCTGTTTATGTCCCTGCCGATGACCTTACAGACCCGGCTCCGGCAACTACATTTGCTCATCTGGATGCAACAACCGTACTCTCCCGTAAGGTTGTAGAACAGGGTATTTACCCGGCAGTTGATCCACTGGAATCTAACTCCCGTATTCTGGAGGCGGATATTGTCGGAGAAGAACATTATGAAGTTGCAAACCGTGTAACAGAGGTTCTGCAGAAATACAAAGAGCTGCAGGATATCATCGCAATTCTTGGTATGGAAGAGCTTTCCGATGAAGACAAGGCAACGGTTATGAGAGCAAGAAAGATTCAGAAATTCCTCTCCCAGCCATTCTTCGTTGCAGAGACATTTACCGGAGTTCCGGGAAAATATGTACCTCTGAAAGAGACGATCCGAGGATTTAAGATGATCCTCGACGGAGAAATGGATGAGTATCCGGAGAATGCATTCTTCAATGTAGGAACGATTGATGAAGTCATCGAGAAGGCAAAGGCTGAAAAAGCAGAATAGAGGTGCCAGGTATGGATACATTTGGACTTAAAATCATTTCCAGTGACCGGGTATTCTATGAAGGACGTTGCAGAAAGATGATCGTGCCGGTACCGGACGGCGGTGGAATGGAAATTCTTCCGCACCATGAAGATATGGTGATCGCTGTGGTGATCGGTGAGGCAATGCTTCAGTTTGAAGAAGGCGAATGGGTGAACCTTGCGGTCGGAACCGGATTCCTTGAGATCGTCAACAACCGTGTGACGATGCTGGTGCAGACGGCAGAGAAACCGGAGGATATCGATGCCAGACATGCCCAGGAGCAGATGGAGTATGCAGAAGAAAAGCTTCGCCAGAAACAGAGTATACAGGAATATTACCGGACACAGGCTTCGCTTTCAAGGGCGATGAACCGGTTGAAGGTGTCGAAGCGAAAAAAATGGTAAATAGGAAACAAATTTATGTGGAAGCGCGTAATCTACTACAGATTGCGCGCTTTTTCAATACGGAATTTTTGACAAAATTTATTGGGAAAAATGGTACAATCTTTTACAAAATAAAAGTTCCGATACAGGGTAGTTTGTGGTAGAATATATAACAGTGTGCGTGTACTGAGAAAAAGGATTTTGAGGTGTTCAAATAGAGTGTATTTCATCATAGAAGGAGCAAAAACGTGGAAAAAGAGGAACTTACGCAATTATTTAATTTCTTTCGGGAGATTGATAAGGAAAAATTTATTGGAAGGCAGACATATCTGACGGATGGGGTGCGTAAGGAGAATGACGCGGAGCATGCGTGGCATATGGCGATCATGACGGTTCTGCTTGCGGGATATGCCAATGAGAAGATCGATGTTCTTAAGACAGTGACGATGCTTTTGATCCATGATATTGTAGAAATTGATGCGGGGGATACCTATGCCTATGATGAAGATGCGAAGAAGACGCAGAGGGAACGGGAAGTGAAGGCTGCGGACCGGATTTTCGGACTTCTTCCGGAAAAGCAGGGAAAGGAATTTCGGGCGCTCTGGGAGGAATTTGAGGCACAGGAGACTGCTGAGTCGAAGTTTGCCCGGACGATGGACAATATCCAGCCGATCATGTTAAATGCGGCTACAGACGGCAAAGCGTGGGAGGAACACGATGTTCATATTGAACAGATCCTGAACCGTAACCGGAATACGGCAAAAGGCTCAGAAGCGATCTGGGAGTATGCGAAAGAAGAATTCTTAAGACCGAATCTGGAAAATGGCAAGATAAAAAAATAACATAAAAAAAACAAAAATCCCCCTTTTCATTTTCGTGAATATGGGGTATCATATACTACAGAGCGCAAAATATAGTGGAGAAACTTAAAAGTGACACTATATTTTGTGGAGCGATGGAACAAAGTTAGGAGAAAGTTGGGATGGATTTGGAAGTAAAGACGAGAGTAATCAAAAGAAACGGTGAGGAAGTAGACTTCCGGCTGGAAAAGATTGTGAATGCGATCAAAAAAGCGAATGAAGAGGTTGAGAACATCCACAGGATGAATGACTTTCAGATCATTGCAATTGCGGAGAAGATTGCACAGCAGGCAGAGGAATTTACGCATGCAGTGAATGTGGAGGACATCCAGGATATGGTTGAGACCGGCATTATGGAGATGCGTGGTTATGAGGTTGCCCAGAAGTATGTCCGCTATCGCTATAAGAGAGAATTAACCAGAAAGTCGAATACAACGGATAACGGAATTCTTGCATTGATCGATCATATGAACGAGGAAGTAAAGCAGGAGAACTCCAATAAGAATCCTGTGATCAATTCTACACAGAGAGATTACATGGCAGGAGAGGTCAGCAAGGACCTTACCAAGAGAGTCCTTCTTCCGGAGGAAATCGTCCGTGCACACGAAGAAGGAATCATTCATTTTCATGATATGGACTATTTTGCGCAGAAAGAGCACAACTGTGATCTGATCAACCTGGAGGATATGCTCCAGAACGGAACTGTCATCAGCGAGACGATGATCGAGAAACCACATAGTTTCTTTACCGCGTGTAATGTGACCACACAGATCGTTGCGCAGGTTGCAAGTAACCAGTATGGCGGACAGTCATTTACTCTGTCACATCTTGCACCATTCGTAGATGTAAGCCGTCAGAAGCTCCGCAAGAGTGTCATTGAAGAAAGAATAGAATCCGGAGAGGTTCTGGATGATGCGATCATCGACAAGATCACAGAGAGAAGGCTTCGTACCGAAGTACAGAGCGGAATCCAGACGATCCAGTATCAGCTGATCACACTGATGACCTGTAACGGACAGGCACCTTTCGTAACGGTGTTTATGTATCTGGATGAGGTCCCGGAAGGAAGAACCAGGGATGACCTTGCGATGATCATCGAAGAAGTGATGAAGCAGCGTATGCAGGGTGTTAAGAATGAAAAGGGTGTATGGATCACACCGGCGTTCCCGAAGCTGATCTATGTACTGGATGAAGATAATATTACCGAGGATTCCAAATACTGGTATCTGACTGAGCTGGCTGCAAAATGTACGGCAAAGCGTATGGTGCCGGATTATATTTCTGCAAAGATCATGAAAGAACTGAAAAACGGAGATGTTTATCCGTGCATGGGGTGCCGCTCATTCCTTACCGTAGAAGATTCCCAGAGAAATGCAGACGGAAGTCATAAGTTCTATGGACGTTTCAATCAGGGGGTTGTAACGATCAACCTGGTTGACGTGGCATGTTCAGCAGAGGGCAATATGGAACGTTTTTGGGAAATCCTGGATGAGAGACTGGAGCTTTGTCACAGAGCACTCCGGTGCAGACATGAACGCCTTCTCGGAACCGTTTCAGATGTTGCACCGATCCTGTGGCAGAACGGGGCACTTGCCCGTTTGAAAAAGGGTGAGACGATTGACAAGCTGTTATTTGACGGATATTCTACCATTTCTCTTGGCTATGCAGGACTTTATGAGATGTGTATGCGGATGCTTGGCAAATCCCATACAGATCCGGAGGCGAAGCCATTTGCACTGGCAGTTATGCAGCGCCTGAATGATAAATGTAAAGAATGGAAAGAAGCAGAAAATATCAGCTATTCCGTATACGGTACACCGATGGAATCTACCACATACAAGTTCGCGAAATGTCTGCAGAAGCGTTTCGGAATCATTCCGGGCGTTACAGATAAGAACTATATTACCAACAGCTATCATGTACATGTTACCGAAAAAATTGATGCGTTCAGCAAATTGAAATTTGAATCGGAATTTCAGAAGCTTTCACCGGGTGGGGCGATCAGCTATATCGAAGTACCGAATATGCAGACCAATATTCCGGCGGTACTTTCCGTATTACAGTACATTTATGAGAATATCATGTATGCAGAGCTGAATACCAAGAGTGATTTCTGTGAAGTCTGCGGTTATGACGGAGAGATTAAGATCATCGAGGACGAGACCGGAAAGCTGGTATGGGAATGCCCGAACTGTGGCAACCGGGATCAGGATAAGCTCTTTGTAGCGAGAAGAACCTGCGGATATATCGGAACCCAGTTCTGGAATCAGGGAAGGACCCAGGAGATTAAGGACAGGGTACTGCATCTGTAAGGATGGAAATGTTTTTGAAAAAATAGTGAGAAGATATAATAAAGGACACGGCTTTCGCTTGGCGAAGCCGTGTCCTTTATTATAAATTATTTAAAATTAATTGGATAAACGTCTTTTATCAAACCATCCTGGTCATAAGAAAAATAGATTTTTTCGACCATTTCTTCTTTATTGATCTTAAAAGTCACAAGAACTGTTTCAGAATCATCTGTTTTGGAGTCAAGCGAAATATCTTTTACAGCTATTTGGGTATTATTAACAGCTGCCTCTGACAGATAGGTCTGACCATAGGTTGAAACAAAATATTCTAATCGGTCGCGCTCAAAATATTTTCCTACAAGCTTGTTCCAGTTCTCAAGAATTTTCTCAGAATTGGCGAAAGCATCATCAGAATTTGCATCAGTATTTTCACCGATTACATTAGAAGCATCCGGAGAGTATAATTCTTCATTTGGCGCAGTAAACATTGCAGTAATTACTGCTTCGGCTTCCGGACTTACGGCTGATTCAGATGCCTTTTTGTCTGAGCAGCCAGTAAGCAGAATAAACAAAAGTAACAGAATAAAATAAATTTTTGGCGTTGCTTTTTTCGTCATGAGAATCCCTCCTTTGCTTGTGGGGGCAGTTAAAATAGTTTTCCTGCCATTGGATTGATCTGCCTTTCACATTTTGGGTGTTTATAAGTATAGTATAATGGAGCTGGCTGTAAAACGCTAATATTATTTTTACAAAAAGGCAGTTGCTTGGGCGAATGTATGCGGACAAATCATAGCAGCACTTATCACAGCATTTGGAGGAGTCAAAAGACCGCCGGAGCGGTTGGAATCGTACTTTATCGGAGGACAATAGTAGTTGATTTTCAGGTGTGATTTGCTATAATTGATAAGAAGAGTAAGAATGGACAGCAGAGTAGTACTGCTATAATGAGAAAAAGGGAAGTATAAAGATATGAATTACGGAACAATCAAAAATTACGATATCGCAAATGGAACCGGCGTCAGGGTCAGCCTTTTCGTATCCGGCTGCCGGCATCATTGCAAAGGATGCTTCAATTCCGAAACCTGGGATTTCAATTACGGCAATCCATATACCAAAGAAGTAGAAGCAGAGATCCTCGAAGCACTTAAACCGGCATATATCCAGGGATTTTCCCTCCTAGGCGGCGAACCCTTCGAACCGGAGAACCAGAAAGAGCTCGCAGGACTCCTGCAAAAGATCAAAGAAAGCTACCCGGAGAAAAATGTCTGGTGCTACACCGGATATCTCTATGATGTAGACCTCATCCCCGGCGGAAAAGTCTACACCGAATACACTGATAAGATGCTCGCCTGTATCGATACCCTCGTAGACGGCGAGTTCATCGAAGCCGAAAAAGATCTCACCCTGGAATTCCGCGGAAGTCGCAACCAGAGAATCCTTCACCTTGATGAAATCCGCCAAAATGCGAAAAACTAAAATAATTCATTGACAAAAAAAGACCACTGTGATATAAATAACAAGTGGTCTTTTTTAGATCATAAAATCAAATAGGGGATTGGTCAAATGGTATGACAGGAGTCTCCAAAACTCTTAGCGGCAGTTCGATTCTGTCATCCCCTGTAGAAACCTCTCGGAAGTAGTTCCGGGAGATTTTTTATACTCTATAATTCCCACCAGATTCAATTGTTTGCACAAAGAATCTGGTGGGAATTATTTTTGTCTGATGTTGACACAACCTATATTTTTGTAAATCAATATATTTCTTTAGAAATTAAAATAAAGTTCGTATACCTTAACCGGCCGCCCCTTCGCATTGGTCGTCTGCGTATAAGCGAGCTTCGCGACTCCTCCATTTTCCAGATTCTGAATAATCCGGTTCGCATTTCTCACCGTACTTCCCATACGTTCGGC
Source organism: Bariatricus sp. TF06-38A (assembly GCF_027690675.1). NCBI lineage: Bacteria > Bacillati > Bacillota > Clostridia > Lachnospirales > Lachnospiraceae > Bariatricus > Bariatricus sp. TF06-38A. The sequence goes on from NZ_JAQFCE010000009.1 coordinate 96,944, forward strand.
AAGCTCGTGCGTTGTAATCTTATTTGATCCGGCAGCATGCGTACTGGCAAGGACTTTCTTGATCGTAACCGGTGAAAGATTACACTGCTTTGCAATCTTTCCAAGATTCTGCACATACTGATTCTGGATCACTCTTCGGTCGGATGAACCAAGGGGTCCGATCATATCTCCGTTTTCATTCTGGATAAAACTTTTTCCAAACTGAACAGCCTCTTTGCGGGCATTTACAGAATTACGGATCGCATTGTCAAAATTTGCCCCGATTCCGTATCCTACAGCACATTCAAAATGCAGTTTGTCGGTGAGAAATTCATTCAGTTCGCAGACCTTGTTATTGTGTGTAATATGCTGCAGCATTTCCACAGTGGTCAGGGCACTGCAGTGATTATCCACTTTCTGAGAGATACAATTCATCAGATTCTTTTTAAAGAAATCTTCCATACAGACATAGATCTGCTGGATATTTTCCGGTGTGTTATCTGTCGAACTACGGGGAGATACATTGATGATAACCGGAAGGTTGGAACGCATGTGCTCCAGCTCGATCGTGGACAGAAGTTCATTTGCAAGATCCCGGATATGGCTGACACTTGGCAGCGGATAGATTGTCGGGATCCCGTGCGCACGAAGCTCCGGCAGGATATTACTGTACTGACAGAGAACCATATCCATTTCATTGTTGTTCCACATACGGATCAGCTCTGAAAGGACATGATTTTCAATCGTACTGATACTGGTACGGGTCAGTGCCTTGGTCCAGTTGTTAATATGTGGTGGAACTGTATCAATGTCCAGCTCCTTAAGGAAAGCGGTTGCAGTACAGCCGCCATCGATCGGAATCAGGAAATCCAGAATAATCCGGTCCATATCCAGATCCCGGTTGGAAATCAGCAGATTCAAAAGAGCACGGTACAGACCGGCTATATCAATTTCAAAGGATACAATCGGACGGTTATAAGCGTGCGCAGTTGACTCAATGGCAGCTTTTGCGATCTTACCACTGATAAGAAATCCGTCAGTGTCCCCGGCGTAAGAATCGTAAACTTCTGATATTGTGTCAAATTTGTTGTAGGAAACCACCTGGATGTCGCAGTTTAGTTTTAGTTCTGAGACGATCTGCGAGATAGGTTCCTTTAAGTACTGGCTGGTAATAGCCACAATTTTTCTTCTCATTTTCTTTCACCTCTCAAAAAGTATCATATAAAATTATCTTCCATAAATCAACCATAATATTCTGAAAATTAAAAAAATAACGATTAAATAGGTAAAAACAACGAAAATCAAGAATATTCTGTAATATTATTGACTAAAATTTTAGAAGTTGGTATTATGTAATCGTGATAACTATTCTGTAAATGTTCCAAAAACTAATAAAAATGTTCTGTAAATATTCTAAAAGTAGAACAGTATTTTTAATGTAAATGGCAGGAACAAAGTTAAAGGAGGGCTTAGTATGAATTACTATGAAAGAGCATTGGAATTAAAGGATGAAACAATTGCAAACCGCAGACACATCCACAAAAATGCTGAAACTGGTCTGGATCTTCCAAAGACCAAAGCTTATGTTATGGAAAAGCTGACAGAATACGGACTTGAGCCGAAGGATTGTGGCTACGGGGTAACAGCTACACTCGGCAAAGGGGGAAAGGTTCTTCTTCTGAGAGCAGATATGGATGCACTTCCGATGTCGGAAGAAAGCGGAGAAGAATTTGCATGTCCTACAGGAAAAGAAGCACATACATGCGGACATGATTTCCACGCTGCAATGCTTCTTACAGCAGCAAAGATGCTGAAAGAAAAAGAAGATACACTGGAAGGAACTATCAAATTCATGTTCCAGCCGGCAGAAGAGACTTTTGAAGGAAGCAAGAATATGATCGAGAATGGTATTCTTGAGAATCCTCCGGTTGATGCAGCACTTGCATACCATGTATCACCGGGAAAAATGCCAATCGGACTTTTTATGTACAATGATAAGGATACGATGATGTATTCTGTAGATGGATTTAAGATCACCATCCATGGAAAAGGATCCCATGGTGCTTATCCACATGTAGGAGTTGACCCGATCAACATCGGAGTTCATATCCATCTTGCATTGCAGGAACTGATCGCAAGAGAAAGTGATCCGACACATTCCTGTGTACTTACAATCGGACAGTTTGCAGGCGGAACTGCAGCAAACATCATTCCTGAGACCGCTGTTCTCCAGGGAACGATTCGTACCAACAAGCCGGAAGCAAGAGAACTTCTGGTCCGCAGGATGAAAGAAGTCGCTGAAAAGACAGCAGCTGTATATAACGGAACCGTTGATATTGAGATGATCTCAGAAGTTCCTCCGCTGATCTGCAATCCGAAGCTTACCGACGAAGTGGTTGGATATATGCAGGAGCTTGGAATTCCGGGACTCACACCATATCCGGGAATTTCTGCAAGTGCTTCTGAAGATTTCGCAGTGATCGCTGAAAAGGTTCCAAGTACATTTATGTATCTGTCAGCAGGATATCTGGATGAAAGAGGACAGTATCCGGCACATCATCCGAAAGCACAGTTTAATGAGGATGTTTGCCCGATCGGAGCAGCTTGTCTTGCCCATTGCGCTTCACAGTGGCTTAAAAATAACAAATAGAGAGTAAAGGTTTCTTTAGGAACAGGAGGAAAAGAATATGAGTAAAGAACAGCAGGCTCAGGAACAGCCACAGGTTGCGATTCCGCTTCCGAAGGCAAAGAAAAACTTGGTTCAGATCGGATGTATCTGCATGATGCTTTCCGTAGCAATGTATGGACTGGTATTTGCAACGTTAACAGCACCTATCCTTGAAAAAGTTGATGCGATGGGATATGTAGGACTCTTCTCTATCGTAGGTGCGATCGGTGTATCGATTATGACTCCGATCGGAGGAAAATTAGGTGACCTTATTGGTAGAAGAAACATTGTAGTGATTCCTGGAATTATCTGTGCACTTGCAGGTTTTGCATTTGCATTTGTGAGATCTCTGATTCCACTTATGATCCTCAGACTGATTGTCAGCCTTGCACAGGGCGCATTTACAGCAGCACCATACATTATCGCAGGTCTTATCAATGAAAGAAAAGATGTACCAAAGGCAATGGGTATGCTTGCAACCGCAATCGCTGTTGGTGGATTTGGAGGAAGTATCATCGCAGGTATTTTAACAGATATGGGATTATTGACTGTGGCAATCCTTATGCCGGCAATTCCACTTATTCTTGGTATAGTACTGATTGGAATGAACATGCCGAATCAGAAAAGAGAAGGAAAGGTTACGATTGATGTTCCGGGGATGATCGCACTCATCATATCACTTTGCGGAATTCTGCTTGCACTGAACTTTGGATCTTCTATGGGATGGACAAATCCAATGATTCTTGCAGGTCTTGTAATTGGTATCATTGCTCTTATTGCACTTGTTAAGATTGAAAATAAAGCTGCAGAGCCGTTGATTCCAATGAAATTATTTAAAAATAAAAACTACACAGTACTCCTTATTGTAGGATTTATCTGCTATTTCTATCAGAATGCCATGAACTATTATGCACCGATCGGTGCCATGCAGGTTATGGGAGCATCCACGAGTGCAGCAGGTGCACTGCAGATGCCGCGTACACTGATTACAATCATTCTTCCTACTATCGCAGGTGCATGGGTAGGAAAGAAAGCTGCCAATGCATGGAAAGCAATGGTAATTGGTACAAGTCTTGCAATGATCCCGATGGCTGTGATGGCGTTGGTAACAAATTCAGGTGCTTCGATCATGATTTATTTTGTAGCACTTGCAGTTACAGGTATCGCTGAAAGCTTCCGTGCTGTATCCATTACGCCAACAGCACAGGCAATGCTGGCACCGGAAGATATGGGAATCGGAACTTCTCTGGTTAACTTCGCAAACTCACTTTCAGGAACAATTGCAGTTGCAGTATTTGCAGTCGCATATAATGCAAGTACATCAGCTGATCCGACCAATGTAGCACTGATCCAGAATGGTGTAAAATCTGTATTCTGGACAGCAGCAGTCGTTACTCTGATTGGACTTCTTCTGGTAATCTTCATTGTAAAACCGGAGATGAGCAAGAAAGCAGCAGAAAGCAAATAGAATATTGAAATCCATGTGAACATGTGAATAAGAAGCCGGGGCGGATGTGAAAAAACATCTGTCCCGGTTGTTATCTGGAGAAGTCTTTTATAGATCTGCCGGATACAGGGATGAGAATGGAAATGACATATGTTTCAGGTAAATGCAGATTGCATTTCAGAAAATCAAGAGTATAATAAGAAATAGTGAAAAGAAGAAAGGCAGACATATATCTGTCTTTTTATAATTATAGAGACAATTTTAAAGATATAAGAAATAATTTGATTTACCGGAGGAAAAGAATGCTTGGAAACTATCTGGATGAAGTACGAAAAAAAGCACCACTGATACACAATATCACCAATTATGTGACGATCAATGATGTGGCAAATATGGTTCTTGCCTGCGGTGCAAGTCCGATTATGTCGGATGAGCCGACTGATATTGAAGAAATCACATCCATCTGTCAGGGACTGAATATCAATATGGGAATGCTGAATCCGCGTAAGATTGAAAGCATGCAAAAAGCAGGAAAGAAATCCAATGAACTGTATCATAAAGTACTGTTAGATCCGGTTGGAGCAGGATCGAGTTCGTTCCGAACAGAGGCGGCACTGAATCTGATACGTGATATTCAGTTTGATGTGATCCGGGGAAATATTTCTGAGATCAAGACCTTAGCAGCAGGACATGGTACAACGAGTGGTGTGGATGCAGACGAGGCAGATACACTGACGGAGCAGAATCTGGAGAAAATGATTTCGTTTATAAAGGATTTTTCCAGAAGGACAGGTTCCGTGATTGCTGTGACTGGAGGAATAGACCTTGTAAGTGATGCAAAGAGGTGCTTTGTGATCCGGAACGGTCGTCCGGAGATGGGACGGATCACCGGAACCGGGTGTCAGCTTTCCGGGATGATGACGGCATTCCTTGCGGCGAATCCGGAGAATAATCTGGAAGCAGCGGCAGCAGCGGTCTGTGCCATGGGGCTTGCCGGTGAGACTGGCTGGAAATATATGCAGCCGGGAGATGGAAACGCAACCTACCGTAATCGGATCATCGATGCGATTTATAATATGGAAGGAAAAGAATTGGAAGAAGGTGCAAAATATGAGATTAGATAAGAAAGATATGGTTCTGTATGCGGTAACAGACCGCCACTGGCTGAATGGAGAAAGCCTGTACAGCCAGGTGGAAAAAGCGCTGAAAGGTGGGGCTACATTTATCCAGCTCAGGGAAAAAAATCTGGGTGAGGAAGAGTTCCTGGCAGAAGCAAAAGAGATTGCCAGACTCTGCAAATCCTACCATGTACCATTTGTGATCAATGACAATGTAGAGATTGCAAAGAAGGTAGATGCCGATGGTGTGCATGTGGGGCAGAGCGATATGGAAGCTCTTGATGTGCGGAAAACACTGGGCGAGGACAAGATCATCGGTGTTACGGCAAAGACGGTCGAGCAGGCGCTAAAGGCGCAGGCACATGGAGCCGATTATCTGGGAGTCGGTGCAGTCTTTGGCACGACATCAAAGGCAGATGCAACAAAGCTGGATCATAAGGTTTTAAAGGAAATCTGCGAGACGGTGGACATTCCGGTTGTGGCAATTGGGGGAATCACGGAAGAGAATGTGACAGAGCTTGCCGGAAACGGAATCTGTGGAGTTGCCGTGATCAGTGCAGTTTTCGGACAGCCGGATATTGAGCAGGCTACAAAAGAATTAAAAGAGAAAGTAGAGGGGATGTTGAAATGATTTTGTTTACTAGCGATTACACAGAAGGGGCACATCCGAGAATTATCGAGAAGCTTGCCGAGACCAATATGGAGCAGACAGTAGGATATGGGGAAGATCCTTACTGTGAAGAAGCGAGAGAAGCAATTAAGAAGGTGTGTGAAGCACCGGAGGCAGATGTTCATTTTCTGGTGGGAGGAACCCAGACGAATTTTACAGTAATTTCTTCTATTTTACGCCCGTTCCAGGGAGTGATCTGTGCAGATAGCGGACATATCAATGTCCATGAGACCGGGGCTGTAGAAGCGACCGGACACAAAGTTCTGGCACTTCCTTCAAAGGAAGGAAAAATCACAGGACAGCAGATAAAGGAATATTACGACCTGCACTGGAGTGATGAGTCTCATGAACATATTGTACAGCCAAAGATGGTTTATATTTCACATCCGACAGAGGTAGGAACATTGTATACAAAGAATGAACTTGAAAATATTTCTACTGTATGTAAGGAATGTGGACTTTATCTTTTCCTGGATGGGGCAAGAATGGGTTATGGACTGATGGCACCGGGGACAGATGTGACACTTCCGGATATTGCAAAGTGTTGTGATGTATTCTATATTGGAGGAACAAAGGTCGGTGCATTGTTCGGAGAAGCTGTGGTAATCACAAATCCATGTCTAAAGCAAGATTTTCGTTACTGCATTAAACAAAAAGGTGGAATGCTTGCAAAAGGAAGACTGCTTGGCGTTCAGTTCCTGGAGCTTTTTAAAGATGGTCTTTATTTTGAAATCTCCAAACATGCGATTGATATGGCAATGCTTTTGAAAGATGGACTGAAAGAAAAAGGATATGAATTCTTCATGGACAGCAATACCAACCAGCAGTTCATTATTGTGGAAGATGCCAAATTGCAGGAAATCCGCCAAAAATATGGCGTAACTTATCAGGAAAGGTACGATGAGACCCATAGTGTGATCCGATTATGCACTTCCTGGGCGACAAAAGAGGAAAATGTGAAGGCATTCCTGCAAGATATGTAATTTGTGAAAAATTGAATAAAGCTTTACAGGTAAGGCAGATATGGTAAATGATAAGGACTTTTTTGCACAGAAAATGGCAGAAGAGTCCTTTTTTGCTTTTCGTAGTGTTTTAATATGAGAAAATAATAGTTAGGCATTTAATTATTTGTTTGTGAAAAATATTATAAAAATATAAATTATTGAGAATAAATGTTGACTTATGTGTGTGATACGCATAAAATAACGATTAGACTTCTAATGAATAGATATCTAATCAAATTGCGGGAGGTGAAAGGGTGAAGTCGGATAAATTTGAGTGTGGGGATTTTACCAGGGAGAATATGCCGGTACAACTTCTTCTTGCACAGGTCGGACATATGTATAAATGGTATGTGACGAACCAGATGAAGGATACAGAGCTGAAAGCCGGACAGGCAGGAATTCTTGCAATATTGCAGATGGTAGGACCGATGTCACAGAGAGAGCTTGCAGATCATATTCATATTACGCCGCCATCGGTGAATGTAGCAGTTCAGAAACTGGAAAAGCTCGGATATATTAGAAAAGAGCAGGACGAAAAAGACCAGCGGATGACAAGGATCCATCTGACAGAACGAGGAGAGAAGATTCTTGGCAACATGCATGAGATTCTCCGAAGCACGGAAGATACACTCCTGAAGAATATGAGCACAGAAGAGAAAATACTGTGCAGAAGACTGCTTTTACAGATGAGTGACAATCTTTTCCAGGAAAAAGAATTCCGTGATATGCCATGTAAAAATCCATTTAAGGAATAAAAATAGTTACTAAGAAAGGAAATAATTGCTATATGAGAAAGTTATTCAAACATTTGAAGCCTTATGCAGCAACTATAGCAGCGATTGTTGTTATCCTGATCGTTCAGGCGTACTGCGATCTGTCATTGCCTTCTTATACTTCAGACATTGTCAATGTCGGAATCCAGCAGGGAGGAATTGATGAGAAGATTCCGGATGCAATCGCAGAGGAAGAGATGAATAAGCTGTTGCTTTTTGTGGCAGAAGAAGACCAGCAGACAGTGCTGGATGCATATGAGAAAAAGGAATCCGATTCGGATTATAAGTATGATGGAGCAATTTATGTTCTGAAGGATTCCGTGAAAAAAGATGAAGAAAAGTCAGGAAAGGTATTTGAAATCCTTGGAAAGCCGATGCTTCTGACTTATGGATTTGAATCTGGAAGCGATACAACAAAGAAGATGGAAGAATCCATGAAAGAGAATATGATTTCTTCTATAAAGGAACAGGCTGAGAAACAGGCAGAGAGTATGCAGTCCCAGATGACAGATGAGCAGAAAGCAGCACTTGCGGCAAATCCGGAGCTTGCCAAGAAACAGCAGGATGAAATGCAGAAAAACATTGATGAACAGGTGAAAAAGATCGAAAATGCAGATATCTTTGAGATCCTGAACATGATACCGGATGAACAGAGAGCAGACGTTATTGATAAAATATCAGAAAAAATGGACGATATGCCGGATACCATGCTGGAACAGGCAGCAACTTCATATATTAAAGAAACCTACAGTGTTCTGGGCGTGAATACAGATAAGATCCAGAACAGATATATTTTAACAACTGGCGGTAAGATGCTTGCACTTGCATTTCTTGGAATGCTCGCAAGTGTTACCGTAGGACTTCTTGCTTCCAGAGTGGCAGCAAGTACGGGACGTGATCTGAGAGGAAAGGTATTTAAAAAAGTTGTTGGATTTTCCAATGCAGAATTTGACCGTTTTTCAACTGCATCACTGATCACAAGAAGTACCAATGATATCCAGCAGATCCAGATGCTTGCAGTTATGCTTCTGAGAATGGTGATGTATGCACCAATCATGGCAATTGGAGGTATTTTCAAGGTTCTCCATACGAATGTCAGCATGTCATGGATCATCGTACTTGGGGTAATCCTGATCGTGATGGTTGTTGCTGTATTATTTATTGTGGCAATACCAAAATTTAAGATTCTGCAGAACCTGGTTGACAGACTGAACCTTGTTACCCGTGAGATCCTTACCGGACTTCCGGTTATCCGTGCATTCAGTACAGAAAAGCATGAAGAAGAACGATTTGATAAAGCGAACAGAGATCTGACAAGAACCAATTTATTTGTAAACCGTGCCATGACATTTATGATGCCGATGATGATGCTGATCATGAACGGAATTACCATACTGATCGTATGGAGCGGCGCACATGGTGTCAGTGACGGGCAGATGCAGGTTGGTGATATGATGGCATTTGTCCAGTATACAATGCAGATCATCATGTCCTTCCTTATGATCTGTATGATTTCTATTATGCTTCCAAGAGCAGCTGTTGCAGCAGACCGTGTGGATGAGATCCTGACAAGCAGGACAGCGATCGAAGATCCGAAAACACCGGAAAAACTGGAAGAATCCAGAAAAGGCGAAGTAAAATTTGACCACGTATCCTTCCGTTATCCGGGAGCAGAAGAAGACGTACTTCATGATATCAGCTTTACAGCAAAACCGGGACAGACAACGGCGATCATCGGAAGTACCGGTAGTGGTAAATCTACGATGATCAACCTGATCCCAAGATTTTATGATGTAACAGAAGGTACGATCACATTGGATGGAAAAGATATTCGTACCATTTCCCAGCATGATCTGCGGGATGAACTTGGATACGTTCCACAGAAAGGTGTACTTTTCTCAGGAACAATCGAGTCCAATATTCTGTATGGCAATCCGGATGGATCCGAAGCCGAGATGAAGGAAGCCGCAGAAATCGCACAGGCAACCGAATTTATCGAAGAAAAACATAAAAAATACGAAAGTCCGATCGCACAGGGCGGTTCCAACGTATCCGGCGGTCAGAAGCAGCGTCTTTCTATCGCACGTGCGATTGCAAAGAAACCAAAAGTTTATATTTTTGATGACAGTTTTTCAGCACTGGATTATAAGACAGACGTAACCCTTCGTGTTGCATTGAAAGAAAAGACACAGGACAGCACAGTGATCATTGTAGCACAGCGAATCAGCACCATTTTACATGCGGAGCAGATCATTGTGCTGGATGATGGAAAGATTGCGGGAATCGGAACACACAAAGAGCTTCTGAAATCCTGTGATGCATATTATCAGATTGCGTCATCGCAGCTTTCTGAAGCAGAGCTTGCGAGAGACTTAAATAACGAAAATGACGGAAAGGAGGAAGCATAGTATGAGTAATCAGCCAAGAAGAAGAGGACCTATGGGCGGTGGACATGGAAGAATGGGAACCGGCGAGAAGGCAAAAGACTTCAAAGGTACCATGAAGAAACTTTTTACTTACCTTAGTGAATATAAAATCGGTATTTTCTTTGTTATGATATTTGCAATCGGAAGTACGGTTTTCAATATTATTGGACCAAAGGTTCTCGGAAAAGCGACGACCGAAATTTTCAAAGGTCTGGTCGGAAAAGTATCCGGCGGCAACGGAATTGATTTTACAAAGATTGGTAAAATCCTGTTAACTTTATTGTGTCTGTACGTGATCAGCGCATGTTTCTCCTTTATCCAGGGATATATCATGACAGGCGTATCACAGAAGCTGACCTATCGCATGCGAAAAGAAATTTCTGAAAAAATCAATCGTATGCCGATGAATTATTTTGATACGACTACACACGGTGAGGTACTTTCCAGAGTAACCAATGACGTAGATACTCTGAGCCAGAGCCTGAACCAGAGTGCAACCCAGATGATCACATCCGTGACAACGATCATCGGTGTACTGATCATGATGATCAGTATCAGTCCGCTGATGACTGTGATCGCACTTCTGATCCTGCCGGTATCTATGGTACTGATTTCTGTAATCGTAAAACACTCACAGAAATACTTCAAAAGCCAGCAGGAATATCTGGGACATATCAATGGTCAGGTAGAAGAAGTATATGGCGGACATAATATTGTCAAAGCATTCAATAAAGAAGAAGACGTGATCCGCGAATTTGATGAGACTAATGATATCCTGTTCCGTTCTGCATGGAAATCACAGTTCCTTTCCGGAATGATGATGCCGATCATGCAGTTTGTCGGAAACCTTGGATATGTAGGAGTTTCTATCTTAGGTGGTTACCTTGCAATCAAACAGACCATCGAAGTTGGAGATATCCAGTCCTTTATCCAGTATGTAAGATCCTTTACACAGCCAATCCAGCAGGTTGCACAGGTAGCAAACATGCTCCAGTCGACAGCCGCTGCATCAGAGAGGGTATTTGAATTTCTGGACGAAAAAGAAGAAGATCAGTTTGCTGAAAATCCAGTATCTGTAGAAGGATTACAGGGAAATGTAGAATTTGAACACGTACACTTTGGATACAATCCGGAGCATATCATCATCAATGATTTCTCTGCAAAAGTAAAAGAAGGTCAGAAGATCGCCATCGTAGGACCGACTGGAGCCGGAAAGACAACCATGATCAAACTGCTGATGCGTTTCTATGATGTCAACAGCGGGGCAATCAAGATCGATGGACACAACATCAAAGACTTCAACCGGAGCGAACTCAGACAGATGTTTGGAATGGTACTTCAGGATACCTGGCTGTTCAGCGGAAGCATCGAAGATAACATCAAATACGGCAAACTCGATGCAACCCACGAAGAAGTCGTAGCCGCAGCCAAAGCTGCCCACGTACATCGTTTCGTCCAGACTCTTCCAAGCGGATACAACATGATTCTCAACGAAGAAGCCAGCAACGTATCCCAGGGTCAGAAACAGCTCCTCACGATCGCCAGAGCCATCCTGGCTGATCCAAAGATTCTGATCCTAGACGAAGCCACCAGCTCCGTAGACACCAGAACCGAAGTCCAGATCCAGAAAGCCATGGATAACCTCATGAAAGGCAGAACCAGCTTCGTAATCGCCCACAGACTCTCCACCATACGAGACGCAGATCTCATCCTGGTAATGAAAGACGGCGACATCATCGAACAGGGGAACCATGAAGAACTACTTGAGAAGAATGGGTTTTATGCGGAATTGTATAATTCGCAGTTTGAAAACGCTACAAGCTGTGCATAAAAATGGAAAGATGGGGATGTGAAAAAACTCGATTGAGTTTTTTTACATCTCCCTTTTTGTACCTGTTGTGTATAAATGACTGAAATCATGCGCAAAGAAAGTGCACTTCCCCTACCCCATAGAA